>JBIKID010000037.1:0-15400 GCA_044361815.1 Ilumatobacteraceae bacterium | reverse complement strand
GAGGGGTATGAACACCCCCTCAGATTCAGCAGCTGCAAGTGCCACAAACGTCAGCAAGATCTATGGCCATGATGACAGTGAAGTGCGCGCGCTCGACGATGTCACAATCCAATTCAAAAAGGGTCACTTCACCGCGATCATGGGCCCAAGCGGTTCGGGCAAGTCAACATTGATGCATTGCATGGCAGGTCTTGACTCGCTCACCACCGGTTCTGTAGCAATCAACGGCATCGAGCTCAGTGGTTTAAGCGATAAGGCACTCACTCAGTTACGTCGTGAACAAATTGGTTTCATTTTTCAGGCTTTCAACTTGATTCCAACACTCAATGCCAAAGAAAACATCGTCCTTCCACTCTCACTCGGTGGGCAAAAAGGTGATGGTGCTTGGATAGAAAACGTGATTGACGCCATCGGATTGCGTGACAGGCTCGAACACCGACCAAGCGAACTCTCTGGTGGACAGCAGCAACGCGTTGCTGTTGCTCGCGCACTTGCAAGTAAGCCCGCAATTATTTTTGCTGACGAACCAACTGGCAACTTGGATTCAAAAACTGGTGGTGAAGTGCTCGGCTTTATGCGACGCGCTGTGACCGATCTGGGTCAGACCATTGTGATGGTTACCCACGATGCAGTGGCGGCAAGTTACGCCGACCGCATCGTGTTTTTGAAAGACGGCAAGATCGCTGGCGAAATGTTTGAGCCGACCCCGGATCGTGTTCTCGACTATCTCAAGCACCTCGGAGAATAAGCGCCGTGCTCCGACTGTCATTCAAAATGACCCTTGCACGCAAGGGCCGACTGTTTCTCACTTCGCTCGCCATCATTCTCGGCACGGGTTTCTTGGCTGGAACGTATATTTTTTCTGACACACTGAATTCCACATTCGACAAACTATTTTCTGACGTATTTACAGACGTTGACGGATACGTTCGTTCATCAAGTTTTGTTGAAGCCGAATTTGGCGGCGAACTACGAGGTTCAGTACCCATTAGTGCACTTGAAACTGTGCTTGGCGTGCCAGGGGTAAAAGATGCAGCACCCGACGTACAGGGATTCGCCCGCATTATCGGCAAAGACGGCACGCCCCTTGGTGTTGACAATGGTCCACCAACATTCGGAGGTATCGCTACCGAGAGTGTCGCCGGGTTGTGGAGTATTGAGCAAGGACGCCTCCCAGTTGGCCCAACCGAAATGGTCATGGACAAAGCGACCGCGAAGGTCGGCGAGTTTGTGCTCGGCGATACCGTGCGCATCAACGCCCAAAAAGGTAGTCGCGAATTTACGATGGTTGGCGTTGCCAACTACGGCGACGTGAGCTCACCTGGTGGCGCAACATTTGCGTTGTTCGACCAACCAACCGCATCTGAGTTTTTACTCACACCCGGTTTTGTCGATGCAATCTTGGTGCAAGGTGACGGAACGGTAAGTGACGAGCAACTAGTTTCCACAATCAATGCAGCGTTGTCACCTGCCGACAAACTCGAAACGATTACTGGTGCTCAAATCACCAAAGAAACCCAAGACCAAATTGGTGTTGTACTCAGCTTTCTCACACTGTTTCTCACCGCGTTTTCGTTCATTGCTTTAGGCATTGGTTGCTTCGTGATCTACAACGTGTTTTCAATTACTACGGCACAGCGCCTCAAAGAGAACGCATTACTCCGGGCCATTGGAGCCAACAAGCGACAAGTTGTTATTGCAATGATGGTTGAAGCATTGATCATCGGGTTGCTTGGCTCTGCGCTCGGATTTTTATCAGGTATCGGTTTGTCACGTGGTTTGAGCTCGTTGCTCAACGCATTCGGCATCGAGATTCCTACTAGGGGTCTCACTATTAACCCAAATCGGATTGTTACCACGATCATCGTCGGAACAGTAGTTACTGTTCTTTCGGCAATACTTCCCGCGCTTCGTGCAGGTCGCGTACCCCCAATAGCAGCCTTACGTGACACGGCACTTGAAAATGTCGGCAGTGTGAAGCGACGCGTAACAATTGGCATTGTTGCAATGTTGCTTGGTGCGGGTGCGATCACTGCCACTGCTGGCGGTGCAACAAACGTGCTGCTAGGTATCGGAGTGCTCCTCGTGTTTGCGGGCGTGCTGATCATCGGACCAGGAATTGCAAAACCTGTTGCACTGAGTCTTGGCCGCCCAATAGAAAAACTTCGTGGTGTCACCGGTGCAATGGCGCGGCAAAACGCAGCGCGCAATCCAAAGCGAACTGCTCGAACGGCTGCGCCAGTACTTATTGGTGTCGCATTAGTAACTGCAATGACCGTTTTTGCGGCAAGTGTGCGCGGTGAAGTACGCACTGCAATTGGTGATCAATTCCAAGGCGATTTCATCGTGAGTTCTGCCAATCGACAGTTTGGCGGCCTCGCGCCTTCACTCGCTCCAGAACTTGCCCAGATTCCTGGAGTTGCGCAAGCAACTGGCCTGGGTTTTACTTCGGTGAATCTTGATGGCGCAGGAAGATTCGTATTGATTATCGACCCTGCTACTGCAAGTGGTCTCATCACGTTCGACATGGTGCAAGGTGATCAGTCAAAACTTTCGGCAAATGGAATTCTTGTAAATGACACGCGAGCGGCTTCCAAAGGGTGGACCATTGGTTCAACCGTCGATCTCGCACTAGTTGACGGCACCAAGAAAACAGTGACAGTAGAGGGCACATTTGCATCCAGCAGCTTTGGTGGCTCTTACGTTGTTAGCCGAGCATTGTTTGAAGGAACTCTCAACAACTTGTTTGACGCCAATATTTATATTCGTCTCGCTGACGGAGCAAATAGCGAGCAGGTCAAAACCGCGCTCACTTCTTCCACCACCGACAAAGGGCTTGGCAATTTGCAGAGCCGTGACGAGTTCATTGATGCCGAGTCTGGCCAGATCAACCAAATTCTTGGCCTAATTTACGGTTTGCTCGGACTTTCGATCATCATCGCGATCGTCGGCATCGTAATTACTTTGTTGTTGTCGGTGTTTGAACGTAGGCGCGAGATTGGCTTACTACGAGCAATCGGCATGACACGCTCTCAGGTGCGCACAACTGTGCGTTGGGAAAGCGTGATTACCAGCATGTTTGGTGCCATCGTTGGCGTCGTTCTTGGCGTTGTGATGGGATTTGTCTTGATTCTGATTTTGGCCGACTCGGGTGCCTCGGCATTCAGTTTGCCGATTGCAGGAACAATTTGGATTCTGGTGTTGTCATTCATCGTCGGCGTGCTGGCTGCGGTCTATCCAGCGCGACGAGCCACAAAAGTGGACATCATGCAGTCAATAGCAACCACATAATTGTGAAACCATCAGAGATCACTCCCGAGATGTTGCAGTTTTTGCAAGATCGACATCTAGCAACGCTCACAACACTTCGACAAGATGGTTCGCCACATGTCGTTGCGGTCGGTTTCAGTTATGACGCTTCGACATGTCAAGCGCGAGTCATCACCTTTTCAACTGCGCAAAAAGCACTCAATGCCTCGCGTGGCGGACGGGCGGCAGTTTCACAAGTTGACGGCGGACGTTGGCTCACACTTGAAGGCACAGTGCGTCTTGCAACCATGGACAACGACCCAGAAGAAGTGCGTCGAGCAGTTGCTGGCTATGCACAGCGCTATCAAGATCCTAAAGAGCGCGACAATCGTGTTGCCGTGATCATTGATGTAGACCGCATTATGGGTCGGGCTTAGTTTTTACTAATAATTTTTTGCTTTTTAGCTAGCCAGCATCGCGTAGCGAAATAATTTCGTTCATAAATTGCTTGGCAGCAGGATGACTGTCGCCCATACTCGGATCGCGTTCGATGTACAACGGTGTGAAGTTTGGTCGCACCAGTGGCTCGTGTGCTGTTTGACAGCCTGCGCACCAATACAAAACGCGATTAGCTTCTCCGTGGTGATTGACCTTCACTACATCGCCACAACGAGCACAAGATTTACCTTGTCGACCATAAATTGCCAGGTTGTTCGACGAAGTCTCGGCATTTTGCAACATCTCATGGGCAAGTGTGAGTAATTCTCGACACTCAGCGCGCTTGAGCGTGCCGATGTTTGCCCATGGGTGCATCTCACACGCCCACAAAATTTCACAACGAAACACATTGCTCACTCCACGCACTACTCGTTGATCTAGAAGTACTTCAGCAACTGTTTCATCGCGCTCTTCGTACTCCATCATGCGATCAACTGCTTCTTCGATGTCTGCGTCGACACGTGCGAGGTCGGGTCCAAGTTTACCGAGTATCGGATGTCGCCGTGGATCAAAGTCGTGATACACATCAATCTCCGGCGTATTGAAGCAAACAGCAACCCAGTCGTCAACATCAATTACTACATCTGCATGAGCAGCGTTTCTTCGCCAGGTATCGCCATTGCGATACACATCCCACGAACTCATAATCTTCATTCGGGTACTCAGCACGATGCCGTTGTCCCAAATAATCTCAATGCTTTTATCGAGATTGCGAACTTCTTCTATGGTGCGACCCACCTGAGGCAAGATGCTGTCCATATATGGCGCTTCAAACCGGACCATCTTTTTGCCCAATAACGCAGTACGCAAAGCCGCAGCGTTGTGTTGAACTTTGTGACCGATGAGCACGAGTAAAGATTATTCACACCTCTCACTCAAGTGAGGGATGTACCGTTAGTTTGAACGGCATGGATGAAAAACTCGGCGACGATGAGTTCGTTCTTAACCAAGATGACGCCATGGTTCGACGTGCGGCTCAGCGATACGGCACAGTTGGCGCAATGTTGGCCGGTGGAATGCTGGTTTTTGACAAACTGCTCGGCAGAAAACCAAAAGAGGAAGCCGCGGTAGTAATTGAGACCGCAAGCGAGCCGGGCAATATCGATGACAATGGCATCACGCTTGTCGTCGATGACAATATGACGATCGTTTCACCCCCACCACACCTCCGTCGACATGACACCAATGCCGCTCCAAGGATCGTACGAAAGCGACGAAAATCCAACCCCAATAAGGGTTTGTAGCCCTTAGGGCAGTTGCCCGACTGAGGCCAATGCAAGCCTGATTAAGCGGTCATGCCCGCTCGTCATTTCCTTACGCATGTGTTCGCTCACCGCTTGTTCAGGTGAGAACCATCCGAGATCGAGTGCTTGTTGACTCGGTTGACAGTCACCCGAGACTGGTACGACGAACGCAAGACTCACTGCGTGATGACGTGGATCATGAAAACCGCTAATGGTTGGATCTGGAAAATACTCGACGACTGTAAAAGGCGCTGGCTCTGGTGGAATCTTGGGCAATGCAAGTGGCCCAAGATCTTTTTCGAGGTGTCGAAGCAGTGCTTCTCTGATGCGTTCGCCCAAAAGAACTCGACCTGATACAACCGTACGGCTGATACTGCCATCGGGTGCTTGGCGCAGCAACATGCCAACCGACGTGACCTGACCCATGTCGTCAACCCGTACTGGCACGGCGTCCACATATACGAGGGGCACTTGGCCGCGCACCTGATCTAGGGCATTCGGATCCAACCAATTGGTTTTGATATCAATTTGATCGCTCACCATTTCTATTGTCACAGATGCCAGCCGTCGATCGTGGAATACCCAGCCAAGTCACTGTGTCTGTCAAAATGCATACGTGACAAAACACCAACCTGCTGTAACTAGCGCCAGAATCATGGCCGCATTCTTATTGACGGCAGGGGTAATGCACTTTGCCAACCCAACCTTTTTTGACAACATCATTCCGCCATGGTTGCCACCAAGCGAACGCTTTTGGACGTACATCAGTGGCGTTGGCGAACTCTGTATCGGGCTAGGCCTACTGGCCAGGACCACTCGTCGTCGCGCTGCTCTCGCCGCATTCGGATTATTCGTTGCTGTGTATCCCGCCAACCTCTATATGGCATGGGATTGGCGCGACAACGCACTCAGCGACCAACTTGTTGCCTACTTCCGCTTGCCATTGCAGTTCGGGATGTTTTGGTGGGCGCTCTCGATCGCCCGAGCAAATGCTCTACCAGTTGCCGGCGACGTACTTAGTTTCCAAGAACGCGAGTAGACCGTCGTGGCCGCCTTCGCGTCCAATGCCTGAAGCCTTAACTCCACCAAATGGTGCGGCTGGGTCAGAAACAATTCCGCGATTGAAACCAATCATCCCGGCCTCTAACGATTCTGCAACGCGCATGCCTTTTGCCGCATCGCGTGTAAAAACGTAACTCACTAGTCCGTACTCGACATCGTTGGCAAGACGAATCATCTCGGCATCGGTGCTGCACGAAACAATTGGAGCAACTGGCCCAAATATTTCGTCTTTCAAGATCTCATCGTCAGGTGAAACATTGGCCAACACTGTGGCTTGAAACCCAAACGCTGGCGTCGTCACCGACTTGCCGCCACACAAAACCTTTGCTCCCCTGCTCACCGCGCCATCCACCATCTTTGCCACCGACTCTTGCTCTGCGCGAGACACGAGTGGGCCAAGCGTTGTGGTCGCATCGAGTCCGTTGCCGAGCACCAGTGCCGACATGCGAGCGGTCAACTTGTCCGTAAATTCTGAAAGCACCGAGTCGTGAACATAGAAACGATTGGCTGCCGTGCATGCCGCACCGCCATTGCGCATCTTTGCAAGCATTGCGCCGTCCACTGCCGCATCTATATCGGCGTCACCAAAAACGAGAAATGGTGCGTTGCCACCAAGTTCCATGCTGCAGTTAATGACACGTGGTGCTGCTTGTGCGAGCAAGATCGAACCAACTTTGGTTGATCCAGTGAAGCTCAACTTGCGTACCTTCCCCGAATCCATCATCGCCGCAACAGCAGGGCCCGATGGGTTGGTAACAACAACGTTGACCACACCGGCCGGCACACCAGCGCGCTGCAAAACATCGGCAATTGCAAGTGCGGTGAGGGGCGTGTCTTGCGCTGGCTTGAGCACAACCGTGCAACCTGCTGCAAGTGCAGGACCAATCTTGCGCGTGGCCATCGCAGCAGGGAAATTCCATGGCGTTGCTAGCAGCGCCACGCCAACTGGTTGCCTGCTCACCATCAGCCAATTAGCACCACCTGGCGCGCGTCGATAGTCGCCGTCGATACGCACTGCTTCTTCACTAAACCATCGAAAGAACTCAGCCGCATAAGCCACTTCTGCCCGTGAGTCGGCAAGAATCTTGCCCATCTCGAGCGTGATCAATCGGGCCAATTGCTCTTGCTCCGCAATCATGATCTCGAATGCTTTACGCAAAATTTCTGCTCGCACACGCGGCGCAGTTGCACGCCACGAAATAAATGCGGCATCTGCAGCATCGACTGCGTGTAAGCAATCTGAAATAGATGCATTTGCAACACTCGCCAATGACTCGCCAGTTGCAGGATTGAGCACATCAATTTGGTTGGCCGAGCCAACCCACTCGCCGTTGATAAATGACTGCGTCTTAAAATCTTGCATGTAGTTAATCCTTTGTCAGCTCAACGCCCGCAATTTCCTTAATGCGGTCACGCAAGAAGTCAAAGGCAGTTTTGTTTTCGGCAATCAACACGTCATCTGCAGGGTGCAAAAACAACGGAGTTGAAACACGTGACCTCGTTGCAGCTTCGCCAACTGGGTTAATCACTTGGTGAGTTGTGCTTGGGTAATAACCACCGGTCACATAATTGAGCATGTCACCTGCATTAATTGCCACACTGCCCGGGTCACACGGTACGTCGTGCCACTTTCCATCAAGATCACGCACTTGCAAACCTGGCTCATTAGCTGCCGGCAACACCGTGATCATGTTGATGTCTTCATGAGCCGCCGCGCGTACTGAACCAACTGGCTCGTTGCCCTTGAGAGGCGGATAATGCAAAACTCGCAAAAGCGTTCGCTTCGTGCCAACAATCATTTCGGAAAGTGGCATTGAAAAAGATTGAGAAATACTCGTCGGTGTGTTGGCTTCTACCCAAGCAAGTAGCTCGGATGCAAGAGACCAACCTGCCTGATACATAGCAGCCGCACTTGCTGATTCAGCTGCTGGCTGACGACCCCACGGGTACCAGTGAAAATACTCTTTGATATCTGGAAGCGAAGCACCAACTGCTTGCTCAGCTTCTTCGAGTGGACGATATCCATCTTGTCCGCCTTCGCCTGGCAAGTAATCCCATTTGTTGCCCGTGCGAAAAAAATTAAGCCACTCATTTTGCAGTCGTTGCACCATGTCGTACTGAATTGGGTGATTAGTAAGAACGGCAAAACCTGTATTGCGCAATGACTCAGTGAAACGCTTTGGTGCATCCGGTGATTGGTAATCGACAACTGCGACATCCATAACAACATCCTACGGACAATCAGTGTTGGTCTAGTGTGGCTCGGTGGCCCATAAGCGATTGATCAACATTTTGCAGATTGCAATGGGTTTTCTCGCAGCCGGATACGGCGTCATGTTTACGATGCTCGACGACTGGCGTGACAAATTTGGCATTCAAGAAACTGGGCTCGGCATCATCATCGCTGCAGGGTTTTTTACCTCATTCGTAGCGCAGTTGACCATTGCGCCATACGCCGACAAAGGTCATGCCCGGCGTTTGATGACCTGGGGTGTGGCAGCAAATGTGGTGGGTGCCGTCGTGATGGCATTCGGCTCATCCATGACCGGCTTTATTTGTGGGCGTGTGTTGATGGGCATCGGAGCCGGCATCGCAATCCCTGCAATCAAGCGCATAGTTATCGTCAGCGATCGAGAAAATATGGGGACCAATTTGGGTCGCGGAGTGGCAATCGAAGTTGGTGGCTTTGCACTTGGACCAATCATTTCGGCCGTCACTGTTGGCACATTTGGATTAGCAGCACCCTTCCTGATCATCGCAGCAATTCTCGTAGTGATGGTGGCATTGATCGCGCGCGAAGACATTGAAGAAACCCCGGCTGAAGATCGCACCACTGAACGCTTTGCTGTCGACTTGTTGCGTATCAGGCCACTCACTGGTGCAATACTCATCGGTGTTGCGTTGTACGTGATGATCGGCGTGTTTGATCCGCTGTGGGTCGTGATGATGGATGACATGGGTGCGCCAAATTGGGTTGGCAATGCCGGCATTTCTATCTTTGGTATGCCGTGGATTTTGTTTGCAACTGTCGGTGGCACCATCGCACAAAAATATGGACCATTTCGTGTCAGTGCATTCGGACTAGCACTTGGTGCTTTTTATATGACGTCCTATGGATTTATTGGCAGTCCATATTGGATGCTCGGTATCGGTGTCACTCAATCAGCCCTCGATGCACTTACCGTCACTGGAACTGGCATCGCCGTTGCTCAAGTTGCTCCACCAGAGCGTCAAGCCGGAGCCTCAGGATTGCTTGGTGGAATCCAAACACTTACTGGCGGCATTGTTGCAATGACTGCAGGCATTGTGTACGAGCACTATGGCCGAGAAACTGCATTTGTTGCTACGGGAATCACCATGTTCACGCTCGTGTGCCTTGGATGTGTGCTTGTTGGACCAAAATATCTTCGACGACCAACTAATGCGAGCGAAGCCACCGTCGCACCGTAGATTTACCACATGGAATTTAGATACCTCGGCCGAAGCGGCTTCAAAGTCTCAGCAATTAGTTATGGCAACTGGATCACACACGGCAGCCAGGTAGAAGAAGATGCTGCCAACGCATGCGTAAAGCGTGCACTTGAACTTGGTATCACCACATTTGACACTGCAGATGTTTACGCAGGCACTCGCGCCGAGGCTGTGCTTGGTCGCGCACTTGCTGGTGTACCGCGCGAAAGCATCGAAGTATTCACAAAGGTCTATTTTCCTACCGGTGGTGGTGTCAACGATCGCGGCTTGTCGCGCAAGCACATCATGCACTCGATTGATGCATCGCTCAAGAGACTCAACATGGATCACGTCGACTTGTATCAAGCGCACCGCTATGACTTCGAGACTCCACTTGAAGAAACAATGCTTGCCTTTGCAGACATCGTGCGTCAAGGCAAAGCCCTTTATATCGGTGTGTCCGAGTGGGATGCTGATCAGATCACTCGTGGCGCAGAACTTGCGCGCGAACTACACGTGCCGTTTATATCCAACCAACCTCAATACTCGATGCTGTGGCGCGTGATTGAAGAAGAAGTCGTACCAGCAAGTGACCGCGAAGGTCTTTCACAAATCGTGTGGTCACCAATGGCTCAAGGTGTACTCACAGGCAAGTACCTTCCTGGTCAACCACCGCCAGACGGATCACGAGCAACCGACGAACTGAGCGGTAAAAACTTCATCTCGCGCTGGCTCACTGATGCCACGCTGACAAAAGTACAAGAACTCAAACCAATTGCGGCAGAAGCTGGCATCACGATGGCACAGATGGCAATTGCGTGGGTGTTGCAAAACAAAAACATTGCATCAGCAATTGTCGGCGCCACTCGCCCAGATCAACTTGATGACAACGTGAAAGCAGCAAACATTGTGCTTGAGCCTGCAATCTTGACGGCAATCGACAAGGTGCTCGAAGGAATCATTGTCAGTGACCCGCGCTTAACCGTGTCGCCAAAAACTCGAATTTAAGCTTTATTAGCCCTTCATCGGCGGAAGTACTTCACCTTCGTAGCGCGCAATTTCGGCTCGACCAACAACGTGCCAGTGCACTTCGTCAGGGCCATCGGCAAGTCGCAATGTGCGCTGCCCGGCATACATGCGTGCCAGTGGAGTCCATTGTGAAACACCTGCTCCACCAAAAACTTGAATTGCTTCATCAATGATCTTGCACACACGCTCGGGAACCATTGCTTTTACTGCGCTCACCCAAATACGCGCCTCGGCATTACCAAGGGTGTCCATGGCTTTTGCTGCACGCAACACCATCAGGCGCATTGCTTCGATCTCGATACGAGCTTTCGCAATGACTTCAGTGTTCTTTCCAAGTCGTGCAATTGGCTTGCCAAAAGCTTCACGGCTCAGCCCGCGCTGAATCATGAGTTCAAGCGCGCGCTCTGCTGCACCAATCGAACGCATGCAGTGATGAATGCGTCCTGGTCCTAAACGGACTTGTGATATCTCGAAACCTCGACCTTCACCCAGCAACATGTTGCTTGCTGGCACACGTACGTCGGTGAAACGTAAGTGCATGTGGCCGTGAGGCGCATCATCTTCGCCAAACACTTCCATATGCCCCAGGATTTCGACTCCCGGGGTGTCCATCGGTACGAGTATTTGTGAATGCCTGCCGTGTGGCGGTCCATCTTGGCTTGTTCGCAGCATGCAAATCAATATCTTGCAGCGTGGGTCACCCGCGCCAGAGATGTAAAACTTCTCGCCGTTGATGAGCCATTCGTCGCCATCCTTCACTGCACGGCACTCAAGATTTTTGGCATCTGATGACGCCACGTCTGGTTCAGTCATCGCATATGCGGAACGGATCTCGCCGGCAAGTAGCGGCTCGAGCCAACGCTTCTTTTGCTCTGGGGTGCCAACACGCTCCAACACTTCCATGTTGCCCGTATCTGGCGCACTGCAGTTAAAACACTCAGAGGCAATTGGATTCTTGCCCAATTCATTTGCAATGTATGCGTAGTCAAGGTTTGACAAACCTTCGCCGGTCTCAGCATTTGGTAAAAAGAAGTTCCATAGACCAGCCTTCTTGGCTTTTGCTTTCACCGAATTGAGCAGCTCAAGTTGACCTTCGCCATATTGCCAGCGATTAGACCGACCATCACCAAGCCGAAAATACTCAGCAGTGATTGGGTCAATCTCATTTTTAATAAATGTTTTGACGGCTTCAAATAATGGAACTGCTTTGGCCGACATGGCCAAGTTCATTGCGTCGTCTGTGGTTATTCCTGAGTGCATTCCGGACTTTGGCATAACCCCACGCTACCTGTCTTGTCGATTTGCCGACCTAGTCAGAGCGCCTACAGATTTAGGATGCGGAAAGTATGACGAGCGGTATCTCGCGCGCTGTCTTTTCTTGATAGCCCGCGTAACCCTTATATGCTCCTGCGACTATTGGCCACATGCGTGCGCGCTCTTGAGCATCTGCCGTACGTGCAGTCATGATCTTGTGAGGTGCACCTTTATATGACACCTGCACTTGTGGGGTCTCAAGCAAATTGAGGTACCAAGCTGGGTGATGATCGTCGCCGCCGCGTGATGCAACAATCACAATTTCGCCGTTTTCTTGTATTGGCGAAGTCAGCAAACAACTACGTGGTTCACCACTCTTGCGACCAATCGTTGTGAGTTCGAGTACGGGCATATTGCCTGCGGTCCAACCTGCCTTGCCACGTGTGACACCAAGAATTAATCGGTGTATTCCATTCATTGTTTTCAGCATTCTGTCACTAGGCATGCTTTCGACATTACTACCCACCCTCTACAGTTGCTCGGATGAAAGATATCTTCTCACTCAATGGTCGTGTAGCACTCGTAACTGGTGGATCTCGTGGCATCGGAGCCATGATCGTTCAAGGCTTTTTGGAACACGGTTGTTCACGTGTCTACATCACTGCTCGCAAAGCTGCACAGTGTGATGCAGCAGCAAAAAACCTCAGTATGTACGGCGAATGCATCTCAATCCCTGGAGACATCTCCACGCAGGTTGGCGTTGAGGCACTTGCTGCGGAGATAGCAAAACGTGAAGAAACACTTGACATTCTTGTCAACAATGCTGGCGCTGCATGGGGTGCGAAGTTTGATGAGTTTCCAGAAAGCGGATGGGACAAGACAGTTGACCTCAACCTGAAGACTCCGTTCTTTCTCACCCAGGCACTCGCGCCACAACTACGCGCTGCTGCTGCAAAGAATGGACATCTCGCAAAGGTCATCAACATCGCATCAATCGATGGCATCTCTACCAACATGGAAGAGACATACCCATACGCGGGCAGCAAAGCCGGACTCATTCACATGACAAAGCGCATGGCACTACGTCTCATCAAAGATGGCATTGGTGTCACTGCAATTGCTCCAGGTGCTTTTGCTTCCGACATGAATAAAGTCGCACGCGACCATGGCGATGCAATTGCCGCTGCAATTCCATCTGGTCGCATTGGTACTCCAGAAGACATGGCTGGTGCTGCGATCTATTTGGCATCTCGTGCCGGCGACTATGTCGTTGGCTCAACCGTCGTAGTCGACGGTGGCGTCACCTACGCGCGATAACTCTCTAGCGTTTTTTATTAGCGTTTTTCACGTTGAGGTAGTTGCCTACAGAGGCGCGCAACTTAACAATGCCAATGCCGGTTGTTGCGCTCACCCAAACAATGTCATCTTGAGCAAGACCACATCCACGAGCTAGATCGCGCTTGCGAGTTTCAAGTTGCGATGGTTTCACTTTGTCGAGCTTTGTAGCAACCACCGTAAATGGAATTCCATTTTCTTCAAGTTCGCCCAACACCTGTTGGTCCAATTCGGTGGGCCCGATTACTCCATCAACTAATGCAAAGACCATCACCAGAGACTCACGGTCGAGCAAGTAATTAGTGATCATGCTCTGCCAACGCTTGCGCACATTTCCAGGCGCTGCGGCGTAGCCGTAACCGGGCAAGTCAACAACTGTTCCGCCATCTGGCGTTTCAAACAAATTGATCAACTGTGTGCGACCAGGTGTATTGGAAACCCGTGCAAGTTGCTTGCGATTAGCGAGCGCGTTGATCAGAGAAGACTTACCCACATTTGATCTACCAACAACAGCAACTTCTATTGGTGATTCAGGCAAGTCACGAATGTTGACAGCCGAAGTCACAAACTCAAGTTGCAGGGGCCCAGACACGTAATTGAGTGTAATGATTCTTCAAATCAATAATTCTTAACGTCTAAACGGGCGAAGTCCATTGGCGGGAACATTTCCAAAAAGTCCGCGCTGAAAATCATCAACCGCTTGTTGAAGTTCGTCTCTGGTGTTCATCACAAACGGGCCGTGTTGAGCAACGGGTTCGCGAATTGGCTGACCACCAAGCAACATCACATCAAGTGCTTCGTGTGCCGATGCGCGAAGTGTGATCGAATCACCATCAACAAACACTGCGAGCTGGCCAAGTTTGATTTGGTGTGCATCGTCGCCAACGGTGCCGCTTCCCGACAATACGTAAGCGAGCGAGTTATATGACGAGTCCCACGGCAATGTCATCTGTGCTCCAGCGCTGAGCGTTGCATGTGCAACCACAATTGGAGTTTGTGTTGAGCCCGACCCCTGATGACCTCCAAGATCTCCGGCAATCAAACGCACGAGTGCGCCGCCATCTTCCGATGACAACAAGACCACCTGATCGCCTTCAAGGTTTTGGTACGCAGGCGAAATCATCTTCAATCTGGAAGGCAAATTGACCCATAACTGAATTCCATGAAACAAACCACCCCGAATGACCAAGTCTTCTGGCGGAGTTTCAATATGCAAGATTCCGCTACCGGCTGTCATCCATTGCGTCCCACCATTAGCAATGATTCCACCGCCGCCATGACTGTCTTGGTGCACGAATGTGCCGTCCATTAGATAGGTAACGGTTTCAAAACCACGATGTGGATGCCAATCAGTGCCACGCGGTTCGAGTGGCGCATAATTGATCTCACCCATTTGGTCCATCATGATGAACGGATCGAGATCAGCCGTCGACACGCCCGCGAAAGTGCGACGCACCGGAAACCCTTCGCCCTCAAACCCACTTGGCGCAGTGGTAATCGAGCGCACCGAACGCGAGCGCTTTGACAACGCTGCACTTATTCTCGGAAGTGTCAGTGTGTCTGCGGTTACTGCTGGCATAGAGGATTCTTTCTAGGCGGGAGCACTATTTTGCCGAGTAAGTGGACAAGAAGTTGCCGATGCGGCCGATTGCTTCTGTGAGATCTGTCGCCCATGGCAATGTCACGATGCGCAAGTGGTCTGGTGTCGGCCAGTTGAAACCTGTTCCCTGTACTACTAATACGTGCTCGGCTCGCAACAAGTCGAGTACAAACTTGCGATCATCGGCAATTGGGTACATATTTGGATCAAGCTTTGGAAATACGTATAACGCTCCCTTTGGTTCGACGCACGAGACACCAGGGATTTTGCGTAAGGTAGTAATCGCAGCATTGCGCTGCTCGAGCAGTCGCCCACCTGGCAGCACCAAGTCCTTAATGCTCTGTCGTCCGCCAAGTGCGGTCTGAATCGCGTGCTGAGCTGGAACGTTGGCGCACAAACGCATATTGGTGAGCATCGTGATGCCTTCGATGTAACTCGCAGCGTGTTTGCGCGGGCCGGTCATCACCATCCACGCAGCACGAAAACCTGCGAGGCGATATGCCTTCGAAAGTCCGTTGAACGTGAGAGTAAATACGTCTGGAGCAATCGAAGCAAACGTGGTGTGTACTGCATCGTCATACAAAATCTTGTCGTAGATCTCATCAGCCATCACGATGAGGTTTCTTTCAACAGCAAAATCGGCAATCTCGCGCAAAATCTCGGGGCTATACACAGCACC
>JBIKID010000036.1:0-15577 GCA_044361815.1 Ilumatobacteraceae bacterium | reverse complement strand
GGCCCGATCATCATCAGCGAAAAAAATCGCCAGACTTGCCGAAAAAGGCAAAGGGAAGAAAATCCGCTTTCAGGGCGGCTCCTTGTTTCCCACCGTCATTTTGGTCGTCTGCGTGCTTGGTGTTGCACTCATTACCTATGCGCGCCAAAGTCAGCCAACAGTTGACGCATCGGCCACAGCTAATCAGGAGTATTTCTCTAGCTTCGGTGTGTACAAATGCGATGCCTACCTGACAGGTTTTCCTGCAGCAGCAGCCGACCCTTCAACAGTTTCACCAGACGCTTACATCAAAGCCGATGGAATTTTTGGTTGGAAGCCTCAAGTACTTGCAGGACTGCGCACTGCCAAGCTCAAGACATTTTTTGATCTCTACGGCATCAAGGTAGATGATAAGTCGATCACTTTCCCTTCAACCATCAATGGTGGCGAGACAATTACTGAAGCCGATACAAAATGCAAAGATGCAAACGGTGTTGAAAAAGATGCGACACTTCGCGTTTTGGTATGGAACGACTATCGCAACACTGCAGACAGCAAAATTTCGATTGCAAGTTTTGATGGAGTTCGTCTAACGAGTGATGGAATGGCCATAGCGCTTGCGTTCACTGCAGAAGGCGTTGAAGTTCCGCAACCGGACTCGTCGGCGCTTGCAACTCTTGCCTTTCAAACTCAAGAGTAGGTAGACACGATGCACGCAGTCGTGCTTGTTGGAGGGTTTGGAACAAGACTTCGACCACTGACTTACAGCATCCCAAAACCGCTCTTGCCGGTGGCACACACATCAATGCTCGAGCGATTGATGAACTCACTTGCTCTCGGTGGCGTAACGCATGCAGTGCTTGCGCTTGGTTTTAAACCCGAGCCGTTCATGGCCGCTTTTCCCAATGACATGTGTGGGTCAGTACAACTTTCGTACGCGGTTGAAGACACTCCACTCGATACCGCCGGCGCAATTGGATTTGCGGCACGAACTGCCGGTATCAGCGAAACATTTGTGGTTGCAAACGGAGACGTGCTCACGGATCTGGATATTGCATCACTGATTTCGTTTCACCGGCAACATGGCGCAGAGGGAACCATTTCGCTCACTCCAGTAAGCGACCCGTCGCAGTACGGAATTGTAGAAATTGATGCACATGGGCGCGTGGAACGCTTTGTCGAAAAACCACAGCCTGGAATGACAACGAGCAACTTTGCGAGCGCGGGCACATATGTGCTTGAGCCATCAGCGCTGGCGCGCATGCCAGGCGACCAAAAACTCTCCATTGAGCGAGTCGTGTTTCCTCAGATGGTGGCCGATAAGTCGTTGTTCGCAATGTCGACCGATGACTACTGGATCGATGCGGGACGACCCGACACATTCATCTCTGCGAATGTGCATGTATCGAAACGTGTAGCGAAGGCGACCGATGCACCAATCCATCCAACGGCAAATGTGGCTGCAACAGCAGTGATTCTTGACAGCGTGATTGGCGAAAATGCAACAGTTCTGGATGGGGCACACATAACGCATTCGGTGTTGCTCCCTGGAGCCATTGTCGAGCAGGGTGCGGTCATCATTGATTCGCTGGTGATGGGAATGGTTGGCGCCAATTCTCAAGTAACAGGATCGATTATCGGGTCTACTGGTGTTGTGGGTCAAAACGAAATGTGCAACAACGCTTCTGTCCCAGCACACGATCCGACACATAAGCAGGAATAAAAAATTCAATGGCTGTCACTCGAAAGTCGAAAGTATTCGTCTGCGGTGGTGCTGGGTTTATCGGGTCACATCTTGTAGAGCGACTGCTTGCCGACGGACATACCGTCGATGTTGTTGATGATTTGTCAACCGGATCGCTCGCTAATTTGTCGGTCGCGCGCACGCTCGGTGGAGCGCTCAAGTTTCACCAACTCGACATCTCTACGGTTGAATTTGCTGAGCTCGTCGGTTTGCGTCAACCCGATGTGATTTTTCACATGGCCCTTCTGCCTCCGAGTGCCACCGAGTCGGCTTCGGTGTTGCGTGCTGCACCGATGCTGCTTTCAGTCCTTGAAGCGGCACGGCGACATCGTGTCACAAAAGTGGTTGCATGTTTGCCAGCCGTGCTCGTATACGGCGAGGTACCAGCAAAGTACTTGCCTGTAAAAGAAGGACGCAAAGCGGACGCGATTGGTGTGCCGCACGTAATGGCACAGACGATTGTTGACCTCTTGAGTGTGTATCGAGAAATGCACGATATTGAGTTCACCGTGTTGGCAATGACCAATGTGTACGGTCTGCGCCAGCGTCCAGAAGATGGCGTTGTTGCCGCTTTTGCGTCTGGAGTGATTCGTAATCAAGACCCTGAGATTTATGGCAATGGAAAACAAACGCGCGATTTTTTGTACATCGATGATGCTGTAGACGTGCTGGTGCGCACGATTGCAAAAGGTGGCGGTCTTGTGCTCAATGCAGGGACTGGTGTGCAGACAACAATTGAAGAACTGTGGAAGATCATTGGTGCCGGCAGTGCGCTGCGAGCAAAGAAGTTGCCCACACGACCAGGGGATGTGCAGCGGCTGGCGGTTTCGACCGTACGTACCCGGATTCAGTTGGGCTGGTCGTCGTGGACGAGCGTTGCCGACGGCTTGGAAACTCTTCGCGAAGGTTTTACGCGCTAGTTATCGGAACAAGTCTTCTTGTGCGGGTCGAACGATCTCGCTCATTGCAGAATCTCGCAACCACGTTGCGTCAACCCCACGAATGACAGCAACTGGAACACCTGAAGTTTTGCCCATCACCAGTTCGCCAGTGCTCGCAAGTTCGTCGGCTACACAAACTTCGGTGACATGCATGATGCGACCAAGGGCATCTGGCGTGCCGCGCAAGTCGACAACGCCCGCAATACCTGCAACTCCGATTGCGACATCGGTAAGACCATTGCGCCATGGACGTCCAAAGGTGTCGCTCACAATGATGCCTACTTCGACACCCAGTTTGGCTTTGATGATTTCGCGGATACGTCGGGCAGAGCGATCGCTGTCAAGTGGCAAAAGCGCAGCGTAACCACGTTCGACATTTGACAAATCAATTCCGCTGTTTGCACAAATAAAACCATGTTTGGTTTCAGTGATGATCAAGTCACCCCGACGACGAACAATACGGACGGCTTCGTCTTCAACGAGTTGTTTGTGGCTCACCGGATCATCTGGGTCGATAGCAACGAGACGCCCCTCGGCCTTTGAGACAATTTTTTGAGTTACAACAAGTACATCGCCGTTGAGCAGTGGGCCGTTGGGTTCGGTTCGACAGGCATCAACAATGATGTCTCCAAGCTGGTCGCCGGGAACAATTTCGCCAATGCCTTCGACACTCCATGCGGTCAGTTTCATTTTGTGCTCTCCAGCGTGGTGCGTGCCAGATGTTGCGATTTTTCTGGTGTGCTCATCACGGTATCAACAATGACACAGCGCATGCCTTCCGCTTCTACTTTGGATGCAAGGTGCGCATCTGCAGTGTCAATGATGAGCGTGCCACAAATTGGTGCGTACAGTTTCGCAACTCCTACAACCGACGACT
This sequence comes from Ilumatobacteraceae bacterium, assembly GCA_044361815.1. GTDB lineage: Bacteria > Actinomycetota > Acidimicrobiia > Acidimicrobiales > Ilumatobacteraceae > UBA3006. The sequence goes on along the minus strand of JBIKID010000036.1, from coordinate 12,036 downwards.
CGTGGCCGAGTTCGGTCATTAATCGGTCGGCAGGTCCTTTGAGCGCCGCACCCGCGATGATCGGAGAAATTGCCACTACTGAGTCGCGACGATTTGCAAGTGCGGCGTCAACACCATGTAGCGCGCGCAACGGCGCAATTGAAACAAGCGGGTTGGACGGTGCGATGACCACGGTTTGTGCTGATTTGAGTGTGTCGAGTCCAAGAGCACTGGCAGTTGAAGCTCCATCAAATCGCACACTGCTTACCGCAACCGAGTGTTGGTGTTTGACAAAGTATTCCTGAAATGTAATTTCGGTTCCCTGTGGACCGGCAGCGCAATCAGTTGCAAGGGTGACGAATGTGGAAACTCGATCGTTGGACATTGGAACAAGATGTACATCGACGCCAAAACTTTGGCTGATCTCGGTTGTGACCTGTGCGAGTGTTGCACCCTCTTGCAGACGGGCAGTGCGATAAAAGTGTGTTGCCAAATCTTTGTCACCCAAGTTGAACCATGTTGGTGCTGCAGATGAATTCTGTGGGCGCACGTTGACGAAGCGGGCGAGTGCAGACATTGCGGTCCACGATTCGTTTTCAAGACCCCAGCCGCGCACTGGATCAATCGAATTTGCGAGTGTGTAGGTGACGGTGTCAAGGTCTGGCGAAATTGAGAGGCCATGCAGGGTGGTGTCATCGCCTGTGTTGACAATGGCAGTGATGTCGCGAGCGGGCACAACTTGTACGAGGCCACGAAGAAAACGTGCGGCCCCAACACCGCCTGCAAGTACACATATCACGCAGATGAGCGTAACTATCTTGAATGGGCTAATTACGGCCAAGTGCAACTGCTAGATTTGAAAGCATTATGCGCAAAGCCTTTATCACCGGAATTACTGGCCAAGACGGACGTCACCTTGCAGAGTTCTTGCTCACCAAGGGGTACAAGGTCTACGGAATGATGAAAGGCCAGCACAACCCACGTGCCGAGCTATTGCGCGACGAGTTTCCCGAAGTTGAAGTGGTGTCAGGCGACTTGACCGACCTGACAAGCCTTGTGACTGCTCTTGAGTATGTGCAGCCAGACGAGTTTTACAATCTTGGAGCAATTTCGTTTGTGGCCATGTCGTTTAACCAAGCAGAATTGACCGCCAACGTAACCGGGCTAGGCGTATTGCGTGCTCTTGAAGCCGTGCGCATGGTGGGTGGCGCTCAAAACAATCCAATTCGTTTTTATCAGGCGTCTTCCTCTGAGATGTTTGGCAAAGTGCGCCAGACTCCGCAGACCGAACTGACACCATTTCACCCGCGCTCGCCATATGGCGTTGCCAAGGTGTTTGGCCATGACATCACTGTCAACTATCGCGAGAGTTACGGAATGTATGCGTGCTCTGGCATTTTGTTTAACCACGAAGGGCCGCGCCGTGGCCTCGAGTTTGTGACTCGCAAAATCACCAACACTGCTGCCCGCATCAAACTCGGCATTGACAAAGAACTCGTGCTCGGCAACACCGATGCAAAGCGTGACTGGGGATATGCCGGCGACTACGTGAAAGCTATGTGGATGATGTTGCAGCAAGATGCGCCAGATGACTATGTCATTGCAACTGGTGAGACACATAGTGTCGACGAGTTTTTGACGCTCGCGTTTGAAAAAGCCGGTCTTGGCGACTTCCGCCAGTATGTGAAACATGATCCAAAATTCTTTCGACCTGCAGAAGTCGACTTGTTGATTGGCGATCCATCAAAGGCAGAAAAGAAGTTGGGTTGGAAACGCGAAGTTGGATTTGATCAGTTGGTTGACATGATGGTGCAACACGACATTGCTTACGAAACGAATCGCCTCAAGAATATTTAAGCATTCGGCTTCGTAGCGCAAGCATAAAACTGACAAGCGCAACGACAGAGCTTCCAACAAGAGCAATCTCCACTCGCAAATAGAGATCGTTGCTTGACCACGCTGCAAGCGCTACGAAACTTATAAACCCAAGAGCCCATCCAATGCCGGCAAGTGCGTGGCCACGAAGGGCAATAGTTGCCTGAGCGAATGCAACGGCCACCATGTAGAGCGCACTCGATAGCGCAAGCAAGGTGAGCGTACGGCGGTCAATATCACCGTTGAAGACAAGCTTCAGAACAGGTGGTCCGATTGCGAAGGCACCGAGCGTGCCGAAGATGCCTACGCCCACAACAAGCACGAGAAGTCTGCGCAATGAGGAGCGAAATTCGTCAAGATGGCCATGTGCTGCGAAGCGCGCCAAGCGAGGTAGCAAAACTGCTTGCACGGCTTGAAATAAAAAGAGTGGGAGGCGAGCGAAAATCACTGCATTGCCAAATTGCGTAATCAATTCTGGCTTGGCGTTTGTGCCCAGGATGTCAACAGTGATTGGCCCAGCATTGACGAGCGCCGCAGCAAAGAGTGAGCCCATTAACAACCAACCAAGATTTGGAGTCACTTCTGACCATGGTGCTGGTGGCCCAGTATCGGTATGAAGTTTTCCAAAGAGGCCAACGGCAATTACACCCACAAGTGGAGATAACGCAATCATGAGAGCAAATGCTCCGACGCTGTCTACTCCTAATGCCCACAGCACTGCCACGCCGATCACGCGAGATGCACCATCGGCGCCGATGATGATGCCGTATGAACCAAAGCGTTGTGACCCAGAACAGATGCCACGAGCAAGATGCATCGGCGCATATGACACAAGGATGAGCACAAGGCATGCCACAACACTGCTGTAACCATCGAACAAATGCTCCGTGAGATACGAAGAGGCAATGGCGATAATCACGGCAAGAACTACGAGCATGGTTATGGCAAGTGGAATCATGCGTTGGACGACTGGGCGTCCACCTTGGTGAAGCGCACGTCTGTGTGAAAGAGCTCTACCTACCTCTTGCTCGATCGGTAGGAAGAAACCGGGTGCGAGAGAAAATGCAATGAACCACATGGCAACGATTGGCTTGAAGCCGGCTTGGCCAAGTGCTTGTTGGCCAATTTTAAAAAATATGAATGCAGAGATTCCCGCGATAAACAGACCAATACCAACGGTCAATGTGCCCTCGGGAAGAGAGATGCGGCTACTCAGCGTCGGTTGTGAAGCCGAATGAGATGGTGTTGGTTCAGTGAATGACAAGCAAGCCGATGTTACTTGCTGGCCTGGACATCGCGGCGTGAGTTGATCAGCGAAGTGAGCACCATGGCGGCATTGCCGATTGTCGTTTCAACTTGTTTGATAACGAACGCTTTGGCGTGTGGAAACTCTTTGTCGATTTCTTCGGAAAGTTCGCGACGGCGAACTTGTGCTTTTTGGAAGGCAAGAATTCCAATGCCTACAGAGGTGAAGGCCAATTCTTTGGCTTTCATCTTTAAGCATTCAAAGTCAATGTTTTTATCTGTCACAAAAGTCCTTCGAGGTGCGCAATCTGATCCCGAGGGTATCTACGGGTGCTCGCAAAAGCAAGTATCAGTGGTGCTTTGCATGTGACCATTACAAGCCTCGGGGGAGCAAGGTTGGGCACAACTAAACTGAAGTCATCGTGACGAATTCGACAGATTCAGAAAACCGTGAAGCACGCGTGTCGCACGTTGGGGCTCCGCCCGTTGTCGTAGCGATGGCGGTTCATCAGCCATGTCCCTGGCTTGAAGACGTAGTTGCATCAATTGCGGGTCAGGACTACCCAAACCTGCAAACGCTTTTTTTTCTCACGGGAACAACTACTGCTGCAGGTGCTGAAACCGACGTTATTCGGCAATCGTTGCCGGCGGCGGTGATTCGGCAGGTTGAAGGCAACCCCGGCTATGGCCCATTGATGAATGAAGTGAGTCGCCTGGTTGAAGGCGAGAGCGGAATTTTTTGCTTCATGCATGATGATGTCGCACTTGATGGCAACGCAATTTCGTGCATGGTCGAAGAGATGTTTCGGTCTAATGCGGGAGTCGTTGGGCCAAAGATTGTGAAGTGGGATGACATCTCGGTGTTGCAAAGTGTTGGACTTGGTGCTGATCGGATTGGCGACATCAATCCGAATATTGAAGAGGGCGAGAAAGATCAGGAACAGCATGATGCTGTGCGCGACGTGTTTCTCATTCCGTCAGCGTGCATGTTGGTGCGTGCAGATTTATTTCGTGAGATTGGCGGGTTTTCTCCGGATATCCCGTTGTTCGGCGAAGACTTGGAATTTTGTTGGCGCACACATCTCAGCGGCGCACGAGTGCTGGTGGCGCCAACCGCACGTGTGAGGCATCGCAAGGAGATGAATGACACGCGATCTGTTGCCACAATGAGTGCTCTCGAAGCGCGTCACCGTGTGCGCACAGTTGCGACATTGTCGGGTCGCCTTCAGTTGCCTGGTGTGATGTTGCAACTGTTATTGATGGCAGTTGCTCGCGTGGTGATAGGTGTGTTCAATGGAACATTTAAACAGGCACTGGCATCTTTGCGTGCATCAATCGCTGTGATATTTGATGCAAGGTACATCGTCCGGCGGCGTGCAGAAGTACGTCCATTTCGACGAGTTCCAGTTGCCGAAATTCATGATCTACAAAGTCGTGGGAGTGCCCGTTTGTGGGCATTCATTCGTAAACGACGATCGAGAGTTCAAGAGATTTCGGGGTTAACTGCAGCAAATCTCGCAAATCCAAAATCGCGATTAGTGGGTGTAACCGCCCTAGTCGTATTTGCGCTTATCGTTATCGGCAGTCGAGGATTGATTAGTGGGGGTGTCGCCTCGATTGGTGAATTTCTACCAATACGCACCGGATCAGAATCACCGAGATTGTTGATCTCCTCTGTATTGAGTGGCTGGTGGCAAGCTGGCTTTGGTCAGGCGAGCGCAAACCCAACAGGCATTGTGTTGCTTGCAATCGCAGGAATTGGAGTGTTGGGCCGACTCGGAGCATTGCAAGTACTTGCGATCATCGGTGCATTGTTTGCTGGCTGTGTAGGAATGTGGCAAGTCGCAAGTGGATTCTTCGGATCGCGGGCACGCATGGTGGGCTTGTTGGTGTACGCGGCAGTGCCGGTTCCTTACGCGGCAATTGCTCATGGTCGATTTGGCGTCTTGATGTGTTACGCAGCGTTGCCGTGGATGTTGCGCCTATTTGTGCGCGCTAGTCAGCGTCAAGCCGGAGTTCAAAAAACTCAGTTGTGGGCACTAACGGTCTTGTTTGGTGCGGTGGTGTCGGCATTCGTGCCCACATTTTTGATTCTTGCGCTGTTCGCGGGCACGGCATGGATGACGGCAGACTTGTTGTCGCGCGTTCGATTGCAAGCAGTTGTGGCCGTATTGCAGTTGATGTTTGTGCTTGTTATCGGAACCGTTGTTCTCAATTTTCCGTGGTCTGGTGGTTTTATTGCCACAGATTGGTGGCAGCGGATAATTGGTGTACAGACAGCGCGTACGGGAAATGTAGGGCTTGCAGTGCTTGCCCGCATGGATAGCGGTGTACTCGCAATCTCTGTGCTTGCACTCGGACTCTATGTTCCTGTCATCATTGGTTTGCTCATCGTGCGTGGTGACAAGTTGGTGTGGGCTGTCCGTTCGGCAACACTTGTGCTGTTCGCAATGGTCGTTATCTCATTACATGACGCGGGTTATTTGCATTTTGCTCTGCCCGAATACGGAGTTCTTTTTGTGGTGGTGGCGTGCGGTTTGTCATTGGCGGCCGCAACTATGGCAAGTTTCATTTTCGATGACCAAGATGTGAGTATCTATCGCTGGTGGAAGCCGCTTGCGAGTATTGCGCTTGTAGCCATCGTGATTGGCTGTCTGCCTTCAATTGCATTCTCGGCAAACGGTCGCTGGGGACAACCAAAAGTTGCTCTTGCTCAGCTGCTGACGCAATTACCAACCGATCCAACCTCGGGCGATTACAACGTTGTGTATGTAGGACGTAGTGACGTGTTGCCATTGCCAGCAATTCGACTCAACGAGCAAACTGCATTTGCAATTGCCGATGACGGAGAACTGACAATGCGAGATCACTGGTTGGCTCCGAGGAATGCGCTCACTGATTCGGTGGCTCAGGCTTTGGATGCAGCGATTTCACAGCAGACAGTTCGATCTGGTCGCTTGCTCTCCAATCTCGCCGTTCGATATCTCGTTGTTCCGATTATTGATGGTGCTGTTTCTACAACTGACCAACCGTTAAGCGCGCCACCTGGTCTTCTCGAAGGGTTATCGCTGCAACTTGATTTTCGTCGGGTGTACACAGCAAATGATCTGGTGATTTTTGAAAACATGGCTTACACGCCTTCACTGACCAAACTGGATGAGGCATCTGCTGTACTGAGCCAGCAGGCGGGTACCGATGCTCTGTTGTCATCACAACTGGCAGTGACGCAGGTCTTGCCACGAATGCGTGACATTGACAGCAGTCCAGCGTCAATAGATGTTGGATCTGTTCATCTGGCCGTTCCGTTTAGTGATCGCCTGGTCCTGCGCGTAGATGGATCTGATGTGATTCCACGAGTTGCTTTCGGGGGGACAACAGCCTTCGATTCTCCTGTGGCCGGATCCGCGACCCTTGACTTTAGAACTCCGTGGACCCACGTCGTTCTTCTCCTCGTGCAGTTGATGCTGTGGGTCACGGTGATCTCGGCAACATTTGACTTGAGGCGTTTGAAGTCTCGAATTGGCATACGACGTGTTGACCCCGTAGTGCTGAGTGGATCAGATGATGCATCACTCACCTTTGCAGCAGCAGAAAGTATTGAATCACAGTGAAACTCGGAACAAATTTTTTCAAATCTGAAACGCCATCGCACATGACGGTTCGTCAGGTCGCAATGGTTGTAGCAGCGCTGGCTGCGTGCGTGGCGTTGTTTGTGGTTGACAATGGTGCAAACAGCGACGCAAACAGCAACACAAACAGCGAAGTGGGTATTGACGGCGCAATCGATGCCACCGAAGTTTTGGCGATGGCGCCAATGCCGCACGTTGCTGCCGCAGAAGCACTGACAACCAATTGGTTTTGTCCAGGCGTGCCAGCAAATGACGACACCATCTCAAGCAACTTGGTGATCTCCAATGCATCCGAGACCGACATTTCAGCAACTGTGACTCTCCTGAGTACCGGTCAGACCCCAGTTGTGAACGCAGTTTCTATCCCCGCGCGGTCAAATATCAGCCTCGATGCTCGTGGTGGTATCAGTGCGCAGTTTGTGAGCGCGGTCGTAGAGATTATTGGTTCACAGGGATTAGTAGAGCAAATTGTTAGGCACCCTGCGGGCGATGCAGTTGTGTTGTGCGCCAATCAACCCGAGACCGATTGGTTTTTCGCAGACGGTTTTACTGGTGCTGATTCGATTGAACAGATAGTGATGACTAATCCATATGTGGACGCAACCGTTGTCGACATCACGTTTGTGACAGCAGATGCAGAGCGCAGCCCCGAGCAGTTGCAGGGATTTGTGTTGCCCGCAAAATCGGTAGTAGCGCTTTCCATGGACCAACAGGGCGCACGCAACGAGCCGATATTGGCTGTATCAATTCGTGCATCTTCTGGTCGGTTGGTGGCTGGCCGAGTGCAACATTATTTGGGCCAAGGTCGCCTTGGATATTCGATGAGCCTTGGGGCTTCGGCTATGAGTACGCAGTGGTGGTTTAGTAATGGCGAAAAACTTGCTGGCAATACAGAAAGTCTTGTGATTTATAACCCGAGCAGCCGTGATCGTTCGCTCAGCGTTGTGTTCGTCAACGGAAGTGATTCGGCGAACAGCATTGACCCGCTACTGATCACCGCCCCTGCTCATCGCGTGACCACTGTAGATACTGGTGCAATCCCAACTTTGCCGGTTGGCAGGTACGGGATCATTGTTGCTACGAACGACCAAGACTTGGGTGATTCTCTTGGTGTTGTTGTTGAGCAGGTAATCAATCGTCGAGACGGCAACACGGTAGGAACTTCGGTGGTTTTGGGGGCACCGCTCAATTCGGAGTCAACAACGTGGAGTGCACCGAGTGGAGTCACTGCTAGCGAAGATTCGTTGCAAATCATGAACACAACTTCGCAGGAAGGGACCGTGAGTGTGCTGCAAGTTGGCCCGGCTGGAGCTGTTGTGTTGGGTGGACTCGAAAATCTTGTGTTGCCTGCTGGTGGGGTTGTTTCAATCGGAGTTCCTGCAGGACTTCCTGATGCGCAAATAATTGTGCAAGCGACGACAACAGTAGTTGTGCAACGACTGCTCTTACGAGGGCATGGTCTTTTTGGTCGAAGTGCCGTTCTCGCACTTCCTCACCTACCTCTAGTTGATAATTTTTTGAGTGAGACGGCGCCGTGATTCGATTTGTAATTGTTGGTGCCGTGGTCGTAGCTGCATTGCTGATCAACCTGTGGCAACGCAAGAGGCATGTTGATGCTCCGACTCAAGGAGCAGGCGAGGTCCCCACACAGATTGATAGAACTGATTTTTTGCGACCTGAAGCCCCATGGTTGGTTTTGGCCTTTACATCTGCAACTTGTCAAACATGTTCTGATATTGAACGCAAAGTTCGAGTGCTCGAAACCAACAATGTTGCAATCCAGGTACTGGAATACACGGCAGAGCGGGCGCTACATGCGCGCTACAAAATTGACGCTGTTCCTACAGTATTGATGGCAGATACAAATGGGGTAGTGCAGGCAAATTTTTTAGGACCAGTATCGGCTACTGATCTGTGGGCTGCGTTGGCGAGGGTGCGCGACTCAGTCGTGTAACTGAGTTGACGAATCGTTTGACGTTTCGCCTTCTGTGCGGCGAGTTGGTTGACCGAGGCCTTGTTGTACCAATCGAGAAACCATCGCACCATCAATTGTTTCGTTGTCGAGCAACGATTGAGCAACAAGATCGAGACCAGCACGATGTTTTTCAAGCATCACGCGAGCACGTTTTTCTTGTTCAAGCAAAATGCGACCAATCTCTTCGTCAATCTTGCGCGCTGTCTCGTCCGAGTACTCACGCCCGCTTGTCATTAAGTCTTCGCCAAGGAAAACCTGTTGCTGACCCGACCAAGCCATTGGACCAACTGCATCGCTCATACCCCATTCGCGGACCATTCGGCGCGCGATGCCTGTGGCTTGCTCGAGATCGTTTGCTGCCCCGCTGTTGAGTGAACCGAACACCATCATTTCGGCAACTCGACCACCCATTGCTTTGCAGATCACATCTTCAAAGAATTCACGTGAATAGGTGTGTCGTTCTGCCGGCAAGGTCCAGGTGACACCCAGTGCCATTCCGCGGGGGAGAATTGTCACTTTGTGCAATGGATCACTGTGCGGCAAAACGGTTGCAAGAACTGCGTGTCCACCCTCGTGATATGCGGTGGCGCGTTTCTCTTCAGCGTTGAGAACGAGACTTTCGCGACTTGCACCTAAAACAACTCGGTCACGTGCGTTCTCGAAGTCGATGCGCTCAATGTGGGTTGAGCCTCGGCGGACTGCAAAGAGTGCAGCCTCGTTGACCAAGTTGGCCAAGTCGGCACCACTCATGCCCGGTGTTGCTTTAGCCATCGTGTCAAGATCGACATCCTGACCCATTCGCTTGCCAACTGAGTGCACTTTAAGAATGGCGAGTCGCTCATCGGATTCTGGCAACGGCACGATGATCTGGCGATCAAAGCGACCCGGGCGCAACAGTGCAGCATCCAAAATGTCTGGGCGGTTAGTTGCGGCCAATACAACGATGCCTTCAGTGGCTTCAAAGCCGTCCATTTCGGCAAGCATTTGATTGAGTGTTTGTTCGCGTTCGTCGTGTCCGCCACCCAGACCGGCGCCGCGCTTGCGACCGATTGAGTCAATTTCGTCGACGAAAATTATTGCTCGGCCCATCTTTGCTGCTTGCTGGAAGAGGTCGCGCACACGGCTTGCACCGACGCCTACGAACATCTCCATAAAGTCAGAACCAGTGACGGACAAGAAACCAACTCCGGCTTCGCCGGCAACCGCCCGAGCAAACAGTGTCTTGCCGGTGCCCGGAGGCCCAACGAGCAGGATTCCTTTTGGAACGCGTGCACCAATTTCTTTGAAGCGTTCTGGTGTGCGTAGGAAATCAACAACTTCTTTGATCTCTTGCTTGACTCCTTCATAACCCGCAACATCGGCAAACGTGGTTACTGGTTTGTCGGCGTTGAAATTCTTGGCACGGCTTCGGCCGATCGACATGATGCTTCCTGCTTGACCCATTGCGCGGCGCTGCATCCAGATGAAAAAGCCCATGATCAACAGGAATGGCAACAAGATTGGAATCAGGCTCGTAAAAAAGTTGCCCTGTGGCGTTGAATAGTCGTAATCAACATTCTTTGATTTGAGCAACTGTTCGTCGGCATCGGAAAGAGAGACAGCGCCAGTTGTGGTGAACGTGTCGCCGTTTGCTAGCTCGCCGCTGATGGTGTTGGAGAGGTTGTTGATTTTGACCGATGCGACTTGGCCGTTCGATACGGCTTCAAGAAACTGGGTGTAGGTGAACTTGGTTGCAGTGGTTGTAGGAATAAATCGCGGCCCAATAATGAGTGCTCCAGCAACTGCGATAAGTGCCCACACTGCCCACTTCGGCATTGATTGTCGTTCTTTTCCTGATGGAGTAGAACCAGATTTTTGTGACTTACCTGGCATGCTCATGCGAGGCTGGCGCTGTTGACGTGGAGTCTTAGATTGTGACGGTTTCGACGGTGGAGGAGGGGGTGGCAATTTGCTCATGAGGCAATGATACGGGCACATGTAGCACTGTTAAACAGTCCCCCAAATTGTGTTTCTGCACGATTATTGTGGGCACATGGCTCGTCACTGTTCACGTTCTACATGCTCGCAATCAGCCGTAGTAACGCTGACATATCAATATGGACGGGCATTGGTGTGGATTGATGACCTTGCAGTTGATCGCGATCCACATGCCTATGACCTGTGTCTCCAACACTCGCAACGATTTGTGGTGCCAACCGGTTGGCGTCTTGAAGACCGACGTGACCGATTCACCATGGTGATTCCAAATCGTTTAGCGGGATGACGCAAGCACCTTGGCCGCCGCCAAGCGTTGAACACAAATCCAAACGCTCGCCACTCTCTTTATTTCTTTTGTGGTTTGGCTGCTATCTCGCAGCTGGAGTGCTCAGCTTTTTCGTGCCATTAGGCGACAGTGATGCAAATGCTGCCGACAACCCGACCACATTGGTTGTTGCACTCTCGGCACTTGCGCTGTGGCTTCCATTTGTTGTCATGTTGCGCTGGGTCGCTCGTCGCTCTGGCACCGATTTTCGCGCGTACTTTGGATTGAGGTTTGCAAAAATCGATTGGCTGGGAATACCGCTTGGAGTTTTTTGTCAGGTCGTATTGATGAATGTCATCAATTGGCCACTGAACAAGTGGTGGCCCGAAACGTTTAATCCTGAACGAATCGAGACGCGTGCACGTGACTTGGTTGATGCCGCACAAGGGGCATGGTTCATCGTGCTCTTTGTCGTAGTTGTGATTGGTGCACCACTTGTAGAAGAACTTGTGTATCGAGGATTTATTCAGGGCGGATTACAAAATCGAATCGGTTCAACTTGGGCGTTGATCATTACTTCGGCATGGTTCACTGTTATTCACCTTGAACCAATAGAGTTTCCAGGGCTTTTTGGTATCGCCTTGGTGCTTGGTTTGTGTTACCGACGAACTCAACGTTTGGGTCTTTCTATAGTCACTCACTTGGCCTTCAATGCAACGGGATTGTTGCTCGTAGCCCTCTCCTAAGATGGTTTCAATATGAACCACGATGACATGAGTGAACGCTCAACCATGTTGCGGCGTTGGTCAAATCAATTTGAATCAAATGCTGATTACTGGAAGCGTCTCTCAACAATCATCGTGGTAGGCGCTGCAACAATTTTTTTGTTGCTCACATTGCATCCAGAACTTATTTTCCGCAACAACACTCCAACTGGTGGCGATATGGGTGCCCATGTTTGGGGCCCTGCATTTTTGCGTGATCACCTGCTCAGTAATTTTCGCTTGGCGGGGTGGAGTATGGATTGGTATGCCGGTTTGCCGGTGTATCGGTATTACATGGTGGTTCCAGCACTCTTCATCGTCGCAGTA
>JBIKID010000100.1:0-4784 GCA_044361815.1 Ilumatobacteraceae bacterium | reverse complement strand
AAATGGCCAAGCAGGGAACCCCCACAATGGGTGGCATCGCAATTCTGATTGCTGCGGCAATTGGGTGGACGGTTGCACATGTGCGAGCCGGACTTCCGTTTTCTGATCAGGCAGTGATTATCTGGGTAACGGTTTTTGTACTTGGGTTCATCGGATTTCTTGATGACTACTTGAAAGTTCGTCGCCAGCACAATCGTGGAATCTTTTGGAAGAAAAAGGGTTGGATCACATTTGGTATCACATTGTTGTTGCTCTGGCTGCTGGCGAGCACGACCGGTGTGGTCGAAACTATTTCATTTACGCGAGCGACAAGCCCAGGTTGGGACATCTCAGGACCTATTTTCATTGTCTGGACTGCATTCATGGTGTGGAGTACCACTAACGCCGTCAATGTGACAGATGGTTTGGATGGTTTGGCTGCAGGTTCGGCGCTGTTCGGATTCTTGGCTTTCACTGTGATCGCGTATTGGGCATTTCGTAATCCTCGTATATATGACATCGTGAATCCGCTCGACCTTGCTGTGTTGTCGGCAGCCTTGGCGGGCGCGTGTGCAGGCTTTTTGTGGTGGAATGCTGCTCCGGCTCGTATTTTCATGGGAGACGTGGGAGCACTCGGTCTTGGCGCCGCATTGGGGATGCTTGCAGTCACAACCAATACGCATTTGCTCTTACCGATCGTCTGTGGCATCAATGTTTTTGAAGCTGGTTCGGTTGCCGTGCAAATGGGTGTGTTCAAGGCATCGGGTCGTAAGCGTCGACTACTGAAGATGTCACCAATCCATCATCATTTTGAATTGAGTGGGTGGCCCGAAACAACGGTAATCATTCGCTTCTGGATCATTTCCGGAATTTGCGTAGCAACCGCCGTCGCGCTTTTCATTGCAGATTTTACGAATCAGGCTGGTTTGCGTTGAGTGCTGAGCAAACAACGTTGGTGTTTGGCCTTGGCGTAGCGGGGATGGCAGTAGCGAGCGCTCTGCACAAGCGGGGGGAGAGTGTGATTCTCGCTGATGATCAGGCTGCGAAACATCACGAAGATTTTGCACGCGCGTTGAATTGCGAATTTGTCAATGCAACGGACGTAACGGCAATTGCAAATGTTTTGCAGCGTGTTCATCGTCTTGCACCAGCCCCCGGAATTCCTGAAAGTCACCATATAGTCACTGCTGCAAGACAGATGGGTCTACCAATTACTTCTGAAATTGAGCTGGCCTACAACTTTGAGGAACAGCGCATCGGGGGACCACGTCCGATGCTCGGCATCACTGGCACCGATGGAAAGACGACTACAACATTGATGACTGCTGCGATGTTGCATGCAGCAGGTCACAAGAGCATGGCGGTAGGCAATACCGAAACGCCTTTGATCGCAGCCCTCGACACTGACACTCAAGTTTTTGCAATTGAATGTTCGAGTTTTCGGTTAGCAAACTGTCAACACTTTCGCACTCGTGCTTCGGTGTGGCTCAATCTTGCACCAGATCATCTCGACTGGCACACCAGTATGGAGAGTTACGCAGAAGCCAAGGCACAACTGTGGGCACACACTCGTGCAGGGGATGTTGCGGTAGCGCCCATTGACGATGAGCAGATATTGCGGATTGCGCAACAGAGCACTGCTCGTACTGTCACGTTTGGAGCGATGAAGGGTGACTACCACGCACAAGGTGGACACCTCAACACTCCACACGGCTCAATCATGAAAATCTCTGATATGAAGCGTGCGATGCCGCACGACATCACCAACGCTCTTGCAGCCGCCGCAATTTCAATTGAGAGTGGTTTGGTCGAGCCGAGCCATGTAGCGCGAGCTCTTGCAGATTTCGATAATGCTCCTCACCGAATCGAGTATGTAGAGACGATCGCAGGAGTGAAGTGGTACAACGATTCGAAGGCAACAAGCCCTCATGCGTCGGCTGTAGCTATCAAGTCATTTCGAAATATTGTCCTGATCGCTGGGGGACGCAATAAAGGTCTTGATTTGACGGAGCTTGCAGACCAACTGGGGCATGTTAAAGCGGTTGTGGCAATAGGAGATGATGCGCCGGAGATTGAAAAAGCTTTTGATGGTGTGTGTCATGTGGTTCGTGGAGGATCAATGAAGGAAGCTGTTCAGCTTGCTGGCACTCTTGCCGTCAGCGGAGACGTCGTGTTGCTATCACCTGCTTGCACTAGCTACGACTGGTATAACAATTACATGGAACGTGGCGAAGACTTTATGCAATGTGTGCGTGATGAAGCAAAGTTAAAACTCAAACAAAGCAATTAAGCAAGACAAATAGACGAGATAAATAGACGAGGCGCTTATGGCAACGATTTCTGCAGATAGTCAGCTCACACCAGCCGAAAGGCGTCGTGCTGTTTTGAACAAGAGTGGCAAGGCGCAGGCGAGCAGGCTCGCAACTGACGTTCCGAGCAAGGTCTACTACGGCATTGTTGGCGTTATTACGGTACTTGTTGTATTCGGACTGATCATGGTCTTGTCATCCTCGTCGATCGTTTCAATCAACAACGGTGGGTCGGCTTGGTTTATGTTTCGCAAACAACTTGCCTGGTCGATCTGTGGTTTCTTTGCTTTGCTTGTGACTTACCGAATGCCGTATCACATCTGGCATAAATGGGTGAAGTACGTACTTGGTGTCGGTTTTGTTTTGATGGTTTTACCTTTTTCACCAATTGGTGTCACGATCAATGGTGCGAGAGCATGGGCAGAAATTGGTCCCGTGAGATTTCAGCCGTCTGAAATTTTGAAAGTTGCAGTGCTGTTGTATTGCGCAAGCGTCTTGGGGCGTCGACGAAAAGAAATTGAAAACGCTCAGCGAACTTTTTATCCAATTGCTGCTGTGTGGTTGGTTTCAGCAGCATTGTGCATGATTCAAAAAGACTTCGGTGCTGCAATCGTTTTTACCTGCGTCATTCTTTCAACCATGTTTGTGGCCGGCACACCGCTGCGGCTTATCGGAACAATTGGCGCGGTAACAGTGATGGGTTCTGTCATGGCAATTTCGGCAAGTTCTCGAATGCAGCAACGCTTTTTGTCATTTCTTGATCTTCAGGAGAACAAAGGTCACTCGGCATATCAAGTTTGGCAGTCAATTTTGAGTATTTCCAACGGTGGCATAACTGGCGTAGGCGCTGGTCGTGGCACAGGCAAATGGGGGTACGTGCCACTAGCTCATAGCGATTTCATTTTTGCAATTGTTGCAGAAGAGTTTGGACTCATCGGATCGACAATGGTGATCGGTTTGTTTTTGGCGCTTGCTCTGCTTGGCATTCAGGTTGCACTTCGCGCGCGCGATCCGTTTGGTGCAGTACTTGCAGGTGGCATCACAACTTGGTTGTGTATTCAAGCGACAATCAACATCGGTGGAGTAATCGGTGCACTTCCAGTTACAGGTTTGACATTGCCGTTTATTTCTTACGGTGGAAGCTCGTTGTTTATGGTGATGGCAGCCTCTGGGCTTTTGCTCAATGTTGCGCGTAATATGAAGTAGAGCCATGGTTGCCCCTGCCCCTACGACTTATGCCGTTATTACGGGGGGCGCGACAAGTGGGCATGTGGTTCCGGCGCTTGCGATTATTGAATTGCTGGTAGAGGCCGGACACAACAGAGAAACTCTTATTTATGTAGGTTCTGATCGAGGTGTCGAGACAACACTCGTACCGCAAACGGGTATCGCATGTGTCTTTCTAGGAGTTGACGGACTTCAACGTGGATTGAGTCTTGCCAAGATAAAACGCAATCTGCGTATGTTGCCAACCATGATGCGGGCTACGCAATTGGCGACTCAAGTGTTGGTGCAACACAGACCACGAGTGGTGGTTTCGGTGGGCGGTTATGTAAGTGCCCCAATCTGTCGGGCGGCGCGTCATCTCAAGATCCCAGTTGTTACGTGTTCCTATGACAGCAAGCCAGGCATCGCGACAAAAATGCAGGCCAGGTACGCGTCTGCTGTAGCGGTTGCGCAGATGCCAAGCACTTTGCGTGGAGCACAGCTGACAGGAGCACCTGTGCGCGCAGAGTTGCGCAGTCTCGACCGCTCTGCTTCTCGTGGAGCATCGCGAACTCGCTTGGGTTTTAGCGCTGATGCAAAACTCGTTGTGGTGATGGGTGGATCACTTGGATCGGCTGTGTTGAATAGCGCAACTGAGAGTCTTGTTGCGCACATGGAAAGTCTGTCATCGCTAAACGTTTCGATTTTGCACATTGCTGGGTCGAGATATATGGAAGATCAGCAATTGGCGAGCGAGATCAAACGATCCGACGGTTCGATTATGTATCAACGGATTGCTTACAGCAGCAACATGGATGATGTCTATGCAGCGGCCGATTTGGTAGTGGCACGAGCTGGTGCTTCGACGGTTGCCGAGATTGCCACTGTTGGCATTGCGTCCATTTTGATTCCTTGGAAAGATGCAGCCGAAAATCATCAACTCACAAATGCAAAGATTTTGAGTAACCAAGGTGGGGCGGTGTTGCTTGAAGAGTCGCGACTTAACGATGAAGTTTTTCAGCGTCAAATAATTGAACTATTGACCGATGACGCGAAGCGGATGCAAATTTCAGACGTAGCAAGGAAACTTGGAGATGTGCATCGCAATTGTTCGATTGCCCAAGTGATTGATGCTGCGGCAGAGTCGGTGGCTCGATGAACAACAATCTGTTTTTTGATCTGAGTAAGCCGCGACGAATTCATGTCATTGGTATTGGTGGCCCAGGTATGAATGCCATCGCCCAGGTGTTATCCGAAATGGGTCATCAGGTCTCCGGCAGTGACATTCAT
>JBIKID010000035.1:0-15853 GCA_044361815.1 Ilumatobacteraceae bacterium | reverse complement strand
TGAGCCGCGTCTCGTACGTGATGATGAACAAAGGCGGAGATGTCGAGCTCACGACGGTTATTCGTGCAGCACTCAATGACCTCGTTCTCGAATTGGCATCTAAAGCTGCAACTACCGTTGACAAAATCCTCGAGATCGTGATGGTCGGTAATCCGATCATGCATCACATTTTGTTGGGTATCGATCCGACCCCATTGGGAGCAGCACCATTTGTGTTGGCGACCGACGAAGCGGTGAGTGGTTTGGCAACTCAGATTGGAATCGCACTTCCAAATGCTCGCTATTACGTCGGCCCATGCATCGCCGGTCACGTTGGTGCCGACACCGCGGCGGCAATTTTGTCGGAAGGTCCACACCGCGGCACTGCAATGCAGTTGCTCATCGACGTTGGCACCAATGCCGAAATTGTGCTGGGCGACAGCACGCGACAGTTCGCAGCCTCAAGCCCTACTGGTCCTGCGTTCGAAGGTGCACAACTCAGCTGCGGTCAGCGAGCCACTGCTGGTGCTGTCGAGAAGGTACGCATTGATCGCGAAACACTCGAACCACGCTTTCGGTCGATCGGCATTGAAATGTGGTCGGACGAGCCAGGTTTCGCGGAAGCAATTGTTGACACTCCAGTGACCGGGGTCTGTGGTTCTGGCATCATCGAAGTGATTTCGGAAATGTACTTGGCGGGAATTATCTCGCAAGACGGTGTGATTCAGGGTTCGTTGGTCGGAAAGACCCCACGCGTAATCGCCGATGATCGCACATTCTCGTATGTGTTGTATGAGCATGGAGATATTCGTTTGCTGATAACGCAAAACGATATTCGAGCAATCCAATTAGCCAAAGCCGCACTGCGAGCAGGTATCGACTTGCTGGTTGAACATGCAGGCAGCCCAGAAGTACTCGATATCCGTTTGGCTGGCGCGTTTGGCGCACACATCGATCCTGTTTACGCAATGGTGCTCGGTCTGGTGCCCGATTGCCCGGTTGCGGGAGTGTGCTCGGTGGGCAATGCGGCAGGCGCCGGCGCTGTCAAAACTCTGCTGTCTCGTAGCCAGCGTGTCGAAATGGAAACAGCGGTCCGTAAGGTCACCAAGATCGAGACCGCCACCGAGCCTCGCTTTCAAGACTTGTTTATCGCAGCAATGGCCTTTCCTCATGCCTACGCGCCTTGCCCAAACCTCGAGAGCATCATGACATTGCCCCCACGCATTGAAAACAGCGGAAACAGTGAGGGTGGTCGCGACGGCCAGCGTCGTCGACGGCGTTCATAAGACAGTGTTCATTAGACAGCGTTCATAAGAACTCGTGCGAGACTAGAGCAGATTTAAAAGGGGGCAAGGTTATGACAGATGTAGAGAACCACAGGCGAGGCGGCGGTCGAGCCGCTCGTCAGGCAACACGTAAAACATCCCATGCTCAGCGCGACGCGTATCTGACTCGCTTGATTACGCCGTATGAAATGGTTTCTGATGAAGGCCTCGCATTGCTCGAGAGCAATGCAGACACAATCCTCCTTGAGATCGGTGTCGAGATTCGTGATTACCCAAGCGCGATTGAGCGATTCAAAAATGCTGGTGCAATTGTTGACGGCACTCGAGTTCGGTTTCCTCGTGGAATGTGCAGAGCAATCGTGCAAGCAAGTGCGCCGCGCATCTACACGCAACATGCTCGTAATCCGGAAAACAATGTGCAAATAGGCGGCAATGCCACAGTGTTTGCTCCAAACTACGGCTCGCCGTTTGTATACGACATCGACAATGGCCGTCGATATGCAACCATCCAAGATTTTCAAAACTTCGTCAAGTTGGCGTACATGTCGCCGTACATCCATCATTCGGGTGGCACGGTGTGTGAGCCTGTCGACATTCCTGTGAGCAAGCGCCATCTCGACATGGTGTATGCCCACATCAAATACTCCGACAAAGGTTTCATGGGTTCGGTAACAGCGGGCGAGCGCGCACAAGACAGCGTCAACTTGGCACGCATTGCTTTTGGTGGCGACTTGGCTGATCGCACCGTGATGACAAGTTTGATCAATGCTTCATCACCTCTTGTGTGGGACGCGACAATGCTTGAGTCGGCAGAGGTGTATGCACTCAACAATCAGGCATGCATCATCACGCCGTTTATTTTGGCTGGCGCCATGGCGCCTACAACTTCTGCTGGAGTAGTGGCGCAAACACTTGCAGAGTCGCTCGTAGGCATGGCGTTTACGCAGCTTGTTCGCCCTGGCGCTCCGGTGGTGTTCGGTTCATTTGCAAGCTCGATGTCGATGCTCACTGGTGCACCTACGTTTGGCACACCAGAACCTGCGATCGTGCTGTACACAGTTGCTGCACTTGCGCGCCGACTTGGGGTTCCGTTTCGCTCGGGTGGTTCACTGTGCGCATCCAAGTTGCCAGATGCGCAAGCTGCATACGAAAGCGCGTCAACGCTGATTCCAACGATCATGGCTGGCACAAACTTTGTGTTGCATTCTGCTGGCTGGCTTGAGGGTGGCCTTGCGATCGGTTACGAAAAGTTTGTTCTCGACTGCGATCAGTTGGGAATGATGATGACGCTTGGTAAAGGTCTCGACATAACCGAAAACGGGCAAGCCATGAGTGCAATGCGTGAAAATGTTCCAGGACAGCATTTCTTGGGAACTGCGCACACACTTGGCAACTTTGAAACAGCCTTTTATCGCTCGGATACGGCCGACAACAATAGTTTCGAGCAATGGACGGAAGATGGGGCATTGGATGCTGCACAGCGAGCCAACCGAATTTACAAAGAGCGACTTGCGTCATACGTTGCGCCAGCGCTAGATGACGCAATTGACGCGGAAATGTTGGATTACATCGGCAAGCGCAAGGCAGAGTTGCCCGACACTTTCGCATAATCTAGATACGCCCCTATACGCAGAACCAAAGTTAGTGAGAACAACTATGAGCATTCTTTCGTCGTTATTGAAGCCCCTAACCGGTGGCGGAAAATCAGATGGCAAAACAACTGCATCCGCTCAGCGCCTTGTGCGCAATATGCGTTACGAACTCGTGCCACTCAAGTCGCTCGATCAAGCCATTGCCGATTTGCCAAAAGGCGCATCAGTATCAGTGACGTGTTCGCCTGCAAAGGGCATCGCTGTCACTCAAGAGTTGTGCGAGCAGCTTCTCGCAAAGGGTCACAATGTGGTGCCACACTTTGCTGCACGTCTGGTTGAAGGACCTGAGCATGCTGCCAAATTGGCCACTTGGGTGCGCGAAAAGGGGATCAAAGAAGTGTTCATCATCGGTGGTGACGCCGAAGTGCCACCTCATTACCAATTTGCGTTGCCATTCATAAAAGATTTCTTGAGCGCCAATCCTGGTGTTGAAACAATCGGATTCGGTGCTTATCCAGATGGTCACTCCACGATCAGCAATGCCGACTTGCATGATTCGGTCATTCAAAAAGAAGCATTGCTCAAGAGTTTTGGTGTGAAGGGTCTCGCCTCAACACAGATGTGTTTCGATGCTCCGAAGATTCTTGCTTGGCTTAAAGATCTTCGCGCAAAAGGTTTCACCACACCGATCAATCTTGGTTTGCCAGGTGTTGTCGATCGCACGAGGTTGATGTCGGTTGGTGTGCGCACTGGCGTTGGTCAATCGCTGCGATATCTCAAGAAGAACAAAGCATCACTCACGTTGATGATTTCCCCGGGCGGGTATGACCCAACAAAATTGCTCAACGATATTGCGGCCAGGGCTGATGAACTCAACGTCGCTGGTATTCACTCATTTACTTTCAACGCCACTGCAGACACAGCCAAGTGGGCAAACGTAATCTTGGATCAGCAAGTATGAGTGCAGCGGTAACTCATACCGATGTAGTCATTATCGGCGGCGGCGTGATGGGTGCGTCTATCGCACTCGAACTATCAAAGGCCGGTCGAAAAGTTGTGGTGATCGATAAGGGTGGAGCAGCGGGCGCTGGTTCTACGAGTGCTTCCTCGGCCATCATCCGTTTTACATATTCCAACTTCAACACCATCTTGATGGCCTGGGAGTCGGCGCAGTATTGGTACGACTGGAACAAGTTCGTGGGCGTCCAAGATCCAGATGGCATGGCCAAGTTTGTGAAGACCGGATATTTGGTGTTTCTTACCGAGGGCTACGACGGGATTCGTCAGCGTGAACTCTGGGATCAATTCGGTATTCCGTATGAAGTGCTGAGCCCAGAAGAAGTGCGCAAGCGCTGGCCTGCATTCGACACGGGCAAGTATTACCCACCAAAGAGCATTGAAGACCCAGCATTTGCCGACGACCCTTACGACCAACTCTCTGCATTGTTCGACCCACTCAGCGGTTTTATGGACGACCCAATGCTGGCAACTCACAACCTTGCTCACGCAGCGAAGTCGCATGGTGCAGAGTTTCTCTTCCACAAAGAAGTTGTCACAATCAATACAAGTAATGGCGCGGTCACGGGCGTGACGCTCAAGAGTGGTGAGACGTTCAATGCTCCAACTGTCATCAACGCCGCAGGCCCACACGCCGCAGCGATCAATCGAATGGCGGGTGTCTACGACGAGATGAAGGTGCACCACCAGCCGCTTCGGCAGGAAGTGTTTTCTCCACCTGCTCCAGTTGGTTTCCGTCTTGAGGACAACGCGCCCATTGTGGCCGACCTCGACTTGGGCCAATACTTCAGGCCACACATGGGTGATCTGCTCAACGTGGGCACCACCGAACCTGCTTGTGATGAGTTGCATTTCCTTGATAACGCAGACGATTGGAATGACTCGGTCACCGTTGAGTTTTTTGAGCGAGTGATGTTGCGTCTCGCACGTCGATTGCCAGATTTTGGAGTTCCCCTCAAATTGCTGGGCATCGGTGCGTTGTATGACGTCACCGACGACTGGATCCCGCTGTACGACAAATCGAGCCTGAACGGCTTCTTTATGGCGTGTGGTACGAGTGGAAACCAATTCAAGAATGCTCCGCTCGTTGGCAAATTCATTCGTGCTCTGATTGAGGCCCAAGAACAGGGTATTGATCACGACGTGACCCCAGTTGAGTTCGTTGGTGAGAGCACAGGCAATGCAATCAACTTGTCGGCATTCTCAAGATTGCGCACGCAAGGCGTCACTGCCGGAAACGTGATGGGCTAAGTTAGTCAAGTGCGTTCTACATTGGAGCAGTTGCTCGCTACTGGAAAAGTGTTGCTGGCAGACGGAGCAACCGGTACGAATTACTTTCAGATGGGGTTAACGGCGGGTGAGCCACCCGAGTTTTGGATTACCGATCATCCAGACCGAGTGATGTCGTTGCACCAAAAGTTTGTAGATGCGGGTGCTGACATTGTTTTGACGAATACATTCGGCTGCAATCGCCATCGACTCAAATTGCACAATGCTCAGGCTCGGGTGCACGAACTTGCAAGTGCGGCAGCCCAACTGGCACGAAAAGTGGCTGACAACGCTGGCCGACCAGTGATCGTTGCAGGTTCGGTTGGTCCTACGGGCGAGTTGTTTGAACCCCTTGGTGCGCTCACTGAAACTGAAGCGATCGACACATTCGCCGAACAGATTCAGGGCCTGAAGGATGGCGGTGCGGATGTTGCTTGGATTGAAACTATGTCTGCTCCGGAAGAGGTGCGAGCTGCTGCGATGGCTGCGATCAAAGTTGGCATGCCGTATGTGGCAACAATGTCGTTTGATACCGCAGGTCGCACGATGATGGGCATTATGCCTGGTGCGCTTGAACAAATTTTTGAAGGACTCGACCCGCAGCCGCTCGCGATCGGTGCCAATTGTGGCGTCGGCGCGTCGGACATGCTGGTTTCGGTTTCTGAGATGAAGGGTTTTGTCACTCCCATCGTTGCAAAAGGCAACTGTGGGATACCTCGCTTTGAAGGCGTCTCTATCAAGTATTCGGGGACTCCGGAGTTGATGCATACGTATGCAGGAATGGCGGTTGATGCCGGTGCTCGCATCATTGGCGGATGTTGTGGCACTTCACCAGACCATCTTGTAGCGATGCGCAACGCACTCGACACGCACCAACCTGGTGTCGCACCAACCACTGACGAGATCATCAGCAAAATTGGTCCGCTGACTAATTCGGTTCCAACGGTTACAGATACATCTACAAGAGATGCTCGCCGCCGCCGTCGCTCAGAGGACTAGTGGCGAGACAGGCAAAGATAAAGAATGGTTTTACACCAAAGATTTGTGTGCGCTGTAGCTTGCCGTTTGAGTGGCGTAAAAAGTGGGCTAAAAATTGGGATGAAGTGAAGTACTGCAGTACGCGGTGTCGCGACAACAATTAATGCTGCGCTTATTTGCCCTGCCACTTTGGTGGGCGCTTTTCGGCAAAAGACGCAGGTCCTTCAACAGCATCTTGTGAATCAACAGCTTTTCTATAAGCAGCATTGACTCGCATTTGTTTCATTGCATCTTGGATATCCACGTGCTCAAGCGTGCGATTGAGTTCGAGAACTGCAGCCACACTTAAGGGTGCAGACAAACAAATCTCGGCAGCAAGCGCACGGGCGCTTGTCATGAGATCGGCAAGTGGTACGACGCGATTGACGATTCCCCACGACTGTGCTTCATCGGCGGAAAGCCTGCGACCACCAAAGATGATCTCGTTTGAGAGTTGGCGAGGCATGAGGCGGGGTAGTCGTACAGCGCCCGCATCGGGCAAAACTCCCACGCGAGTTTCAGGCAGAAAGAATTGCGCATGGTCTGCGGCAACGATGAAGTCTGCAGCCATTGCGATCTCGAAGCCACCACCCACAGCCATGCCGTTGATGGCCGCGATGATTGGCTTGTTGCGGTTAGGTAGTTCGGGGAATCCGCCAAATCCGCCAACTCCGTAGTCGGAGTCAAATGCTTCGCCTTCAGCGGCCGCGTTCAAGTCCCATCCGGCCGAAAAGAACCTTTCACCTGCACCAGTGAATATGGCAACTCGATGTGTTGAGTCTGAATTAAATGCCGAAAAAATCTCGCTCAGTTCGCGGCTTGTCGCGGCATCAATGGTGTTGGCTTTTGGCCGGTCAAGAACTATCTCAAGAATTGAACCAGTGCCTGCATCGGTGGTTGAAGTACTCGTTGTGATTGGCATCAATTTCTCGTTTCGCTATTTGGTTTCTTCAATGAGTAATGCATCGACTGCGATCGCTGAAGTTGTAGTGGCAAGCACTGGATTGAGCTCGACCTCTACAACCGAGGACCCCACGACGGCTTGTTGCAAGGCGATAACCACGTTGACAAGCGCTTCGATATCGGCGGATGGTTTTCCTCGATAGCCATTGAGGATTGGATCGATGCGCAGTTGTCGTAATGCAGAACGGATGTCATCCTTGCTCACCGGTGCAAGCAGGCACTGTGTGTCACGCCACAACTCTGTAAGTACTCCGCCCGCGCCAAGCGTGATCATCCAACCAAGTGGGGCAGTGCGACGAATGCTCACAAGTACTTCAGCAACAATTCCTGTGACGGTTTGTTCAACCAAAAATTCATTGATGCTCTCTGGCATAGAGGCAATTGAGGACGTCAATTGTTCGGCATTTTGCAGGCCAACAGCAACTGCTCCCGACTCGCTCTTGTGGGCAAGCCCAAGGCCTTTGAGAGTGATGGGAAATCCGATCTTGGTTGCAGTCTCAACAACAGTGTTGCGAGTGCAGCGAGCGCCTTGCGGCACTGCAATATTCCATGTGAGCAATCGTTCCTTCGCATTTGCCTCGTCAACGATAGAAGTATTTCCTGGGGCCAAAACCAAGGCTGGTGCGATCTGTGGGGCATGTTGCCCAAGCCATGCACAGCGGTCAAGGGCTACAAGTGTCTCGCGCAAACCTTGTGCTGGAGTCATGCCGAGAGCATTAATCGAGTCGCGCATCGATTCCGAGAAACATTCAGAGATTGTGGCAACGATGATGCCGCGTCGCTTTGTGTTGTTGCTTGCAGCAGCAAACGCTTCGGCTGCAACAACCCAACTACTTGCATCTTGATCTGGACGGGGAGGCGCGTCGAGAAGCAAAATTGTGGCGTCGTGGTCACCACGCATTGTTTCTGAAAACGTGCGAGTCATGGCTTCTTTGTCGCCCCACATAAACGTGTGATAGTCAAACGGGTTGCCTACTGAAACGAGTTCGGTCAATGTCGATTCGATGCGAGCGCGTTGCTCGTCAGGGAATGGTGCAAAAACTAGGTCTGTTGCTTCGGACAAATCTGCAACAAGGGAAGCCTCTCCGCCCGAGCAAGACAATGACGCAATGCGGTAGCCACTAAGTGGTCCACCATTGTCGAGCAACTTGAGTGTCTCAAGAAGTTCGGTTGGTGTTTCTACGGTCGCAACACCACATCGGTCAAAGAATGCGGCATACGCCTGACGATTACCAGCCAGCGATGCAGTGTGTGATGCGGCAATAAGTGCACCTGCTTCAGACTTTCCGGTTTGCAGTGCAACAATCCGTTTATTGCGAGCAAATGCCTCTTGTGCAAGTGCGGCAAAGCGAGGTGCATCACGAATTGCTTCGATAAACATGCCTATTGCGGTCACGCGGTCGTCATGAATAAATGTCTCAAGCACGTCTTCTACGCCACCGCCTGCCTGGTTGCCAACAGTGACCATGTATGCCATTCGCAAATTGCGTTGCTGCATAGTGAGGTTGATTCCAACGTTGCCGCTTTGCGAGATCATGCCAACACCACGGTCAACCGAAACGCACCCGTGCTCATCGGGCCATAGGGCAACTCCATCAAGCGTGTTGATAAAGCCGTAGCAGTTTGGCCCAAGCAGAGGCATTTCACCTGCAGCGAGAACGAGTTGTTGTTGCAGGTCGGTGTCACCGGTCTCCGAAAAACCCGAGGCGTAACACACCGCGCCACCAGCGCCCATCTTGCTCAGTTGTTGCACGGCATCCAGAGTCAGGTGGCGGTTGACTGCAACAAATGCTGCGTCTGGCACACCCGGCAAGTCGTTGACCGAAGCGAAACACTTAACGCCATGCATCTCTTTGCGAGTTGGGTGCACTGGCCAAATCTCACCAGTAAAGCCAAGCTTTTGACATTGCCTCACCACTGCAGCAGCAGGGTTGCCACCAATAACTGCGATGCTCCTTGGGTTGAGCATGCGGGCGAGAGCAGTGTGCGCTTGCGGCATGTATCAGCCGCCAAACTCGCGCAAGAGACCGCGCGAAATGATGTGGCGTTGAATCTCGCTCGTGCCGTCCCAGATGCGATCAACGCGTGTATCGCGCCACATCCGCTCGAGTGGCAATTCGTCCATCAAGCCCATACCGCCAAATATTTGGATGGCTTCGTCGGTCACAAATTGACACATCTCGCTCGCAAACACTTTTGCCATTGCGATCTCGGAATCATCAAATTTGCCGTGCGCATCATTCCATGCAGCTCGAAGCGTAAGCAGTTCGGCAGCGTCAAGTTGTGTTTTCATGTCGGCCAATTTAAATGACACGCCTTGAAACTTGCCGATCTGTTGACCAAATTGTTCGCGCGTGGCTGCCCATTCTGTAGCAAGTCCCAGCGCACGACGAGCACGACCTACACAAACAGCAGCAACCTGCAATCGTGTAGCGCCAAGCCATGTGTTGGCAACATCAAAGCCACCATGCACTTCGCCAAGCACTTTGCTGTTTGGAACGCGGCAGTTATCGAAGTTGATGATCAGGTTGTGGTAACCCGAGTTGGAGACACATTTGTATCCAGCAACTCGCTCGCATCCAGGCGTATCGAAGTCGACAAGAAAGCCGGTGATCTTCTTTTTTGGTCCCTTCGATGTCTGTTCTTCGGCGGTTGCGGCAAACAAGATCACGTAGTCGGCCATGTCGGCGTGCGAAATGAAATGCTTCGTGCCATTGATCACCCAGTCGTCACCGTCGCGCACAGCCGAACACTTCATGCCACGCATGTCAGATCCGGCGTCTGGCTCGCTCATTGCCAAGCAGTCCACGCGGTCGCCTGCAATGGTCGGGATGAGGTATTCCTGGATCTGGCTTTCCGTGCAAGCGCGCAAGATATTGGACGGGCGAGCAACGATGTAATGCAATGCATACGACGTTGCACCAAACTCACGGTCGACCAAAGTGGTGTCAAACGAATCGAGTCCGCCTCCGCCGTATTCGGTCGGCATATTGCACGCATAAATGCCTGCAGCTATTGACTTCTTTTTAATCTCTTCTTCAAGCTCTTTTGGCACTTGTCCAAGCTTCTCAACCTTTTCTTCGTGGGGGATGAGTTCGCGTTCAACAAATGACCGCGTAGTGGCAACGATTGCTTCTTGTTCTTCGGTGAGTGCAAATTGCATGGGGTTCCTTTGTTCGTCTTTGTTTTCGAGCTTGGCTTACTTTTTCTTGATCTTCATTACTCTGCCGACGTCTTCTGGCACCGGAAGTTTTGAATGAGTCGCATTGATCGCTTCTAGGGCGGCCGCAACGTGGGGCAGTATCGGCGCAGACTTTCCAGCATTCATGTCAACATGCACCAACATTTGCTCTGTTGTCGCAAGTCTCTTGCCGCTATCGCCATTAAACATGGTGTGATGAATGTGCAAACGTTTTGCATCAACATCCAGCACTCGCGTCTCGATACGAAGCGGTTCATTCAAGAATGCCTCATCCTCATAGACGATGTGTGTTTCGACTGTATAAAATGAATTACCAGCGGCCCGGTATGCGTCGTTGTCGCCGATGTAGGTGAATAGCGCATCAGAACCCCAACCAAAAGCGGACAAATATGCAGCCTCGGTCATGTGGCCGTTGTAGTCCACCCACTCTTGCTCGACAAGACACGAATAGATGTTGAGGGGCGCGGGTACCACATCGCCTGGTTGCCACGGGGCAAGCGGCGAGATGCTGCTACTTTGCGGGGCGTTCGCCGACATGTCGACCGATACCGATTGGGGCGGGAAGTTTGGCATGTGCATCAGCAATTGGCTTGAGCAAAGACATCATTTCGCTGCCCATTGGTGATGTCTTGCCGGTTGATGTGTCGACATGCATAAAGAGGTGCTCTGCAGTAAATGCCACAACACCGTCTTCGCGCACGACTTCAGACCACAGGTGAATGCGCTTCTCGTCGTATGAAGAAACTCGAGTGAGCACTTTTATCTTGTCTCCAGCGCGTGTTTGATCGAGAAATCTAGAGTGACCTTCAACGGTGTAGAACGTGCGACCGGTTGCGAGGTATTCGGGTGTAAAGCCAATCGCACGAAAGAATGTGTCGCTTGCTTCGCTTGCGAGTTGCGAATAACGCGAGTCATTGGTGTGACCGTTGTAATCAGTCCACTCGGAGGGAATAAACATCTCGTGCGAAACCGATGGTGCAAGTGGGTCGAGCACCGGTACTGGGCCACGTCCGAACAACATTTTTTCGTAGTCGGCCAACACTTGGCCTGCACCGTAGTTTTGGCTGCGGAGTCCCTGAAACACGGAAACCAGGCAATCGTCGCGCAAGGCTTCAAGTTCGCGAATAGTTGCAGTTCCTGCTTGGTCGTCCGACTGCGAAACAATTTTCTCGAGCAAGACATCATCGAGTTCGGGTACATCCATCAATTTTGTCCATGGCCACTTGAGAGATGGGCCAAACTGCGCCATGAAGTGTCGCATGCCTGCCTCACCACCAGCAATGCGATACACGAGGAAGGTTCCCATGAATGACCATCGCAAGCCAGGGCCAAACCGCATCGCATCGTCTATTTCTTCTGCTGTGGCGATTCCGTCATTGACCATCCACAACGCTTCGCGCCACAGTGCTTCCATGAGTCGGTCGGCGACAAAGCCATCGATTTCTTTGCTCAGCATGAGTGGACGCATGCCGATTTGTGTGTACACCTCGCGAGCACGTTCTTTCGTTGCTTGCGATGTGAGGTCTCCGCCACAGATCTCGACAAGTGGCATGAGATATACGGGATTGAACGGGTGACCAACAACGAAACGCTCTGGGTTGACCATATTGATTTGTATTTGTGAAGGCAAGAGTCCGGAAGTTGATGAGCCAAACACCGTTGTCGGTGAGGCGGCTTTGCTTGCACGAGCGAGCAACTCTTGCTTTAGTTCAAGGCGTTCTGGGGCACTTTCTTGCACGAAGTCAACATCGGTTACTGCTTCTTCTGGGGTTGAGACAAATGTGATCGTGCCTTCTTTCGGGAGGGGAGCAAGCGTGAGTTTTTGGTATGCGCGACGAGCGTTGGCCATAATTTCGCCCATCTTGCGAGTGGCCTGCGGATCAATGTCATACAACTTGACATCAACACCATTGAGCGCGAATCGTGCAGCCCATGCTCCACCAATGACACCGCCACCGAGCAGGCCAACAGTCTTCAATCCGGGTAGACCGCTCATCGCTGATCCTTACGCGTGCTTTGTGAGTTGTAGTTTTTTGCGCACTTCGGCAGGTCCCATGACAGAAACATTCATGTTCTCCAAAATGTTGACCGCACGCTCGACGAGTTTGCCGTTGGTCGCAAGTTCACCACGATTGAGGTACAAGTTGTCTTCAAGACCAACTCGCACATTGCCGCCTGCAAGTACCGCTTGGGCAACAAATGGAAGTTGCATTCTTCCGATGGAGAATGCAGAGAACACCGCACCTGCTGGAATCTGATTGACCAGAGCCATAAATGTATTTGTGTCATCGGGTGCGCCGTAGGCGATGCCCATGCACAACTGAATCATCACGGGATCATCAAGCAGTCCGTCTTTGATTAAATCTTTGACCATCACCAAGTGCCCGGTGTCGAATACTTCGAGTTCTGGTCGTACACCAAGGTCTTGCACGATCTTTGCCATCTTGCGCAACACACTTGGTGTATTCGTCATCACATAGTCACCGCCACTCGAAAAGTTCATCGTGCCGCAGTCGAGTGTGCAAATTTCTGGAAGTAGGCGAGTGACGTGATCGAGACGCTCTGTTGACCCAACCATGTCGGTGCCAGCGGCAAGTGGCAATACATCTTCGTCGCCACCTAGTACTAAGTCGCCGCCCATGCCTGCGGTGAGGTTGATCACGACATCGGTGTCGGATGATCGCACACGATCAACAACTTCGGCATACAGCTCTGTGTCGCGCGAACCAAGGCCGGTTTGTGGATTGCGCACGTGAATGTGCACCACCGCAGCGCCTGCTTTGGCGGCCTCAATACACGAGTTGGCAATCTGTTCTGGGGTGACGGGAACCTTGTCGCTTTTGTGCGCTGTTTCTCCAGAGCCGGTAACGGCACAGGTGATAAATGATCCCCAATTCATAACGTTCCCCTTCGATTCATTTGGTTGCCAGACAAAAACTGCTCGTGATTGTCAATACGTACAACGACTTCATTAGGTTAGTGCCGATGTCCGAATTAGCCAAAGCCCTGTGGAATCCAACAGATGAGCGCATCGCTAATTCTCGGATGAGTCGTTTCGCAAAGAAGGTCAATAAATCGGCCGATTTACACGCATGGTCGATCGCGCAACCCAGCGAGTTTTGGTCGCAGGTTTGGGACGATTGTGGTGTCATCGGGCAGAAGGGCGATCGTGCATTTGTTCCAAACAGTGCGGGCGCACCGATCTCAACTGCCAAGTTTTTTCCTGATTCCGAACTGAGCGTTGTTGAAAACTTTTTGAGAAATAGTGGCACTAAACATGGTGCAAGCGAGGCACTCATTGCCATCGACGAAAGTGGCTCACGTCGAAGTCGCACCTGGGATGAATTGGCGGTGCGGGTGGCTGCTATTGCGTCTGCACTCAGACAACTTGGTGTTGTTGCAGGTGACCGAGTAGCTGCTTGGTTGCCAAACTCGCTCGAGGCTGTGGAAGTGATGCTTGGCGCTGCATCAATCGGCGCAGTGTTTTCTTCGGCTTCACCCGACTTTGGGGCAAATGGCGTGACTGATCGTTTTGGGCAAATTGAACCAAAAGTTCTTATTGCCGTCGATGGATATCGCTACAACGGCAAAGACTTTGATTGCCTTGAGCGGCTGACACAGATTCGTGCAGGCTTGCCAACAGTCGTGGCCACCGTACTTGTGAGCAACGTGAATGTTGGTGAGCACAGTCGTGATGGGTTGCTTGACTACGAAAAGTTCGTTTCAAGTGGATTGTCATCGCCTGTGGCCCCACTACGTTTTGGTTTCGATCACCCGTGGTATGTGTTGTACTCAAGTGGCACAACTGGAGTACCGAAGTGCATCGTGCATCGCACAGGCGGCGTACTCATTCAGCACATGAAAGAACATCAGTTGCATTGCGACCTCGGACAAGATGACCGCGTCATGTACTTCACCACAACCGGATGGATGATGTGGAATTGGTTGGTGTCTGTGCTTGCGAGCGGCGCAACCGCAGTGCTCTTTGATGGGGCGCCAACAATGCCCAACACTGACCGGCTATTTGACATTGTCGACAGCGAAAAAATTTCGTTGCTTGGTGTGTCGGCTAAATACATTGACTCTGTGCGTAAGACCGGCATCGAGCCACGTACATCGCACAAACTGCAATCACTGCACGCCATTTGCTCAACGGGTTCTCCGCTTTCACCCGAGGGTTTCGATTGGGTGTATGCATCGATCAAACACGACGTCCACTTGTCGAGTATCTCGGGTGGTACGGATTTGTGTGCGTGCTTCGTGGGGGGAGACCCAACGCGTCCTGTATATAGAGGTGAGATACAAGGCCCGATGCTTGGAATGGCAAGTGATGCAGTCGATAGCAACTCAATCTCACTCATTGACCAACCGGGTGTTGCGGGAGAGTTGGTGTGTCGTCAACCATTTCCATCGACTCCACTTGGTTTTTGGAATGACGGCAAAGACGGCGCACCAGACTCGATGCAGCCAGGTCCAAAATATTTGAGCGCATATTTCGAGCGCATTCCTGGCATGTGGGCGCAAGGCGACTTTGCTTCTTGGACGCCAAATCGAGGAATGGTTATTCACGGGCGCAGTGACACCACGCTTAATCCGGGTGGCGTGCGCATTGGTACGGCAGAGATCACTCGCGTGGTTGAGCAACATCCGGATGTGCTCGAGAGCCTTGTGTTTGGTCAAGAGATCGACAACGACGTGCGTATCGTGTTGCTCGTTCGATTGGCTGAAGGAGTTGCCTTGACTGATCAATTGATTGGCGATATCAAATCACGAATCCGCGTAGCTTGCACTCCGAGACACGTTCCAGCACTCGTCGTTGAAGTCTCCGATCTGCCGCGCACGCGCAGTAACAAACTGGTCGAATTGGCTTTGGCTGATGCAGTGAATGGGCGACCTGTGCGCAATAGTGAAGCAATTGCCAATCCAGAGTGCATTTGGCAAATTGTCGAATTGCTCAAATCGCAACGCTAGGATTGCTCCGACTTCCTTTCCGAGGTAGCTCAGCTGGCAGAGCAACGGACTGTTAATCCGTGGGTCGTGGGTTCGATCCCCACCCTCGGAGCGCAAGGTTAAACGGGCCAGTAGCTCAGTGGTCAGAGCAGGGGACTCATAATCCCTTGGTCGTAGGTTCGATCCCTACCTGGCCCACAGGCAATTTTCGACCAGCAATGTGAAAAAGATGAATTGGGAGGGGGATCCAGATGTCAAGCAGCAATCAGCCAGCCGAGTTTGACGACATCTTCGCCGCCAATCAGGCTTTTGCGAATTCGTTTGAGCATTCGCACCTCACCGGCACAGCAACACGCGGTCTGGCGATTGTGACGTGTATGGATTCGCGCATTAGCCCGCTTGCTGTTGTAGGTATGCAAGCTGGTGACGCCAAGATTTTGCGAAACGCTGGAGCGCGAGTGACCGACGACGTCTTGCGCACGCTTGTGCTTGCCACGTACCTGCTGGGTGTTCAGCGAGTGTTAGTGATGCCACACACCGATTGCCGGATGGCTAACAATAATGAAGCCGAGATTCAT
>JBIKID010000034.1:0-16233 GCA_044361815.1 Ilumatobacteraceae bacterium | reverse complement strand
CTGGAAGTCGCGCTCGCAAGAGCGCGCCGTTTGGACCGGTGCCGTCGGGGGGTTGGCACCGGTCCATTCGTGTTTCTTGGGACGTTTCACTTCGCGAACTTTTTCAACGCGTGAGTGTTTTGTGATGAATAAATTTTCACACGTTTCATTTCTTTCTGACTACGGAATGCAAGATGAATTTGTTGGTGTTGTAAAAGCCGTGATCGCCGACATCGCACCACATGTCAATGTGATCGATCTTGTTCACGATGTAACTCCATTTGATGTGCGTGCAGGTTCGCTCGCACTCGCTCGCTGCGTTCCTTACGTGCCGACTGGTGTGGTGCTTGCTGTTGTTGATCCGGGCGTGGGTGGATCACGGCGCGCAATCGCAATCTCGGTTGGTGGTGGCAAGGGTGTATTTATTGGTCCCGACAATGGTCTTTTGCCAGGGGCGGTTGCACTTGCAGGCGGGCCAGATCAGGCAGTGGTCTTAAACAATTCCATGTATCAGTTGGCGTCGCCAGGCGACACGTTTGCGGGGCGCGATATTTTTGCACCGGCAGCGGCGCATCTCTGCAACGGCGTCGCTCTCACAGATTTGGGTGACGAGATTGACCCGAGTTTGTTGCTGCCAGGCGTAGTTCCGTTGCCGCGTGAAGAGAGTGGGCAGTTGTTGAGTGAAGTCACGTGGGTAGATCGATTTGGAAACTGCCAATTAAATGTTGGGCCTGAAGATGTTGAAAAGTGGGGTTCGCCACTGCGAGTCATTATTGGTGCATCAGATCCAACTAATCAGATTGTGCGCTCAGTGCCAGTTGTGCGCAACTTTGCAGACATTGGTGGCGGCATTGGTCTTGTTGTCGACTCATATGGAATGCTCGCGTTGTGTGTTGACCGTGGGTCGGCAGCAGCTGAACTGCAACTTGGGCCAACCGACATGGTGGTGATTGCTCAAGATCTAAGCGCCGGCGCAGGAGTAGCAACGTCAGTGCGCTTAAGCGCCAAAAAATGAGTTGTCGTTCTTGCGTTGGGCGTAACATCGGATCATGAGACCCGCCACAACACTGGTTATTGGTTTGTTGCTTGCAGTGATTTTGGGTGCAGGCGTTTTGTCGCTGATGATGCGCTAAGCGTTGAGTTGCTCGCGACCAAGAATCCACTAAACAGAATTGAAACGCCACAGAGCAACGTGATCGCAAAAGCGCGATCTTGACCTAGTCGGCCAGCGAGTGTGCCACTTGCCGATAACACGAGTGTGCCAACTGCGATCAGCACGTTGCCACCCGCAAGTCGCTTCGCAGATGTGACTGTTCGGGTAATACTTTTTGATGCTGCAGGATTTTGTTTTCTGACTACGCGCCAAGCCGACCACAGTGCTCCAACAATGATGAAGAGCGCAGGTACTCCCGATCCAATGGCTGCAAGAATGCGCGGTGCAACACCAAATATTTCTCGACCCGCAGGAAATTCGGTCGCAACAACTTGCGATTTTGTTGGGGCAATCAACACCACTCCTGTCGCAAGACCCGACAACCAGACGAGCCACGTGCGACAAACATCTCCTGCACGAACACCAATCAGCAAGTACACAGTTCCAAGTGCGAGCCAAGCCACATTGAGTACGGCGCCGGCCAAGAAAAAAATACGAAACGCCATCAAGTTCCAACCGGAACTTTCGGCCCACCACAGTGCACCTGATCCAACAGCGAAGAGTGCCATTGCAATCGTCCATGCCAATTCGTGTGGCTGGCGCCTGCGCAACCAGCGATCAAACGTGCTCAGAGTGAATGCGCATGCAATGAGGGTTGCAGCACCTGCCAATGCCGAGTTCAACTCGTTGTGCGCCGATTGGGCAGCCACGATCTCGGTAATGCTGTAGGCAAAACTCATTGGCGCAGGTTAGTTGGGCAAATCGGCCTTTTGATTGTCTATAAAGTGACGGATGTCTTGTGGACATAAGGCCCAGAGCCAGGGCACGGACTTCGTGAATTCATGCACGAACGCCTACCCTTCGTAGTGTGACAGATCTAGTGAAACCCCCATCACGGCCTGAGGCACTTCGTCGACGAATTCCTGACGCTGCAGTCACTCGGTTACCGGTGTACTTACAGATCTTGAATAAATCGATAACGGAAGGTGTCTCGCAGTTGTCGAGCGACCAACTTGCAGGTTTGGCCGGACTCAATGCGGCCAAGGTGCGCAAAGATTTGTCGTACTTGGGTAGCTATGGAACTCGTGGTGTTGGATACGACGTCGCATATCTCGTCTATCAAATTAAGCGCGAACTTGGATTGTTGAACGATTGGAAGGTCGTGGTTGTTGGTGCGGGCAACCTGGGCAACGCGCTCACAAATTACGCTGGTTTTTCTTCGCGCGGGTTTGAGGTTTCGGCAGTTGTCGATATTGACTCGGCAAAGGTTGGCAAAAAAGTTGGGGGAGTAGTGGTGCAGCATGTTGATGAGCTGTTGTCAATTGTCAACAACGACAAAGTCAGCATTGGTGTTATCGCCACACCGCCCGCATCGGCACAACGTGCAGCAGAATTGCTTGTCGCTGCCGGCATCAAATCAATTCTCAACTTTGCTGCGACAGTGCTGACAGTACCGAACGAGGTGTCGGTTCGCAGCGTTGACTTGGGCATGGAGTTGCAGATACTTGGTTATTACGAACAACTCAACAGGCCTGGCGCATGTCAATAGTTGTTCTTGGGGTTAATCATCGCTCGGCACCACTCGATGTAATCGAGCGCGTCGCTGTTGCCGAAGAGTCGCTGACAAAGGCATTGCACAGTTTGGTGTCGCGCGACAATGTGCGCGAGACAGTGTTGCTCTCAACATGCAATCGCACCGAGGTCTATGTTGTCGCCGAAAAGTTTCATGGTGCGTACGCAGATGTGCGCGACTACTTCTGTGAGCTTTCTGGATTAACACCAGACGAATTGCATCCACATTTTTATAGTCAGCACGACGAGGCTGCAGTATCGCACTTGTTTGAAGTTGCATCTGGTCTTGACTCTGCAGTGATTGGCGAAACCGAAATACTTGGCCAAGTTCGTGACGCATGGGATTTGGCTCGCGTTGAGCAGACTTCTCGCACGACGCTCAATATGTTGTTTCGACAGGCGCTTGAAGTGGGTAAGCGTGCGCGTAACGAAACTGGAATCAGCAAATCAACTACATCAATTTCGCATGCTGCAGTCGAGATGGCTAAAGAGTTGTTGGGCACAATGCAGGGCAAAAGCGTTCTTGTTGTTGGCGCAGGCGACATGGGTGCAGGCATTGCCCGCGCACTTTCGAGTGCCGGTGCTGCGTCGGTAACAGTCATGAATCGCAATACAGAGCGCGCCGAGCAACTAGCCGCAACTGTTGGCGCCGTGGTCAGTCCAATATCTGAGTTGGCAAATTCTTTAGGCGTTGCCGATGTCGTGTTGACATGCACAGGCGCAACAGAACCGATCATCACTACAGAGTTGGTGAACTCTGCGCGGGCAACTTCGCCGCAATCGCCGTTGTTGATTGTGGACATTGCGATGCCACGAGACGTGGAGCATTCGGTAAGCGAAATTGCACACGTGACATTGCGCGATTTGTATGACCTGCGCGACTGGGCACAGGTTGGAATCAACGCTCGCAACAATGAAGCCGATGCAGTGCGATCAATTATTGGCGAAGAAGTAGAGCGTTTCACACAAGAATCAATTGCCCGACAAGCCGCGCCATTGGTTGCCGAGTTGCATGAGCGCGCCGAAAACATTCGTCGCGCTGAGATGGAAAGATTTGCAACTCGCATGTCTGGCTTGACGCCAGAGCAGCGCGAATTGGTAGAGACCATGAGCAAGTCGGTTGTTGCCAAATTGCTTCACACTCCATCCATCCAACTCAAAAACAGTGCGGGCACGCCCCAAGGTGAGCGCATCGCTGCGGCACTGCGTGACCTCTTCGACATCGAATGATTCGTCTTGCAACTCGCTCGAGTGCACAAGCCCGCACTCAAGCCGAAGTAGTTGCTCATGCAATATCTACAGCAACTGGTGAAACAACCGAACTCGTTTTTGTTGAAACGCTTGGCGACATCAAGCGCGATGTTCCGCTGCACCAAATTGGTGGTCAGGGCATTTTCGTTAAAGAAGTGCAGCAGGCCGTGCTGGATGGCCACGCAGATTTGGCTGTGCACTCGGCAAAAGATTTGCCATCTTTGCAAACTGAGGGTCTTATTGTCGGTGCATGGTGCGCGCGGCGAGATGCTCGCGATGCATTAGTTGGCAACACGTTGTCTGGTCTGCAACAAGGCGCAACGGTTGCAACTGGTTCGGTGCGCCGGCGTGCGCAGTTGCTCACGATGCGGCCCGACCTCGCGTTCATCGATTTGCGAGGCAATATCAATACTCGGCTGGGCAAGGTACCTG
Organism: Ilumatobacteraceae bacterium; assembly: GCA_044361815.1. GTDB lineage: Bacteria > Actinomycetota > Acidimicrobiia > Acidimicrobiales > Ilumatobacteraceae > UBA3006. Next base: position 11,846 of record JBIKID010000034.1, on the reverse strand, counting down.
AAGGTGGTGCAATCGTCATGGCAGTTGCAGCACTTGAGGTGCTTGGTCTCACCGATCAGATCGCACAAATTCTCGACCCAAGTGTTGTTGTGCCAATGATTGGCCAGGGTTGTGTAGCAGTGGAGTGTCGAGTGGGAGATGCGATTTCGCAAACCGCACTTCAGGCGGTTGACCACGCTGCAACTCGACGTGCGGTTGAAATGGAGCGAGCATTCTTGGCCGAGTTGGGTGCAGGGTGCAACATGCCGATAGGTGCACATTTGGATGCACAAGATGTGTTTACTGCATTTATGGCAACGGGTGACACCGCAGCGGATCGTCATGTTGTGCACACTCAGTCGGTCGCTGGTGTTGAAGATCGATTGCAATTCGCTCGCGACATCGCAACGCAGTGCCGAAACAAATTGCAATGACCAACCTCGCCGGAAAGACAGTTGTACTGACTCGCCCAGTTGAACAGTCGAGTGAACTTGCGGATTTGCTGACCGAAGTTGATGTCAATGTGGTGTTAGTGCCGCTGATCAAAATTGTTGGACCAAGTGATGGTGGTCGCAAACTGCAGGCATCTCTCGAGCGCGCTGCAGAATACGACTGGATAGTTGTTACGTCTGCAAATGGAGCGCAAAGCATTGCAGCATTTCTTCAAACACTGTTGGCGAGCGAAGTACGACGACCAAAAATTGCGGCGGTTGGTGGTGCAACGGCAAAGGCACTTGGATGTGCTGCAGACTTCATGCCGAGTATTGCAAATGCTCAGACACTTGTGCGCGAGTTCCCCTATGGCGAGGGGCGAGTATTACTTGCTCAAGTTGAAAATGTAGGCGGCGTAGTCGACTCTTCGGTTGCGCGCGGACTTGCGGAGCGCGGATGGTTGGTGGATGAAGCTGCTGCATATCAAACGGTGGCGGCTACTCCGAGTGAGCAAGAAGTTGTGCAGGCTGCAGAAGCTGACGCTGTGGTTTTTTATTCTGGATCGGCTGTGCGCTCCTGGCGTGCTGGGATGGGAATGAAGACACCAGACGTGGTGATCGCAATCGGTGAATCAACCGCTCGTGTTGCACGCAATCTCAATATTCGGGTGTCGAGCGTTGCGGCGCAAACAACGCCCAGTGCTGTAGTGGCTGCACTCGTTGAGGTTTTCGAACAACAGCGCCCGTAGCCTTACGGGTATGGCGTTTCCGCAATCTCGCCCACGTCGCCTGCGACAGAGTCCCGCCATGCGCGAACTCGTTGCAGAAGTGCGCTTGGGAGTCAAAGACCTTGTCGCTCCACTGTTTGTGCGCGAAGGTATTTCGTCTGCCCAGCCAATCACATCGCTACCTGGAGTTGTGCAACACACACTCGATTCATTGCGCAGTGAAGTAGTGCAACTTGCAGAGCTTGGTGTTCCTGCTGTCATTTTGTTTGGAATTCCATCAGCGAAAGACGAAGTTGGCTCTGGCGCATTTGATCCGGCCGGCATCGTGCAGGTGGCATTACGCGAATTACAAAAAGAAGTCGGCAACGACATGGTGTTGATGTCTGACTTGTGTGTTGACGAATACACATCACACGGACACTGCGGAGTGCTGAACAAACATGGTGATGTAGACAACGATGCAACACTCGATATCTATTGCCGAGCAGCGCTTGCGCAGGCAACAGCTGGCGCACACGTAGTGGCACCAAGTGGAATGATGGACGGCCAAGTTGGAGCGATTCGCGCAGCTCTTGATGGCGCCGGATTTTCTGATGTCGCGATCATGGCGTATTCAGCAAAGTACGCGTCTGGTTTGTACGGCCCATTTCGTGATGCGGTTGACGTGCAGATTCAAGGTGGAGGTAACCGCAAGGGTTATCAACAAGATTGGCGTAACGCTCGCGAAGCACTTCGCGAAGTACACGCCGACATCGAACAAGGTGCCGACATCGTCATGGTCAAACCTGCCTTGAGTTATCTCGATGTGATTTCGGCAGTTCGCGCCCAAGTTGATGTACCGGTTGCGGCGTATCACGTAAGCGGCGAATACGCGATGATTAAAGCAGCCGCAGCAAATGGTTGGATCGATCACGACACTGTGGCACTCGAGCAACTCACGGCTGTCAAGCGTGCAGGTGCGGACATCATTCTCACGTATTTCGCGCGTTGGTTCGCAGAAAATAATCGCTAAAACATGAGCATTCAGTTTTGTGATCCAGTTGCATGTGTTGCGGCAGGCTGCACAGCAACGGTGTGCACGGGCAAAGGTGTGCCATCCAATCACACGTTGTACACACGCTCTGCCGAAGTAATTCCTGGCGGAGTCAACTCATCAATTCGTGCGTTTAAGGCAGTAGGCGGAGAGCCGTACATTGTTGCGCGTGGCGAAGGTGCACACGTTATTGATGTTGAGGGCAAGCGTTATATCGACTTGGTGCAAAGTTACGGGGCCGTCATTTTGGGACACGCACACCCATCGATCACTACTGCGTTGCAAGCCGCAGCAGTTGATGGCACATCTTTTGGTGCGCCAACTCCGCGCGAAATGAAACTCACCGAAGCCATTAGTGAACGAGTACCAAGTTGCGAGCGAGTGCGTTTAATGAACAGCGGAACTGAAGCAACGAGCACCGCAGTTCGACTTGCACGTGGGGCCACTGGCCGCAAGCGCATCATTACTTTTGCGGGCAACTTTCACGGCGCAACCGATGCATTGCTTGCTGCTGGTGGCAGCGGCGTTGCAACGCTTGGTTTGCCAGGCACTGCAGGTGTGCCAGAAGAAGCCGTTGCCAATACGCTTGTTGTGCCGTACAACGTGGTGCCCGAAATTGGCAACGATGTTGCTGCAGTGATTGTCGAACCAATTGCCGCAAACATGGGCGTCGTTGCACCAGCACCTGGTTTTCTAGAAGGTCTGCGAGCGGCATGCGACAAAGCCGGTGCGCTGTTGATTTTTGATGAAGTGATTACAGGTTTTCGAATTGGCATGGGCGGAGCACAGGCAAAGTACGACGTGCGCCCAGACATCACGTGCTTTGGCAAAGTAATTGGTGGCGGTCTTCCAATTGGTGCAATTGGCGGTTCGCGCGCAGTGATGGAAAATCTTTCGCCTCTTGGCAAAGTTTTTCATGCAGGAACCCTTGCTGGTAATCCTCTTGCCACTGCAGCAGGTTTAAGTGCACTCAACGAGCTGACTCAAGACGTTTATATGGAGCTCGGTGCGCGAGCGCGACAACTCGCTACTCTGTTACGCGACGCCTGCACGAGCGCGGGTATCACTGCACAGTTTCCGGTTGTTGGCACACTCGTCGGCGCTTTCTTCGGTAATCGTGTTCCAACCAACTTTGACGAAGCGAAGCAAACGGACGAAAAGATGTACGCAAAGTTCTTTCATGCGATGCTCAACGAAGGTGTTGCGATGGCGCCAGGCGCTTACGAAGCACTCTTTGTTGGAGTGGGTCATACAGATGCGGTGATGGAACAACTTGCAGCGGCCGCCCATCGCGCAGCACATGCAATCGCCTAAGCGAAAACGAAACGATTTAGAATAGAACTATGCGCCACTTCTTGTCGGCTCGCTTGTGGGCAGCACTTGCAATTCTTGGCGCTGCAGCTGTTGTTGTGTTGGGCTTGTTTGCACTTACCTCAGGAAGTTCGTCAACGCCGACATCGCTTCCGGCTACTCACAATGTTGAACAAGTTGCTGTTGCTACGTCAGTAGCAGCGCAAGAGGGCTGGCAAATAGCGAGCAGCAAGACCGTGGGCAATGCAACGCTCACACTGGACGACGGTCGTGTGGTCGAAATTCTTGAGGGCACGTTGGGCGAAATCACATGCACAAATCTGACTGCGCCTTCTGCGTGTGTGTTGTTAGCCGACATGCTTGGCGGTGGAGTGGTGTGGTTTGCTCTTGTGCCAGTAGATGAGAATGCTGCCACCAGTCAAAAGATCTTGACTCTTCCGCCGCTGGTTGACATGTTGAACGGCGGGAGTTTGGGTGTGTTACAAAATGATTGGATCGTAAAACTTGGAAATGGAGTGATACGCACTTGTGACTCCGAGTCGGACACCGCAAACCTGCGTGAGTTCATTACAAAGTTTTCACAAAATAGCTACACGGTGCTTGACTTGATTAAAGACGAAGTGACCGAAGTGGTCTGCAGCAAAAACTAAATTGCCAGAGTAACTTGTTACTTGCCGGACTCGCGAGCCTCAACGCCCACATACGCAGGTGGCTCGGTCAGCATCGAGAAATCTTTATCGATTGTTTCGAATGACGAAGTGCCTTTTTCGAGAGCGAGAAAAATTTCAGACTCTGGTGAGCACCACGTTTCGTATTCGGCGGCCCACTTTTCATCTTTGGGGTCGGTGCCGCCAATTTCATAACGCTCATGGCATACGACTCCAAGAATTTGTGCTTCGGTCAATGCACCGCCAAGTTTTTCGCCTTGCATCGGCATTGGGTTTCCGTTGTATGAAAGTGGTGCATGCGCTCCACCTTCGCGATCTGGATCTCCGTAAACCTTGAGACCTGCAGATACATACGCCTGACTCCCGGTGTACACAAAGTTCAACATGTCTTCAATCTTCGGGAATGTTTTCATTACTTCGCCTTGGTGGAGGGCGCGGCCAGCACCACCTTGACCTGCTGCGCCGTGACAACCTGCGCATGATCCGTAGACCGCTGCGCCAACTGCAAGCGGACCTTCAACAACTTTTTCTTGTGGCTTGAGCGCTGCCACATACAAAAATGCCCACAGTGGTAGCAGGCTCAATGTTGCCATTGCCCAGAATGGAATCTTTTTGCGCGACTTGGCCGCGGCAACGTAGGCAGGATCGGGGAGCACCTTTGGCGCAACTGGCGCAACTGCTTTTTCAACTGCAGCAGGCGCAGCGGCTGGGGTAGTTGCCGCAACGTCTGTAGATGGAGTTGCGCCTGACTGTTGGCGGTCCTTCGATCGCTTGAGCAGGTGTTCGGGTATCTCGGTCACGGCGTCCACTCTAAATCAAATTGGCCCCAATTCAAGAACGCTTCGAACAGGGTGGGAAATAAAACACGGCTGGCTGACGGGGTAGTTACAAGTCACAACGCGCACGAATGCACGAACTCGCTAGTTTTCGCCTCTAGACACTTTGCCCGACTAGCCTTATTTGTGAACTGAACCCTATTTACGAATTGGCAAGGAAAGGTCCCCCGCTCAACATGCTGGCAATAGACATCCTGAAGTGGCCTGGCATGAACCAAGCGTTCTTGTTTTCGTTTTTCCTTACCCTCGTTTTAATTGGTTTGATCATCGTTGTTGGCATGCGTCGCCCAGCAGATCGCAAAGCAACCTGGGGCGAAGCAATTTTTGGAGCGACGTACGTTTTTGCTGTCATGTTCATCGCATTCGGTGTTGTGCCTCACCAGTTCATCGACCACGCCGACAAAGAATTGGGGTGGCGCAAGGACAATATTATTTTTGGGCCGTTTGACATCTTGAAGCCCCAGTCCTTCGGTGGACAGTTTCCGTTTGATGTCAGTTATGAAGCAATTCGCGACACCATCGTTGTGGTGATTCACGTGTTTTACTTCGTAATAATGGGCCTCATCTTTGCGTGGTGGCAAAAGCGTGGAGCGGTAAAGACAAAAGAAGTTGAGACATCTTCATACGGTCGACCATTGGCGCGCAAGGCCTGATCTGAAATGACAAAGACAGACGCCAACCCACCAATGCCGGAATGGTCTGACGAGTATCAACTCGTTGAGGTCGATGCTGCATACCTTGCTAAGGCAGTTAAGCCAAAACAATTTATTCACATCGATCAGAGCGAATGCATCATGTGCGAAGGTTGCGTGGATATTTGTCCATGGAAATGCATTCACATGGTTTCACCTGAGGCAATTGCTGTCGCAGAAAACACCGAAAAGCCTGGCGACGATCCATCCGACAATGTGTTGTTCATTATTGACGACGACGTCTGCACACGTTGCGCGCTGTGCGTCGATCGTTGTCCGACCGGCGTCATCATTATGGGCAAGGTTGGCGAACCAGTTGCAACTGGAGACTTTCATACACGTACGTCAAACCATGGCTATGGCTATGGGATGCGGCTTTAGAAGACTGATTGATACGGAGAATATTTTATGGCACTAACACTTGAAGAGCAGCCCAAGGTGACACTGAAGGAGCGCGCGACAAAGTTGAACGAGTCGCTCAAAGGCAGCCAAGCGTGGAACTCTATTTTTCGCCCAGGCTCAATTTTTCGCAAGGGTTACACCGACTCACCGCGTAACCGTTCGTACGTGATTATGAACTCGGTGCTCTATCACTTGCACCCAGTCAAAGTAAAGCGTCACGCAGTAAAGGTCAGTTACACGCTGTGTCTTGGCGGATTGAGCTTTTTCTTGTTTATATTGCTCACCGTTACTGGCATCTTCTTGATGTTCTTCTATCGACCGACCGCCACAAATGCCTGGCAGGATATTCAGTCGCTGCAAACATCAGTGACATTCGGTTTGATGGTTCGAAACATGCATAGATGGGGAGCCCACTTGATGGTGCTCAGCGTGTTCTTGCACATGGCACGCGTTTTTTACCACGGTGCATACAAAGCTCCGCGCGAATTCAACTGGGTGATTGGCGTTATTTTGCTCACACTCACTTTGCTACTTTCGTTCACTGGCTACTTGTTGCCATGGGACCAACTTGCTCTCTGGGCAGTAGCTGTGGGTACCAACATGATGGGTTATTCGCCAGTCATTGGTTCTCAAGTGAGATTTGTGTTGCTCGGCGGTGTCGAAATCGGTGCTGAAACGTTGTTGCGTTGGTATGTGTTGCACGTGTTGCTCTTTCCATTTATTACTGTCATTTTTCTAGCCGTGCACTTTTGGCGAGTGCGTAAAGACGGCGGAATATCGGGGCCGCTATGACTGAAATACCAGCACATCTTCTTAAGCGTGCGCAAGAAGCACGCGACAAGGCAGCAACCGACGGTGGCGCGAGCGCAGCCGCAAGTGGCGCACCGTCAGACTCGCGTATTCCAGAAGAGTTGCTCAATCGTTCAAAAGCGGCAGCAGCAGGTGGAGTCGCTGTTGCTGAGCGTGTTGCAACTGGTGTTGCAACCACAGAAGCAAACGGTAGCTCACCGCTTGGTACTGGCCCCGGAGGTCACACGCAGCGCTTATTGACAGTTGTTAAATCTGGCTCGATTCAAGATGTTAAGGCTGTGCCAGTCGACAAAGTTCACACTTGGCCTCACTTGCTCGGACCAGAGTTTGTTGCCGCACTTGCATGCACCGCGTTTACATTTTTGTTCTCGTGGTTTGTTAACGCACCGTTGTTGCAAGCCGCAAACTTCAACCAGACACCAAACCCATCAAAGGCACCTTGGTACTTCTTGGGGTTGCAAGAGTTGCTCACCATGTTTCATCCGATGATTGCAGGTGTGACGCTTCCTGGCGTGGCGCTCGTTGCGTTGATTCTTACTCCGTACATGGATCGCAATCCATCAAACAAGCCAGAAGATCGCAAGTTCATGACCAGCATTTTTACGGTTCACCTGATGTTTTGGGCAGTGCTCGTGATTATCGGCTCGTTCTTCCGTGGTCCAGGCTTCAACTTCGTATTCCCATGGGTTGAAGGAATCTATTTCGAGCTCTAAGGCGACACATATATATATGAACACAATCACCATCATCACTCTCGCAGTCGCAGTACTCATCGTCCTCGGGCTAGCGCTCGTCCTTACTTCGGTTAAGCGCAACGATTCACGCGGTGTTGGTACGCTCAAGCGTGAAACCCGTCGTAAAGATGTGGGCAAAGTGAATCCAGATGAAGTGTCTGGTCGCGCAATTGAGCGTGCCGCAATTGTTGCTCGCAACATTGCCATTGCTACTCGTCCGGTTGCCGAAGTTGAGCCATGGTCGCCACCAGATGTAGAAGCAGTTGGTATTGCTCGACGACAGTTCCTGAATCGTGCAACTGGCTCCTTGTTGGGCGCAAGTCTTGGCGCTTTCGGTGCAGCCCTTATTGCATTTTTGTGGACAAGTTCGTCGGGTGGTTTTGGTTCCAAAATCAATATTGGCAACTTGGACACAGTTATCGGCCAGATTCGCGCCAACAAGGGTTTCTACTACGTCCCGGAAGCTCGCGCGTGGGTAACTGAGTATCCAAAAGAAGGTTTGTCAAAAGCCAAAGTGGCCTACGGTGCGCAGCCAGCAGTTTTTGAAGGAATGCAAGCCGGAATTATTGCGTTATACCAAAAATGCCCTCACTTGGGGTGTCGAGTTCCAAACTGCCAGAGTTCTCAGTGGTTTGAGTGCCCATGTCACGGATCGCAATACAACATTGTTGGCGAGAAAAAGGGTGGACCTGCTCCACGTGGCATGGATCGCTTCGGTGTTTCTGTTGCCAATGAGATGGTGGTAATTGATACAGGATCTGTTTTCGGTGGGCCACCAATCGGTACCAATACCACCGGTCAAGAAGCTGAAGGTCCGCACTGCGTCGGCACTGCAGGAGGCCACTAATGATTGCTGTCGTTACATCAAATATTGCATGGATCATTTTGGTGATCGCTGTCGGTGGCTGGATTGTCTACGGCCTCACCAACATCCGTCGTAGTCGTGCTGAAATCGGATCCGAAATTACGCTTGCAGCAAACCGCAAGCCGTATTTCGACGATGAGGTTCTTGAGGGAAAGAAGATTGAGCGCACTCAATTGATTGGTCTCTTGTTTTTGGTTGTAGTGACAATCAGTTTGCCGTTGTATTGGATACTTGAGCCAAGTCGCGAAGCGGGTGCTATCAAGCAATGGGAGCACCAATTTGATTCGTGGGGTAGCAAGTTGTTTGCTACGACCGCGGATGGTGGCTATAACTGCGCAGGTTGCCACGGTGGCATGAAGGGTCCCGGTGGCGCTGCTGCTTATTCCATCACTGACACAAAAACAGGTGAGGTAAAAGAAGTCAGCTGGAAAGCCCCAGCGATCAACACTATTTATTACCGCTACAGCGAAGAGGAAGTTCGCTTCATTCTCAACTACGGGCGTCCGTTCTCACCGATGTCACCTTGGGGCCTAGTCGGTGGTGGTCCATTGAACGAACAACAAATTCAGACGGTGCTCACGTATATGAAAGGCATTCAGATTCCTCGTGAAAACTGTCGTTTGATAACCGATGATCCGTTGACTTGTGATGGCGGTCATTTGCCAAAGGCAATGCAAGATGAAATCCAGGCAGAGGCCGAACGATTGGTTGCTGCCGGTACATACAAGACTGTGGGCGAAGCATTATTCAATTTGGACTTAGGTAGCGGCAACTATTCATGTGCTCGCTGCCACACAAAGGGCTATTCATATGGCGATCCACAAATCACAGGTGGAGGCGCTTTCGGGCCAAACCTCACAGGTGGCTCGGCCGTTCGCCAGTTTCCACAAAAATCCGACATGGTTGCCTTTATTAATGGTGGCAGTGAATTCGGAAAGCGTTATGGCGAGCAAGGCCAGGGCAGTGGCCGTATGCCAGCATTCGGTGCAATGCTGACTGAATCACAAGTAGATGCAGTTGTCGATTATGTGAGAGGTCTCTAAATGTTGTCAACACTTTTTGCAGTGAATTGGCAGCCAGAATTACGCGGCATCGTCGTCGTACTTATCGCGGTAGTTGTGCTGATTGGTGGAACATATTTGGTAGTTGGTACCAACCTGGGCGCACGACTTGGTTTCTTGGTTGTGATCGCAGGCTTCTTCGGCTGGATGATGACCATGGGTGCTATTTGGTGGACGTATGGCATCGGACTCACGGGTCCAGCACCATTTTGGTCTCCAGCTGAACCGATCACGATTGTGCGCGACCCGGCATTTTTGGTTGGTGCAGAAATTCTTCAGGCAACACCACCAATAGGCAATGACCCAACCGCAAATGCTGCATCGGTGGCGACCGAACTTCAAGCAGAGGGCTGGAATTTGTTGGAGGAATCAGACCCGCAGCGCGGTCAGGCAGTCGCCGCCTCTGATGCAATCTTGGAAAACGAGGCAAAAGAGTTTCCTGCTGGTTCGTATCTGTCGGTTGCTGTCTACGACCGCGGTGGCGAGCGTTGGCCAAAGATCAATGATTCACTTGACTTTTTGGCGTTCTTCCACAAGCCAAGGTATGCACTCGTTGAGGTTGCTCCAGTTGTGCCACAACGCGTTGAACCAGGTCGAGCACCTGCACGACCAGTTATTGACACTGCGCAACCACATCGTTACGTGCACATGTTGCGCGACCTTGGCGCAAAGCGTCAACCTGCAGCGTTGATTACTTTGGGCTCAGGATTGATCTTCTTGATGTTGTGCTGGTTGCTCCATCGTCGTGACTTCCTGTTGCGAGCAAACATGAGCAGCGAGACTCTGCCTTCAAAGGCATAGCAACACCGTGGGTCAGTATCTTCCAATCGTTGTCTTGATGGCCCTTGCCATCATCTTTGGCGCCTTAAGTTCTGTCGCATCGATGTTGCTTGCACCACGTCGCCCAAACAGCGCAAAGTCGGCACCATACGAATGTGGAATTGTGCCAGGCCGCGAAGCACCAGAGCGCTTTCCGGTGAGCTTTTATATCATCGCGATGTTGTTCATCATGTTTGATATCGAAATCATTTTTGCTTATCCATACGCAGTGAGCCGTCAGGCGCTTGGCTCATACGCATTCTTTGAGATGCTTGCGTTCAGCGCCGTGTTTTTCATCGCATTCGTGTATGCCATCGCGCGTGGGGCACTCGATTGGGGCCCAATTAAGAAAGCCGTCCGCCTCGATTTGGGCAATAATGATGAGATGAAGTCGCCAAGTCGCACCGCGATGAGCACAGTTCGTCGAGTTGGTTTTGAAGGTCGCGAAGATGACAATGGGGCAGCTGCCTAATGGGTCTCGTGCGCAACGTCATGGACGACGGCCTTGGTGGGCTTGAGCACAACTTTTTGACTGGACGCATTGAAGATGTGGTCAAGTGGTCGCGTTCGCGATCAAGTTGGGGTGCAACGTTTGGTCTTGCTTGCTGTGCAATCGAAATGATGGCAACAGGAACAGCGCACTACGACCTCGCGCGTTTCGGCATGGAAGTGTTTCGCGCTTCACCACGCCAAGCCGACATCATGATCGTTGCAGGACGCGTCAGCCAGAAGATGGCGCCAGTGTTACGACAGGTATACGACCAGATGATGGAACCCAAGTGGGTTATCTCGATGGGCGTGTGCGCAAGCAGCGGTGGAATGTTTAACAACTATGCAATCGTGCAGGGTGTTGACCAAATTGTTCCTGTCGATGTGTATGCGCCAGGCTGCCCTCCAACCCCAGAGACTCTTATTCACGCCATCGAGACATTGCATCAATTGATTGAAGATGGCGAGATCATGAGCCGTCGCAAAGCAACGGGTGCTGGCGCCAATGTGCATATTCAAGAAATTGCCGCCGGCACGTATACGCCAGTTGTTCTTGGAAAGCGCTAGATCATGACGACCGATGTGTTGCACGATTGTGTATTGGGTCAATCACACGGACAGAGCGTGTTGTTTGTGCCGAAGGATCGATATATCGCAACGCTTCGCAAACTGATCGACGATTCGTACACGATGTGTGTAGATCTCACAGCCGTTGACTTCCTGACTCACCCCGGTCGTACGTTGCCAGAGGCAATTGCCCCAGAGCGTTTTGAAATCGTTGTAAATTTGTTGTCAATGCGAGATCGCACTCGGATGCGGCTGCGCACCCAAGTGAGCGAAGCCAATGCATCAATCGACTCGGCATTCGATTTGTACCCAGGCACCGAAGCCATGGAGCGCGAAGTGTTTGACATGTTTGGCATCACGTTTAATGGTCACCCAGATTTGACGCGCATCTTGATGCCAGAAGACTGGGATGGTCACCCGC
>JBIKID010000033.1:0-16290 GCA_044361815.1 Ilumatobacteraceae bacterium | reverse complement strand
GTCTTCTCGGCTTCCGCCTTGGAGACTCCTGCTTTTTCTGACACTGCATCTATGAGCTCTGCTTTTGTCATTGCTTACCTTGCTTTCTCGGTTTCGGAATACCGCTTCGTCATATATTTGAGTAGGTCTGCAGACAAATTGCAAGCATTGAACGGTTTTGTGTCCAATTTTTGAAAGTGAATCCCCAAAATTCTCTCAGTCGCAAAATTTGTCAGCGCGACAAAAATTTGATGACCTTTGGAGACAATTTTTCGATTCAGGTGTTGCCATTCATCGCCATAGCAATGCAGAGTGCGTTCATGACGCATTTCTATTGATCATGGGGTAACCCTTATGGGTATTGGGTTTGCCGAGCATCCCGACTGATGAAATCTCGTTTTTATGGGCAAAATTTCATTCTTTACACGTATTCAGAATGATCTCGTTGCCAGCACAGACAATCAGAGGAACTACCTCCCAAAACCAACGCAACGCACCCAAATTTGTGGAAATTTCCGACCAAAAAAATTTTTTAAAAAAATTTCAAAATATTTCCGAAAATTGCCCGGAATTTCTCAAAATTTCAAAAAAGTTCCCAAAAGTCTCCTCGGGAGAAAACTTGCAAGTTTAATTTTTGGTAACAACTTTGAACCCCACAGCCATAACGGATTCAGATCAAGTTTGAGAAGCGAGCATCCACCATCCACTCGAGTTCACACAGCACAATGAGCAATGTTGCTTACACACGACTCACACTCTGATCAGAATCTTTCGATCGGCGAGACCGATCGTCGTCTGTTCCCAACCGATTCTGCAACTTCTCGCGCTACTCGAGTTGTGCTTGACACTTCTGTTCTTGTTGCAGATCCAATGAGCATGCTCAACTTTGTTGGTTGCGATGTTGTGATCCCACTCACTGTTGTCGAAGAGTTGGACGGACTCAAAACTCGCATGGATGACGTTGGTCGATCTGCGCGAACTGCTCTTCGCACTATCGAAGACTTGCGCAAAAAAGCTGGTGGCTCACTTGCCCTGCCAATGCGCGTCCATAACGATCCCGACTACGGAACTGTGCAGATTGAAGTCAATGGCATCCAACGCCACCTCCTGATTGAGCATGGTTTAGACCCCGAAATCCCTGATAATCGCATCATTGGCGCCGCCCTTGGCCAGGCCAGGGTTGCGCCAACCCGCATGATCTCGAACGACGCTGCCCTTCGTATTAAGGCCGCCCATTTGGGGCTTCAAGCCGAGGAGCACCAGCCAGTCGGTGCTGGTCAGTCAACCCGTCCTATGGGGTGGGTCACAATTGACACGAGCGTCGAAAACATCGACTCGCTCTATGGCAGCGGCGGAATTGAAGTTTCATCGCTCAACACCCCTGACCCGTTTGTCGAAAATAATTTTGCAGTCGTTCGTAGCGGGTCGCAATCTGCACTCACTCGTTGCGTCAACAATGAGCTCAAAGTTCTCGCCCATAATGCCCCAGAAGCATGGGGTCTTCGGGCTCGCAGTAAAGAACAGCGTTTCTCGCTTGAGCTGTTACTCGATCCCGAAGTCACCGTAATTGCACTCGACGGTCGGGCCGGCACAGGTAAGACCGTCATGGCAATCGCGGCAGGTCTCGAACAAGTTGTTGAGTCACGTCGCTACGAGCGACTCGCTGTGTATCGCCCACTCGTACCCGTTGGTCGAGCCGATGTTGGTTTCCTGCCAGGTGATCTCAATGAGAAACTCGATCCATGGATGGCTGCAATCCACGATGCAATAGTTGCTCTCACCGACCAACGCTCAAGTCGTGATGCAGTTGGCCTCATTGATGACCTCACCGATCGCGGACAACTCACACTCGAGTCGGTTACCTTCTTGCGCGGACGATCACTTCAGCAGCAATTTGTGGTTGTTGACGAGGCCCAAAACCTCGAGCCAACGACGCTCAAAACGATCCTCACCCGCATTGGCGAGGGCACCAAAGTGGTGTTTACGGGCGACACGAGCCAGATCGATGCCCCGTATATGGGCGAGACAAACAACGCTTTGGCCGTGCTCATACATGCCTTTGCTGGTCAGCGATGCTTTGGACACGTGACCCTGGCTGCCTGCGAGCGCAGCGAAGTGGCCAGCCTGGCCGCTGAATTGCTCTAGCCAAGCCAATTCACGCCAATTCAAATTCTTTTTGGAAAAGTTTTGATCTCAAGTAGACATTATTGGTACAGGACCATTTAGTGTGAAATAACGAGATTCAAAGCAATGGAGGTTTCCATGAGCGATGTGTACGAGAATGACGATGATTTCAGTGCGCACGGCTGCGAACCCGAGCCGTCAATGGTTCAAGGAACATTAGAGGGGTGGGCTCATCTCGCCAATTGCAAGGGTTACGCAAAACTCTTTTTTGGTAAACCCGCCGAACGGCCGCAAGCCAGAGTGCGTCGAGAAGTTAAGGCTCATTCGTTGTGCATGCTGTGTGCCGTAAAAACCGACTGTCGCTTGTTTGCGCGCAATAACCACGAATATGGTTTTTGGGGTGACGAGAACGAAGAGTCTCGACACGAAGCTGGCTTTACTTTGTCATCACCAATTGGCGTTCACATCACACCAATCATTCATTGATTACTCCTTACTCTCCACCCAATGTTGCTATGTCGGTTTGAACGCGACGAGCCTGCCAAACTAGAAACATGCCTGATCATTCGATAGCAACAAAAGACATCACCAACCCCGGCGACTACGTCACTCGCTTTATCGAAAATATCGAGCAAAGTCACTTCACCGCTGCAATGGACATGGTGTCAGATGACTGCGAATACGACAATGTTCCAATCACCAAGGTGTTTGGCAAAGAGGCGATGATCCAGATTTTGTCTGACTTTTTGGCTGCCGCTACAAAGGTGGAGTGGCTGATTCATCACCAAGTAAGCAATGGCGACATGGAACACGGTGTGGTCATGAACGAACGCACCGACCGCTTCGAGATGGACGGACGCTGGATCGAACTCGACATCGCCGGGCTATTTGTGGTCAGCGATGGCAAAATTGCTTTGTGGCGCGACTATTTCGATCGCGAATCGTTCACAAAAGCGCTCGCAACTAAATAGTTATACGCGGCTAGGCATAGCGCAGAAGCATCTGGGCAGCAGTTCGCTTAGCCAAATCCTGTAATTCCAGAGGCTCTTGCACCTGCACGCCGTCGCCTGCACGCAACAGCAATCGAGACAGCCAGTGCTCACTGCCAATGGCCATCGTCACGAGTGTGCTGCCATCTTCGTTGACTTGGCGTGACATATACGGGTACGACTCAACAACCCATCTGGCGGAGGGTTCGACTCTGAGTGTTACGTGTAGATCTGCGTTATCAAACCACGTGGATCCGTCGGTAGATCTCTGTGTTGTCGCGTCTGGCTCAGAAAAGTTGCCAGTTGCATTCAAACTTTCAATTCGATCAACCCGAAACTCGCGCAGCTCGCCCGATTTGTCATCGTCTGCGGATACGTACCAGTGCCCACCGCGCTCGAACACACTGCGCGGAATGATTGTGCGCTCGGATCGAGCAGCAGTAGCTGGCGTAAAATATGTGATCAACAGATGCGCACCAGGCGCAACTGCATTGCGCAATTCTTCAAGAAATGCAACTGGCTTCAGATCGACCTCGACCACTCCGTCGCCAGATGGCAACAATGGTCGCAACTTTTTTAACGCAGTGGCTAGTGGGCCATTTTTGTTAGCACCCGGCAGGCGCAATGCCGCTTTACCCATCACTGTTAAAGCAAATACCTCGGCCGAGTTCAGTTGCAACGGTCGAGAAAACATCAAAGGAACATCGGCAACTACTTCGTCTTCGTCCACAAACACGTCGATGAGCGCGTCAGGAGAATATGGCGGCACACCACACACCGAGGCCATCATGATGTCGTCCACTAGTTCGGCTTCTGTCAACTTGAACTGTTCTGCCATGTCCGACAATTTGACTCGTTTGCGCTCCACAAGCCACGGCAGCATGACCATAAGTCCAGCAACACGCTCAGCAGCCCCTCGTGGGCCTCGGCGAGATCGACGAAGCGCCATTAGTTGCCAACCGCAATCTTCTTGAGATGACTCACAATATGTTCCCTAACGCGCGGTGGCCCTAAAACTTCGGCGCGATCCACCATTGCAAATAACCAGCCACGAAATGCACTCATATTTGCGCACGGGATCGCGAACTCGATTGCGCCATCACTTCGTTCGCGCACTACTGCGCCATCGCCAAATTCTGCTTTCACACGTTGTGCTAGCGCAGCATCCACCAAGACTTTCGCAACTGCATCATCACCATCACCCTCGGCCAGCAATTCCAACTCTGTCGGCACAGCCTTTGCTAGATCGAATCCTTCTGGTCGACTAAAAGATTGTGCATCACCGTTAGTGATTTCGCCTTCGATCCGGTCAACTCGAAACACCCGCTGAGCATCGCGCAGATGATCAAAGCCAACGATGTACCAAAAGCCACCGCGCGACAAGAGTCCATATGGGTCTACTTGGCGCTGTTGGCCCTTATACAAAAACTTGAGGGGGCGATGCTCAATTACTCCTGCAGCGAGAGCCGGCAATTGCTTGTCATCCATCTGAATATTGACGCTCGTTGAAGGTCGATCGAGCGCTCGCTCGCCGCCCAACTTCCACAGCGCTTCATCTCCATGGCTGGCGCCGATACGAACCGTGGCAATCGCCATCTGCAGCGCCGAACGCTCAGCTTCGTTGAGGCCAAGATCACCAATTTCAAACTGCCGGCGATCAACCGTGTACGCACCTTCACCAGCCTTATCTCCACCCAACGTGATCATGTCCATCGGGATTCCGAGTGCACGCAACTCAGCCTTGTCGCGTTCAAATGCCGCACGCGCAGCCGAGTCACCATCTGGATATTGGTTGACAAGCTCCTGGCGAATTTGTTTCAGCGTGAGGGGTTGGGTTCGCTGAACAAGCAAAGCCAACAGGTTGATCATGCGCTCGGGTTGCGATGTCCTTAAGGCCATGACCGCAACATTAGAGGCTTTATCGATGTTTGAGATACCACTGCAACAATTGCGAAGTCGAAGCGTCTTGATCGCTGCTTGGAATGCCTTGTGCAATCTGTTGGGAGATATTTTGTGCCAATTTTTTACCCAATTCAACGCCCCACTGATCAAAACTGTTAATGCCCCACACGCAACCCTGCACAAACACACTGTGCTCGTAGAGGGCTATCAGCGCCCCCAAAGTTCGCGCCGACAACTCGCTTGCCATCAGCACGGTCGACGCACGATTGCCAGGCATGGCTCGCTGGGGCTCTGTTGATTCTGCGCCAAATGCCAGTGCTTGTGCTTGAGCAAACATGTTGGCCATCAACGAGTCATGTGCATCGCCGTGAGCGGCTGATGTTCGTGCAAAACCGATCAAGTCCACCGGCACTACAGAAGTTCCTTGGTGCAACATCTGCATAAATGCGTGTTGTGAATTGGTGCCGATGCTGCCCCACACAACGGGCGAAGTTTGTGTCGCGACAATGGCATCATCGCTACCTACTTGTTTACCATTGCTCTCCATTATCAGTTGTTGCAAATACGGCGCAAACAATCGCAATGCAGTTGAATATGGAACCACCGCCTGCGTTTCACGACCCAAAATTGACCTATTCCAGACGCTGATGAGACCCATCATCACGGGAATGTTTTTGGACAACGGTGTTTCGACAAAGTGTTCATCGACAGCACGCATCCCACTTAAAAAATCATCAAATACGTCAGAGCCAAAAGCGACAATATTCGCCAAGTTGACAGCAGATGAAACCGAATACCTGCCACCAACCCATGGCCAAATATTGAACGAGTGAGCAAATGCAATGCCTGCAGTTGTTGCACGTTGCGGCTCCACCGACACGACTACGCAATGTTGCGCCACTCCCGCGTCACCTACCGAACTGGCAAGCCATTGCTGAATTATTCGACCATTTGAGAGCGTCTCGGTAGTTGAAAAAGTTTTTGAGCACATCACGATCAATGTGTGTTGAGCATCGTGTTCTTCAAGCACTTTTTCTACATCGACAGGATCGATGTTTGAAACAAACGAGCAATGCAACGAAGGCGTGAGAGTTTGCGAGAGCGCGTCCCACACCAGTGCTGGGCCTAGATCACTTCCCCCAATACCGACGTTGATGATGTGAGTGAAAGGCTTTCCGGTTGCTCCAACAATTTTTCCGCTACGAACGCCATTGGCAAATTCAGCCATTGACTGCCGTACCTGCTGCACTTCTTTAACTACATCTATTCCATCAACAACTATTCTTTGTGTGCTCGGTGCACGCAATGCAATATGCAAAGCCGGCTGACCTTCCGACGTATTTATTGGCACTCCTGCGAACATCGCATCCCTGCGGCTCGACACTGACGCTTCTTGGGCCAACTCAAGCAACGCATCCACAATTTCCTGCGTGATGTTTTGCTTCGAAAAATCGGCGATAATCGATCCACTGCCAAGGCTGAGATGAAGCGTGTTTCGTTCGGCTCGTTGGGTATCAGCCACGAATAGCCCGCTCAGGGTCGAATGTGGGGCCTCTTTGCCAAGAGCAACAAGCTTCTTCCACGAAGATGTGGTGGTGATCACTGTCAACAGGTTATCTCGCCCTCACGAGTAGCGTCTTGCACCGTGATTACGTTATGACACCAAACGCCGCGGCAACGCAACATGATGCGTCGCGGCGCTTGCACCAATCGGGAATCACCCTCGGATTGGGCGCCTATCTCATCTGGGGTCTTGTCACCATTTTTTGGAAGCACCTCAAGGGTTTCGATTCGTTTGAGCTCATCGGTTGGCGCATCACCACGTCTGCGATCATGCTCGTTGGATACATGGCGGTTACAAAAAGATTGAAACCGCTGTTTGCAACGATGCGCGATCCACAAACATTGTTACGACTCACCGTAGCCAGCATTTTGCTGACCATTAATTGGACAACATATGTTTGGGCGGTTGTTAACGACCACGTCATTGAAACGGCACTTGGATATTTCATTGCTCCATTGGGCGCGATGGTGCTTGGAGTATTTGTTCTGCACGAAAAACTTCGCAGACCACAAATCATTGCAGTCTGTTTTGCTCTCTGTGGCGTGGCAGTTCTCACAGTCGGATACGGCAGAGTGCCCTGGATTGCGCTCATCATTGCGTCTTCATGGACTTTCTATGGCTATCTCAAAAAACAAGTGCAACTCCCACCGCTCGAAAGCTTGACCGGAGAAGTTATTGTCGCGTGCATTCCCGCCTTCATCTATGTCGCGGTGTGCTGGAACCACACCAACAGTGTTTCCAACACTGCTTCATCCGCGCAGTGGTTGTTTATTGCGCTGACGGGGCTGATCACCACTGTTCCTCTGCTGTTATTTGCGGCATCTTCTCAACGCATACCACTCACGCTCATTGGTCCGATGCAATACATCGTTCCAACAATTAACTTCCTACTTGGTTGGTTGCTCTATAACGAAGAAATCACGGCAACCAAGGTTGCGGGGTTTGTTCTGATCTGGATCTGTTTGGCGATCGTATTGCTCGACTTGTTTATTTGGCAGCAACGTGCTGAGCAGTCCCAGCAACAATCCGCTTAAGACCCTCGATCACATCGAGTCCGCGCTGCTGGTCGTTGACAACTGTTGCAAACCTTGACAGACCAGTAAGCACCACATTGATGAGGTCTTGCAATACCTGAGCATTGATTCCTGGAACAATCTCGCCACGCTCAACTGCATCAGCACACATTTTGGACAAAAACTGCCCAAGTCCAATGCGAAGCGGTGCAATTGCTTTGGACAACTCGGGGTGACGCTGGGATTCGGATGCGACCCCAACAACGAAACTTGCCAACGATGGATCTTCAGCACTCATCTGCGCTATCGAATCCAGAATTGCCGAAAATTTATCGGTGAATGTCTCATGCTTGGCTGCTGCTGCTTCAAACGTGCTTTGCACGACCTCTTGCATTTCCGCGTATGCCGCAACATACATGTCAAGCTTTGATGGAAAGTAGTGATAGATCGCGCCAGTAGTTATTCCGGCTGCTTGGGCAAGTGCGCGATTAGTTGTTGCGTCGTAACCAACGTCAGCAAATGAGCGACGAGCTTCTTTCACCAAAAGCTTTCGGGTTTCGCCGGCGTCAGTGTCGCACGGCCGACCAAGCTTTTTCGTCAAAACCTTCATGAGATCAGGCTAATTCGTTGGTCTAGGGCTAGACGAAGCGGCGCAAATGCGCAGCCAACTCAATTGGGCGATCGCCTTGAACGCTGTGCCCTGCTCCATCAACAACAACAATCTCCGCACTTGGGTAGTGCTTTTTCACGCCTTCGATGTCCTCGTCATCAACGACCGGAGATGCTCCACCACGCACAACCAAAAGTGGGCATTGCAAACGAGCAATTGCATCCCACAATGCCGAGCGTGGAGTTTCAGCTTCGAGATTTGTTTTCTCGGAATTGATTTGGCCACGTCGGTCATAACGCCACTCCCAACTTCCGTCCTCAATCTGATGCGCATTGTGCAAAATGCCTCGGCGCAAACTTGTGGCAGAGCGAGTTGGGTTGTGCTCTGTGGTGCGAGCCAACAGATCTTCAAAGCTTGCAAAACTCTGAGGACCGTTGATGAAGTCGAGTACAGCCTTTGCCTTTTTGCTTGTCACACCCGGAGTGATGTCCACCATTACTAGATGTCTGACCAATGTTGGATATTTGTCGGTCAGCACTAAGCACGTAAGTCCACCCAGTGACATGCCCACAACAGCCTGAGCATTTGGTGCTAGTTGTTGCACAACAATCGCAACATCATCGGCCAAATTTTGTGGCGTGTAGGTTGCGTCATCGCGCCACGATGAATGACCATGACCTGGCAAGTCAATTGCTAGTAGCGAACAACCAAGAGCCAGTGCAACCGTGTCCCAAGTATGTGCATTTTGTGCCGTGCCATGCACCAATACCAATCGTGGTTCGCCTTCGCCCCACTTGAGCGCACTCACCGTTCGCCCATCGGGCAATTGCACCGTCACTCGCTGCACTGTTGGAGTTGCACTTGCGTTTATTGAATACTCCTCGATGTTTTGTCCAAACATTGAGAATTCGTCGTAGGGAACAATCTCTTGGTTGTGCATTTTCGATTCTCCTACGGTGCCGGAACTGTGGAGCTTGGCAACGTTGTTTGAGGAACCGTGGTTGGCACAGTCGTGTAATCCGGATCCGGCGTATCAAATGGAGGCACAGGAGCACCGTACTCCTCTGGTTCTTTCACGCCGTCAAAGACATATACGCGGTCACCATAGGCAACAATTGCTTGAAAGTATCGAGCCACCGACATAGGTATACGTATGCAACCGTGCGATGCAGGTTTGAGCGGCACCAAAATTGCACCGTGAATAGCGATGTTGTAGTTGAAGTACACAGGGTTGTACATGGTGCCCAGCTTTGACTCACGCATTCCCTGCCGACGATTGTAGAAATAGAAAATTCCCGGAGGAGTAATTGCCTCTCCGCAGATACCGCGCTTAATTTCGGCATCGGTGCTGTTGCCATCCTCGCCCGGACTAATTGTTACTTCTTCGCACCATTTTTCATTAGACCCACTAGATATGTGCGTAATCACAACAGGTACGCCGTCTTTAAACACGATCATTACTTGTTCAGGCAGATACACCTCTACGTGCGTTGCGGTGTCGGCATCGCGGCGAGGCTTAATTTGAATATCTGATTGCATGATCGTCCACGTTGACGGAGTCACGACCCCCGTTGCACGCTCGCGTGGAGTACTCATTACTAATTTTTCAAAAGCCCACACTGCCTGAACAGTGTTCTGCCCGAAAATGCTGTCTTGTGGGCCCGGATCGAAATTCAATGCAGCCAATCGCTGCTGCACTCGCAACACGTCGTCGCCTTTCATTCCGGGCTTTATTGTTCGCGTGAGTGGCACCGTCACCGGTGGAACACCAGTTGTTTCAGTAACAACACTTGTATCGGTGGGATTCGAGTTCGACTTATCGTCATTGGAAAGAACTGCTATTGCTACAACTGTGAGCAGCACAGCAAAGGCCGTAATTGCTGGTCGCCAGCGGTCATACAGACTGTGCTGTGTGTGCAACTGATCTAGATCATCGTCATCAAACAACACGCCCTCATCAAAGAATTCGTCTTGATCAAACAAGTTGTCATCGTCTGAAAAGTTGTTATTCATATCTATTCATGCACCTGTTAGCTACTTCTTTTTCGGTCCTAGAGCATTGAGATGACCACGCAATGTCCACGCCTCTTTTAGGATCTTGACAATTACCGAGGGAGAACTGAGCGTGGATACTCCGCGAGTTCGTGGAAAGTAGTCAACTCCAAATTGGACAACACTCATATTCATTTTGCGTGCGCTAACCATCAGCTCGGCATCAATGAACGAGCCTTCACTTGTGAGTTTGACTTGCTCGAGCACATTGCGGCGTACCAGCTTGAATGCAAAGTTGACATCTCTAAAGCGGCAACCAAATAATGCGCGCACCATCAAGTTGTAAAAGAATGAATACACCACTCGCACGTAACCCTCGCCCGTTCGATCAAATCGGTAGGCCGCAACAATGTCGGCTTCGTACTGGTGCATCAAGCGCATTGCCTTGTGAACTTCGCGAAAGTCAAACGGCAAGTCGGCATCGGTGTACAACACCACGTCGCCTGTTGCGGCATCAAAACCAGACTTAATTGATCCACCCAATTTGCGGTTGGTCGGATGATGCACAACTTTTACACGCGCATTTTGGGCTGCTGCTTCATCTGCAAGTTGCGCTGTTGCATCAGTCGAAGCATCGTTGACAATGATCATTTCGTAGTCGCCGACTGTTCCGGCTGCGATCAACTCCTCGCCCAGTTCGATCGCGGCGTTGAGCGCACGTTGCAAATATTCCTCTTCGTTCCACATGGGGAAAAAGACGGAAAATCGTTCGAAACGAGGACTAGGCATGCCCAATCAGGCTAACTGCGGGCGTCGGTTTTGAGATCCGACCACTCCCACAACGCCTGTATTGTGCAGGCTGTGACTGCATCTACCAATAACCGTTCAGTACTGACCAGTACATGGCGAACCGTCACAATCGTCTCGTGGCTCCTCGTCTTTTTTGCGATCATGGCTGTTGCAGTCACAAGTCGCAATATCGGCAAGCCAACCTGGTGGCTTGGCCCCGAGTCGAACCCATCATTTGTGCTGCTGTGGGCGCTTCCCTTTGTGGCGCCAATTGCCAGCATCATTGCCGCAATCAAATTCGGACACATTGCAAGTTTTGTCGGTTTTGGTGCCGCACTTTTTCTTGGTGCGATCGGAGTCGCCGATATCAACGGCACCCCTGGTGTCGCATTGATTGAATGTGCCATTGCAATTTCGTCGGCATTGATCGCCATTGCCACATTTGCAGGTCGCACAAATGTTTCTCGCTCGTAAAAGCGCATAAAGTAGTCGCTCTCGGCCCGCCAAAGTAAGTACCGTAGTTGTATGCCCGAGTCCAATACATCTGCTTCAAACGCCAAAGTTCTCTCCAGCCTTCCAGTTGGTGAGCGAGTTGGCATCGCTTTTTCCGGTGGCCTCGATACATCTGCAGCAGTTGCATGGATGCGCGAAAAAGGTGCACTGCCTTACGCGTACACCGCCAACCTTGGTCAGTCTGATGAACCAGACCTAGACGGAGTTCCTGATCGTGCAAAGCAATATGGTGCAGAAGGTGCTCGCCTCATCGATTGCCGTACAGAACTCGTGCACGAGGGCCTCGTTGCTTTGCAATGCGGTGCGTTCCACATCACCACTGCGGGAAAGACATATTTCAACACCACTCCACTTGGTCGCGCAGTTACTGGCACGTTGCTTGTTCGTGCGATGAAAGAAGACAACGTTGACCTCTGGGGTGATGGCAGCACATACAAAGGCAACGACATCGAGCGCTTCTATCGCTATGGGTTGCTCGCCAACCCAAATCTTCGTATCTACAAACCATGGCTCGATGCCGATTTTGTGCGCGAGATGGGTGGCCGTTCCGAGATGAGTGCATTCTTGGCAGCAAAGAAGTTGCCGTATCGCGACTCTGCCGAAAAGGCATACTCCACCGATGCAAATATCTGGGGTGCAACACACGAAGCGAAGACTCTTGAAGAGTTGTCAACCAGCATGCACATCGTTGCACCAATCATGGGTGTTGCGCATTATGACGAGAACGTAAAAATCAAGACCGAAGATGTTGTTGTGCGCTTCAAGGAAGGCTGGCCGGTAGCGCTGAATGGCAAAGAGTTCGATTCACAGACCGAGCTTGTCAATGAAGCAAACATCATTGGCGGCCGTCACGGTCTTGGCATGAGCGACCAGATCGAAAACCGAATTATTGAAGCAAAGAGCCGTGGCATCTACGAAGCTCCTGGTCTCGCGCTTCTACACATCGCTTACGAACGTCTCGTCACTGCCATCCATAACGAAAACACCATCGAAAGTTATCGTCAGATGGGCCGCCGCTTGGGCCGCTTGCTCTATGAAGGTCGTTGGTTTGATCCACAATCTTTGATGTTGCGCGAACCACTCATGAATTGGGTTGGCTCACTCATCACGGGCGAGGTCACGATCCAGTTGCGTCGCGGTGACGACTATTCCATTCTCAATACATCTGGCCCACACCTCACATATGCACCAGAGCGCTTGAGCATGGAGCGTGTAGAAGACGCAGCCTTTGGACCACTCGATCGCATTGGTCAACTCACCATGCGCAATCTCGACATTCAAGACACGCGCGCCAAGATCGACGAATATCGTGCAGCCGGCACACTTGGTGGCGGTGGCTTACTCGAACTCGAGTAACGCTCGGGTTGTAAGCGACTAGCCGTTTACTAGCGCGCGAGTGATCGCTGCGGCAAGCGCGGCACGCTCACCCATCTTCGACACGTTGACGTATTCGGTGTCGGCATGTGCGCCACCACCGCAAGCACCGAGTCCATCCAGTGTTGGCACGCCAATGGCAGCCGTAAAGTTGCCGTCTGATCCGCCACCAACTGCAATACCTTGCAAATCGGTGATGCCAATACCTGCAGCAACACTTTGGGCGACTGCGTACAGTTCGGTAGCAGCCGACTCGTGCATCGGTGGTCGATTAATCGACCCACTCACGCTTATTGTCGCACCGGCAACAGTCGGTTGCAGCGCAGCGAGCGCAGCCTCAACGCGAGTTTTTTCAGAAACAATATTGACTCGAACATCAACCGTTATCTGCGCAGCTGCAGGCACCACATTTTCGGTTGTTCCTGCTGTTGCAATCGTCGGTGTCACAGTGGTCCCTATTTCGGGCTGAGCAATTGCAGCAATCGCTTGCACTTGCGCAGCAAGTTCCATCAATGCATTGATTCCCTTTTCGGGCTCGAGCCCTGCGTGCGATGCGCGGCCAGCAATGTCTACAACAAACGTGCCAACACCTTTGCGTGCAATCTTGAGTGCGTCACCATTGCCACTTGGTTCAAACACCAACACATTGCCCGTTGCTTTTGCACGTGCTTCAATCAATTCGCGAGAAGCATACGAACCAATCTCTTCATCCGATGTAATCAAAATCTCTGCGCCACTTGCCTCGCGTATCTCGCTCAGTCCGTAAATGGCTTGAATGATTCCGGCCTTCATGTCAAAAATGCCTGGGCCACGTGCGATGTCTCCATCAATACTGAAACCACGCTTCCCTACGGTGCCTTTTGGAAACACGGTGTCATGGTGACCGACGATCAGCACCTTGGTGTTGTCGCTGCCCTTCCAATGCACATGTGGCCCTTTTTCGCTTGCAATAATTTGTGGGGCTTTGCCAAGTACTTCGGTCATGACCTTTGCCAAAAACTCTGCGCTGCGTTGCAACATCTCTGGCTCATTGGACGGAGACTCGATGTTGACAAATTGCTTCACGTGCTCAACCATCTGTGCCGTTCGCGCATCCAAATTGGCGCGCAACTCAGCAGGTGTCGGTGTACCGATCGGCAAACTCATCTCTCTATCGTGCCACGCAAACTCATGCTTTTTGTGCCCGGGATCGGACTCGAACCGATACAGCACTTTCGTGCCAGGGGGGTTTAAGCCCCCCGCGTCTACCATTCCGCCACCTGGGCTAGCCGTTTTAGGCTACGCGCGTTTGGGTCTGATCCGACCGCATGGTGGCGCTGGCATCTGCTGAGAAATCCGTAGAGATAAATCCGCGTATTGAAAGAATGGCCCAGAGTGCCGTGCGTACCTGATCGGCGACTGGGGCGACGAGGCGATTGACCACGATGACTCCTTCGATCATGTCGCCCAACACTGCAACAAATGGACGGTCACGAAGCGCAACAGCAACCACCCCGCCGTGTTCGCGGCGGCGCACTGTGCGATCTACGCCAACCACTCGTGGCGGACTGCGAAAGCTAGGCGCATCGAGTCCAAAGCGCTGAGATTCGGCATTCAGTAGTCGAGCAGCAGCGGCAAATTGCATGGTCAAAGACCCCGAGTTGTTTGAAAATTGGTCGATGGTAGCTACTTCCATATCGGCATCGTGACACACCCCTGTGACACAGTGATCAGTCATGCAAAGTTCAACTACACATTCAGTTATGACGCTTCCGCAGCCGCTTCACCGTGCCTTGAACCCTATGCAACAACATGTCTTGGATTCACTTTCCAAACAGCCAGAGTGGACTCCTATTTCTCGTGAAGTGATTGAGGGAATTCGCACTCAGTTACATGACGGGCTCGCCGACATCTCCGAAAAACTTGATCCGCAACGAGCGCTGTGGGTCAGCAAGCACAAACTCACCACGGTGCACGGTTGCGAAGCGAACCACATGGCAGGCCTTACCGACTTTGCATGGACTGTAAACAATGTCAAAGGAACTGTGCTGCACAAAGCAGTTGAGCTGGGTCTCAACTGGCAAGGTGTTGTGATTCCTGCAGACATTGTCGACATCGCCCTCAATCAACTTGCTGATGACGACATGGCAAGTGCTGGGCCGTTCATTGAGCAATTGCCGCCAAGTGAACGTGCACAACTACGCAGTTCCGCAATCGATCTCTACACAAAGTTCGACGAAAGTTTTCCGCCCCTCAAAGCATCATGGCGTCCGGTTCTCGAAAGCAGCACAAGGTACGAGATGTACGGCCAACGAATCAATCTTTCAACTCGTGCTGACCTCACGCTTGGTGCGCCAGGCTCAAAAGTCATCGTCGATCTCAAATCCGGGCGCATTCAGCCAAGCCACCGAGAAGAGTTACGTTTTTACGCTCTCGTCGAAGCAATGCGCACAGGCCAGGCACCGCGGCGTCTTGCCACGTACTCTCTTGTTACTGCACGTGCCGAAGTTGAAGATGTGACCGAAGGTGTACTGCAAGCAGCCGTTCGCAAAACCATCGATGGCATTCATCTTTTGTTTGAGCTGCAGCGTGATCGTCGCGAACCAACAACACGTCCTGGCACTTCGTGTTTATGGTGTCCACTCGCATCTTCGTGTGCCACTGGAAGCAAATATTTGGCTCAGCGCGACGACCCAGACGCAGTGCTCGACTATTGAATACTCAATTGATCTTCAGTTTGTGTCTTGCCCCATCAATGCAACTGGCACACCGAGCCCTAGCGAACTTCTAAAAGTCGCAATCAACCTCCCGGCCTGCACAGCAGGTTTTGGAATGCTCAGAACGTCTGGGCCCACATGGTTTGCAACTGCATAAATATCTTTGACGTTCAACACAAAGCCCCATAGCGCCGCATGACCCTGGGGCATCGTTGGTGCGGAAACTATTTCGACAATGACACTGCCCAACCGATGAAAGCCCTGCTGAACATTGTTGCCAGCATCCCGCACTCGCTTCAGTGGCGCACCCGTTGCAGCGACTAACGCATCTGACGTGCGCATCAGGTCAGGGGTGTTGATCACTACATGGTCTACCCCAAGGACACCCAAGTCAAAATCTGATTGAGGAAAAGTGCTGTCGTGTGATTCATCGATCACATGAGTCGTCGAAACGCCATCGATAGTCGCGACATTGACATCCGCACCTTGCAGAACCCATGAATGCAAACCAGGTTGAAGCGATGGATCCAAGCGCAATACAACATCACCAAGCGCAGCACAATTGCCTTGGTTAAATGTGATTCCGATGGATGCCCAATTTTGAGCCCCTCCACCAACAACTAGTTCACTAATTCGTGCCTGTTCAAAAAGAGGCACAACAGAAACTTTTGTTTAGCCGCGACCCATGTTTGGACGCTTGCCGTGGTTGGCCTTTGAGCGGCGCATACGCGCTTTTTTCTTCTTT
>JBIKID010000032.1:0-16294 GCA_044361815.1 Ilumatobacteraceae bacterium | reverse complement strand
GAGATGACCTATTGACTGCGATCTATGAGGCTGAGCGAGGGCTAAATACTGCGCTGCGACTAGTGCAACGTGCGGCGCGTCAGGGTCGCTAGTACCCTGACCACCGTGACTGGAGCCCCCGAAAAACTTCCAATCAAGATGCTCAACGATCGTCTATTGGTGCGCATACCCCAGGGCGAAAACGAGCGAAGGTCTCACGGTGGCATCGTTATCCCGGCAACTGCGCAGGTTGCAAAGCGGTTGGTATGGGCCGAAGTGGTGGCTATGGGTCAAAACGTGCGTGCAGCAGAAACCGGTGATCGTGTGCTGTTTAGTCCTGATGATCGCTACGAAGTTGAAGTTGGTGGACAAGATTACGTAATGCTGCGCGAGCGAGACATTCATGCTGTTGCTGCAACCCGAATCGAAGCAAGCACTGGACTGTATATCTGATGCAATTTTTTCCAAGTCGCGCAGATTTTCATTTACTGGCGATATCGCACACGGTTGTTCCTGTTTGGACGGAAGTGCTTGCCGACATGGAGACTCCTGTTGCTGCATATTTGAAACTCGTTGGTGATGATCCAGGGTTTTTGCTTGAATCAGTTGAAAACGGAGAGCGCTGGAGTCGGTATTCATTTGTTGGTCGCAATCCATTAGCAACACTGGTTCTCCGAGACGGCCAGATCACAACAACTGGCGAAATTCCGAGTGGCACGGTGCTCGATAAGGGCATATTGGCGGCAATGGAGTCCCTACTCAAGATCTATAAGGCTCCCGTAATGAAAGATTTGCCTCCACTGCAGGGTGGGCTGATGGGCTTTTTGGGTTATGACATTGTGCGCGAAGTAGAGGACTTGCCAAATGTGCCTCGTGACGATCGCAAATTGCCTGATGCGACGATCAGCATCATTGGATCTCTCGCTGCTTTTGATCACTGGAGGCAACGCGTTTATTTGCTCGAGAGCGTTCCATTGATCAAGCTGAACAATGTTCAAATCAATGCTGCTTATGACGCCGCGATTGAGCGAATAAAAAAGGCAGCCGCAGATCTGACCAAGCCGTTGTCATATGTGGCAGTCGAACCTCCTCAGCCGGATGATTACAAATCAAAATTTGACCCAAAGAAGAATGGCAACTCCTATCAACGTGCTGTCTTGGCGGCCAAGGAGTACATCAAAGCGGGAGATATTTTTCAAGTTGTGCTCTCGCAACGGTTTGATCTTCGACTCAATGCCGATCCGTTTGACGTCTATCGAGTGTTGCGGCAAGTCAACCCAAGTCCGTACATGTATTACGTCAAGCATCCCGATTTAACCATTGTCGGCAGTTCGCCCGAACCGATGGTGCAACTGCGCAATGGCAAAGTGATTAGTCGTCCAATTGCGGGCACCCGAAAGCGCGGTGTCGACGAAGAGCATGATCGCAAGTTGGCAGCAGAGTTGAAAGAAAATCCGAAGGAAGTTGCAGAGCACATCATGCTTGTTGACCTTGCTCGTAATGATGTTGGTCGAGTTGCCAAATTTGGAACGATGAATGTGGACGAACTTATGTCGCTTGAGCGCTACAGCCATGTGATGCACTTGACTTCACAGGTGTCGGGAGAATTGCAGGCCGGACTTGGGCCGATCGACGTATTGCGTGCAACATTGCCAGCAGGCACCGTTAGCGGTGCACCAAAAGTGCGAGCGATGGAAATCATCGACGAATTGGAACCAGTAAAACGTGGGCCATACGCGGGTGTGGTTGGTTATGTGGATTTTTGTGGCAACTTGGATACGGCAATTGCTATTCGCACAATGTTTATTGGTGAACATGGCGCCTCATTGCAAGCAGGTGCCGGCATCGTTGCCGACAGCATTCCCGAAGACGAAGATCTTGAGTGCTTCAACAAGACTGCAGCTTTGATGGCAGCAATACCTGCTGCGCGACGTATGACTGCTGCCCGTAAGGCTGCAGGAGATAAGCAGTGAGTGTTTACTCTTGAGTGACACATGGTATTGGGTTTCGATTGAGCGGGATGTAATCACAATTACAGGCTCTGATGCAAAGACTTATCTGCATTCGCAACTCAGTCAAGATGTTGCATCAATGCAACCTGGAGAGGTTCGCAGTTCGTTGCTGTTGCAACCAACCGGAAAAGTTGATTCGTTGCTACGAGTCACTTGCGCGGCCGCCGATCGATTTGTGTTGGACTGCGACCCTGGCTTTGGCGAATCAACAGTTGCCCGACTGAGCCGATTCAAGATTCGAGTCAATGCCGACATCGAGTTACAGCGCCAAACTTGGCGTGCCATTCGCACCACTTCGTCTGTTGCTGACTTAGAAAAAATCAGTCAACCATTTGATGTGAGTGGCGCAATACCTGCGTGGCGAAGTGATGGAACAGCCTTTGATGTTTTTTCACCAACAATGGCACTGCCTACAACATTGCGGGAAGGAACTCGGGATGAATTTGTTGCATCTCGTGTGCGCGCGTTGTGGCCGGAAATGGGTGTTGACATCACGACAGACATGATCCCCGCAGAAACAAGCGTTGTCGATGTCGCTGTCAGTTTCACTAAGGGTTGTTATCCGGGTCAAGAGTTAGTTGAACGAATGGACTCTCGTGGATCAATGGCGCCGCGCAGATTATTTAGGGTGATTTGTGCCCCAGGAGTAAAGGTCGGGGATGATGTTGTGATCAACGACGAAATAGTCGGCGTCTTCACAACAGTGGCGGGAGACATCGCGCTTGCGTTGATTAAGCGTGGAGTCGAATTGAGCGATCCAATTGGAGAAAATCCGACCCTCTAGGATGGCTACATGACCTACATCTACGCCTTTGATCACAAACACCGTAAGTCACCAATGAGTCTGAAAGACCTATTGGGCGGTAAAGGTGCCAACTTGGCCGAGATGATGAGTGTGCTTCGTTTGCCAGTGCCACACGGATTTACAGTGACCACCGATGCTTGTCGCGACTACATGCATGGCGGATGGCCAAAGAGCCTTGACAAAGAGATAACTCTGCAGGTCGCGGCGCTTGAGCGCAAGATGAAGGCGCGCTTGGGTGATCCTTCGAATCCGTTATTGGTATCGGTGCGCTCGGGGGCCAAGTTTTCGATGCCGGGCATGATGGACACGGTTCTCAACCTGGGTTTGAATGACAAGAGCGTTGTTGGTCTGGCTCGAACCACAAACGATGAGCGCTTTTCATATGACAGCTATCGCCGTTTCATTTCGATGTACGGCCGAATAGTGCTTGGCATTGACGGCGTAAAGTTTGAGCATCCATTTGATGACGCAAAAAAGACTGCGGGAGTGAAGAGTGATGCAGACCTGCCAGCCGCTGCGTTAAAGGCCCTATGTGAGACATACAAACAGGTCGTCAAGGCCGAGACCGGTCGCGAATTTCCACAAGACCCAATGAAGCAATTGCGTGGCGCAATAGAAGCAGTTTTCCGTTCGTGGAATGGCGCGCGAGCAATTGCGTATCGAGTGCGCGAGAAAATTAGTCACGACTTGGGTACTGCAGTCAACGTGCAAGCAATGGTGTTTGGAAACCGTGACAACAACTCTGGCACTGGTGTGGGGTTTACCCGCAATGCAGCAACGGGCGAAAACAAACCATACGGCGACTTTTTGGTTAACGCTCAGGGTGAAGACGTAGTTGCCGGAATTCGCAATACTGAAACACTCGACGACCTCAAACGTCAGTTTCCTGCAATTCATGCAGAGTTGATGACCATTTTTGATCGACTAGAGCGCCACTACAAAGACATGTGCGATACCGAGTTCACAATTGACCAAGGCAAGTTGTGGATGTTGCAAACACGGGTCGGCAAGCGCACTGGGGCTGCCGCTCTGCGAATGGCCGTTGACATGACTAAGCCTTCGGGCAAGGGCAAAGCAACATGGAAAATCTCGAAGAAGGAAGCGCTCATGCGAGTTGCGGCAGAGCATTTGGATCAAGTTCTGCATCCACAGTTTGCAAATAAATCACAAGCACTCACAAAGGGTCTCGCTGCTTCGCCAGGTGCTGCTGTTGGTGCTGTCTACTTCACTGCCGATGATGCGTCGGCTGCTGCCGGACGTGGTGAAGCCGTGATCTTGGTGCGCAGCGAAACAAGTCCAGAAGACGTCCACGGCATGATGGTTGCAAAAGGAATCTTGACTGCTCGTGGCGGACTCGTGAGTCACGCAGCAGTAGTTGCTCGTGGATGGGGTACTCCTGCGATTGTTGGTGCTGAATCGGTGCATATTGATGGCAAGAAGTTTTCTGTTGGTGACATAGTCGTGCGCGAAGGCGACGTCATTTCTCTGGATGGCACCACCGGCGAAGTGATTGTTGGGGCTATGACACTCGCTGCTGCCGAACCAACAAAAGAGTTTCATACCATCTTGAAGTGGGCGGATGAGGTGCGTAAGGGCAAGCTTGCGGTGCGGGCCAACGCTGACACCGATGAAGACGCCACCAAGGCCCGCGAATACGGAGCAGAGGGCATTGGGCTGTGCCGCACCGAGCACATGTTCTTGGCCCCAGACCGCTTACCAGTCGTGCGACGCATGATTTTGGCAAGTACACCAGAAGAAGAGGCTTCTGCATTGGATGAATTGCGCAAAGTACAGACCGAAGACTTTGCGTCGATCCTGCGGGCGATGAGCGGATTGCCTGTCACAGTGCGATTGCTTGACCCACCTTTGCACGAGTTCTTGCCTCGTGTGGATGAGCTCGAGATCAAGAAGGCAACAGTTGGTTTGACGGCGGAAGAGACCAAGTTGATTGAAGCCGCACATTCGTGGGCAGAAGTCAACCCAATGCTCGGAACCCGTGGTGTTCGCCTCGGAGTTGTAAAGCCCGGTTTGTACGCGATGCAAGTGCGGGCTTTGCTCGCGGCGGCCGACATTGTCGCTAGCGAGGGTTACTCGCCAATCGTTGAAGTGATGATTCCTCTCATCGTGAACAAGGAAGAGTTGGCTCTGGCGCGCAGTTGGGTTGAGCAAGAAATTCTTGCTCACAGCAAGCAAATGAAGTCGACACAAAAGTTCGACACAAAAAACTCGGCAAAAAAGTCGATCAAAAAGTCAAAGCAGCCAAAGGTGACCATCGGGACAATGATCGAAACGCCGAGAGCCGCTCTCGTTGCTGGAGAGTTGGCCGAGATCAGCGATTTCTTTAGTTTTGGAACGAACGACCTCACGCAAATGACTTTTGGTTTCAGCCGCGACGATGTGGAAAGCAGGATGATGCCGGCATATTTGGAGGCTGGACTGCTGAAGCGAAATCCTTTTGAAACTATTGACCAAGTTGGAGTTGGTGAACTTGTGAAAATTGCAGCCAATCGGGGTCGCAAGGCAAAACGTGGAATTAAATTGGGAGTTTGCGGGGAACACGGTGGAGATCCGGAATCAATTGGATTGTTCTACCGCGCGGGACTTGACTACGTGTCGTGTTCGCCGTATCGTATACCGATAGCCCGACTTGCGTCAGCGCAAGCGATCATCGGGGGAAGTAAAACCGAAACTAAATAGTTTTGGTGTAAAACCCGAGAGGTCAAAGGAAAAAAATGCTTAGCACTCTATTCAGCGCAGGTTCACGAAGCGAAAATTTTGTAGATATCACTGTCCCATGGTGGGGCTGGTACATGTTGCTTGGTGTAATCGGAACGCTGTTGCTCGTTGACATTCTTATTGTTCACCGTCGCCCACACGTTGCTCACCTTAAAGAAGCAGCGATCGAATCGATTGTCTGGGTGACCATCGGCGTTGGTTTTACTTTTGTCATTTGGGCGATGTTTGAAAGGGCTGCTGCTGTTGAGTACATCAGTGGCTACTTGATTGAGAAGAGTCTGAGCGTTGACAATGTGTTTGTCTGGGCAATGATTTTTACTCACTTCAAAGTGCCACGCGAGTATCAGCACCGCGTATTGTTCTGGGGAATTTTTGGTGCACTAGTGATGCGCTTTGTGTTCATTCTCCTCGGTGTTGCAATCATCGAGCGCTTTGATTACATCTTGATTGCCTTTGGACTCTTTCTCATCTACACCGGCATTGGGGTGTTTCGACACGGTGATGAGGATGAAAAAAATCCATCCGACACACGTACAATGCGACTTTTCCACCGCTTTGTTCCAACTACGGATGAGTTGGACGGGCAGAAGCTCTTCACTAAGAAGAACGGAAAAAGATTGGCAACACCGTTGCTTGCCGTTTTGGTCGTCATTGAAATTTCCGATGTGATATTTGCAGTTGACTCTGTGCCTGCCGTGCTCGCAGTGAGCAATGAGCAGTTCATTGTGTTTGCGGCAAATGCTTTTGCCATTATGGGTCTGCGCGCGCTCTACTTTTTGTTTGCCGATATCAAGGACCGCTTTGTCTACCTCAAACCAGCCATCTCGGTTCTGCTGATTTATGTGGGTATCAAAATGACTATTGCGCATTGGTACCACGTGCCAACTTTGCTGTCCCTGCTGTTCATTTTGACGGTCATGACCGTCGCAATCGTCGCTTCAGTGATCCACGACCGCAAGCACTAGTCTGCATGGCGTGGCCATTAGTGATGACGACATAGAGCGGCTGCGCGAAACCGTTTCGCTTGTAGACGTAGTGCAGGGCTATTTGCCCTTGCGCAGAGTTGGTCGTAATTGGGTCGGTCTGTGCCCATTTCATGCCGAAAAATCTGGCTCATTCAACGTGCGAGAAGAAACAAAGCGTTATCGCTGTTTTGGCTGTGGTGCTGCGGGCGACGTATTCAAGTTCGTACAAGAAATAGAACATCTCGATTTTGTGGGGTCGATCGAGCATCTCGCGAATAAAGCCGGGATGACACTGACTTATACAACCGGTGGACAGAGCAAAGATAGACAACATCGCAAGCAGCTCATTGAAGTGATGGACAAAGCAGTGAATTGGTATCACGAGAGGCTCTTGACCAGCCCGGACGCGCGTGTTGCGCGTGACTATTTACGCGATCGTGGTCTTTCGGGGGACGTAGCACGACAATTCAGGATGGGGTGGGCACCAGATGACTGGGATGCCATGAGTCGAGAGATCGGTGTATCCATCGATTTGCTGAAAGAAGTTGGTCTCGCTTTTGTGAATAAGCGAGGCAAATCACAAGATTCATTTCGGGCACGCGTCCTGTTTCCAATTTTTACCGATGCGGGTGATGCAGTTGCTTTTGGAGGACGCATTCTTCCGGGAAGCACCGACCCAGCAAAATATAAGAACTCCTCTGAAACAACTATTTATGCAAAATCGAAGACCTTGTATGGTCTCAATTGGGCAAAGCAAGACATCGTTGCTGCTGATGAAGTGATTGTGTGCGAGGGCTACACCGATGTGATTGGTTTTCATCGCTCGGGAATTTCTCGCGCAGTTGCAACTTGTGGCACTGCACTGACCGAGGAGCATGTGCGCTTGCTGAAGCGATTTGCCAACAAAGTCATTTTGGCATTTGACGCAGATGCGGCCGGTCAGGGAGCAGCTGAACGTTTTTATGAGTGGGAGAGTCGTTACAAGCTGCAGGTTTTTGTTGCCAAGTTTCCAGATGGCAAAGACCCTGGCGAACTTGCAATGACAAACCCCGAAGCGCTTGCAGCAGCGATTAAAGACGCCAAGCCATTTTTGGGTTTCCGATTGCAACGCACACTCGATGCCGGATCAATTGCGTCTCCTGAGGCCAGATCGCGAACTGCCCAGCAAGCAATGGCGGTGATCAACGAACACCCAGACAAAAATGTGCGCAAAATCTACGCAGGAGAAGTAGCAAGCCATGTTGGCATTCCTGCTGCCGACCTGATGCAGTTGGCTGAACGAGGTAGCCGTAAGCCCGAAGTACGCACCAGCCCAACTGTTGATTCGTCGCGCCGTGAAAACGCCGAATTTGTGGCTCTTGCAATCATGGTGCAGGACTGGAACGCAATCGCTACATGGATGAGCGAGAGTCTTTTCTCTGATGACGTGTATCGCCGAGCCTATTTGGCTGTTGCATCGGTGACGGGCAATATTGCCAGTGCGCTAGAAGTCGCAGACCCTGATGCGCGTGAAGTTGTTGAGCGTGCGGCTGTTGCCGACATTGATTCAGACCCATTTACCGAGGCAAAGAACCTCATCTCGGCTGCAGTTCGTCGCGAGTTATCAAATCGCAATCGCATCACTGATCCAGATGAGATTCGGGCAGACCGTGACGCGCGCATTTTGTTGGAAGAACTCGACAACACAACGATGGCTGATGCTGCTGCGATGGAATTACTGGATTGGCTTGGGAAACGGGTGGGCGAGCACGCATGAGACACTCGATTGGAAGTGACACTGGTCCAGACGCTGTACGGATGTATCTCAACGAAATCGGACAGGTCGATTTGCTGAATGCTGATGATGAAAAGCGTCTTGGCAGAGCCATTAAGGACGGTCTAGAGGCCGATGCGCAGTTGAAACGGGGCATAGGCACGCTTGGAGTACGTGACAGGCGAGCACTGCAACGAACCGTGACGGAAGGCGTCAAAGCCAAAGAGCACATGGTGCGAGCCAACCTGCGGCTGGTGGTTTCAATCGCTCGTCGATATGACCGCAAAGAACTGCAACTTGCCGACTTGATTCAAGAAGGCAACATTGGGCTAATGCATGCAGCCGACAAGTATGACTACGAAAAAGGTTTTAAGTTCTCGACGTACGCGACATGGTGGATTCGTCAGTCAATGACCCGAGCAATGGCAGACCAAGGTCGCAATATTCGAATCCCTGGTCACATGATGGAAATTGTGAATCGTGTGCACCGTGCAGAACGTGAGCTTGCTGCTGAACTTGAGCGTGACCCAACCCCAGATGAAGTTGCCGTGCGCACCCAGATGACGGTCGAAAAGCTTCTAGATGTGATGCAACTGGCACTGTCAACAACGAGTCTTGATGCCCCAGTCGGCAGCGACTCCGACGATCTCACGGTCGGAGACACCATCGCGAGCGGTGATGCAACCAACGATCCAAGCGAATCGACCGAAAGGCGTCAGCTTGGAGAGGCAGTGGAGCGGACCCTGAGTGATTTGCCCGAGCGCGACCAAGACATCGTGTCGATGCGCTTTGGAATCGGCAAATATGCTGGACAACCGCACACGTTGGAAGATGTGGCAAAGAAGATGAATGTGACTCGTGAGCGAGTGCGTCAGATTGAGCAAAAGACGTTGGCCAGATTGCGCCATCCGCATAACAGCGCCAACCTGCGCGCTTTTCTCGACGACAACTAGTCTGTAGAGATGAGTTCGGTTTCACCAACTGGCGTGGCTCGCAGCCGGGCCACCGATGTCAAGGTGGTGACAGTAAACGTCGAGGGACGATCGGGCTCGAAGCCGGATTTTGTGGTGACTGAAGAGCCGATGGAGATCAGGGCTGGAGCACCGGGCCAAGAACCGGAGTCGGTTTCAGTCACGATGCGCACACCTGGCCATGATTTTGAGTTGGCTGTAGGTTTTTTGTTTACTGAAGGCATGATTGCCACGCCTAGCGATGTCGCAACAGTGAAGTATTGCGAGCTCAACGGCGAAGAGGAGCAAAAATACAACATCGTCACTGTTGGACTCACGCGCCCATTCGATATGGCACTGGCGCGACGAGCAATGGTGACTTCATCGAGTTGTGGCATCTGCGGCACCGAATCACTCGATCAGTTGTTGACATGCACAACTCCCGTGGATCAATATTCTGGACCAAAATTGACGACCTCGGTTTTGATTGGATTGCCAGATGCCGTACGCAAGGTACAGCCGACGTTTGATCGAACTGGCGGGTTGCATGCAGCAGCATTGTTCGACGCTCGGGGCAAGATGAAGGTGGTGCGAGAAGACATCGGTAGGCACAATGCAGTTGACAAGGTGATTGGTCATTGTGTGCTCGATAAGTCGGTGCCGCTCACTCAATACGGCTTGTTTTGCAGCGGGAGATTGTCATTTGAGATTATTCAAAAAGCCGCAATGGCCCGCATAGCGCTAATAGCCGCCGTGGGCGCGCCTTCAAGCCTTGCTGTGCAAACAGCAGATGCATTTGGAATCACGCTGATTGGATTTTTGCGCGACGGCAAAGCAAACATTTACACGCATGATCATCGCGTGCAGATGTAGCTCTACGAAAAAGTTGCTTGAGCGCTTGCTGTTTGCTTCAGCACTTCTTCATTGAGTGTGATGCCAAGTCCTGGTTCGTCTGAAAGGTGAATCCAGCCGTCGCCATCTGCCTCAATGGTGTTGGTAAGCATGTAGTCACGTCGTTCGGTCGTCCACTCTGGCGGATCAAATGGAAACTCGATAAACGGGGCGCCAACTGTTCCTGCCGTGACGTGCAAGTTGCCCATCACGCCAATGCCGGTGCCCCATGTGTGAGGAGTAAAGATTTTGCCTGCTGCTGCAACTTCGTGCGCAAACTTGGCAAGGCCGGTGATGCCTTGTGTGCACACAACGTCTGGTTGAAACACATCAAAACAACCGCGTTGTAACAGCTCTCGAAATTCGTATGGCTCACGAGTCAGTTCGCCACCAGCGATACGGATTTTGACACGATTATGTAGTTCGGTCATGCCGTCGTAGTCGCCGCGGTGCAACGGCTCTTCCATCCAGTACACGCCATTGTCCTCAAGAACTCTCGCCACATCAGTTGCGTGATCAATGGTCCAAGGGGCTGCAATATCCCAAGGCATTCGCCATCCCTGATTGCAATCGACCATTAACTCGAGTGATGAGCCCAGATCGTCACGAATGGCTTTAACAACAGCAAGGTCATCGTCCAATTTGGTTCGACCAAAACGTACCTTGAGAGCAGGGAAACCAAGATCGCGGGCTTGGCGTGCAACGGTGACCATGTCGGCGATTGGACGGTGCACTCCAGACGACGCATACGCACGAATTCTGTTGCTGAAGCCGCCAAGCATTTTCCAGACAGGTTCGCCGTTGATCTTTCCAATCAGATCCCATAAAGCGAGATCGAGTGGCCATGGTCGACCTGCATGAAACTCGATATTTGAAAGCACTGCAGCGTGTCGCTCGATATTGGTTGGATCCTGACCGATGAAATACTTTTGATAGTCGGTAAACCCGTACATCGAATCGCCTGAACCGATGCCGCATCTGCCAGCATCGTCAAAAACGCGCACGATCGTGGCGGGAAAGTGCGTTCGCGGCACTGTGTCCCACGAAGCGGGGAATGGAGGATCTAACGGCAGTCGATGGTGAGTGATCTCGATGCGTGTGATCGTGCTCATGGGGTTGAGGCTTAGGCGCGCATGCGTGAGCCACTTGGATCGAGCACAGGCTCGAGTTGCAAGTGGGCTGGGCGCATATTGCCGATGATCTCAATCTCGAAGCCAGTCGTACCCTCTGCTGCCAATGCAGCAGGGATGTAACCAAGCGCAAGGGAGACACCCGAGTAGTGGGCATAGCCACCAGATGTGATCCAGCCAACAACTTCTCCGTTGTGGAATACCGGTTCGTCACCGAGCACGTCTGCAGGCTTGTCCTTGTCGACATCAACCCTGAACATCACGAGCTTGCGTGCCGGGCCAGTCTTCATCTCGGCCTCAACAGCTGCGCGACCAATGAATTCGTGGTCGAACTTCATTGCACGCTCCATGCCGGACTCGAGTGGTGTGTAGATAGGGCGGAACTCGCGATACCAGGTACCGAAATTCTTTTCGAGTCGCATAGTGATCAGCGCACGGAAACCAAACATGCGCATGTCAAACTCTTTGCCGGCATCCCAGATGAGATCAAACAAGTAGCGCTGGTACTCCGGTGCGATCCAGATTTCGTAGCCCAAGTCTCCTGTGTACGTCATGCGTGACAACCACACTGGAGCCATGCCGATGTTGACGCGACGGAACGACATAAATGGGAAGTCTTTGGTGGCGAGCGAAGTGTCGGTCAGTTTTTGCAGGACATCGCGCGAGCGAGGACCGGCAACGGTGAGACCCACCATCGAAAGTGCAAGCGTCTCGAAACGAATTGGGGAGCCCTCTGGCAAGTGTGACAAGAACCAACGTGGGTGATGCACCTCTGCGGCCTGTGAGCCGAACAAGAAGAACTCTTCCTCGCCAATGCGTGACACGGAGAACTCGCCTTCGATACGACCCTGTGGGTTGAGCATTGCGGTGAGTACTGTGCGACCAATCTTTGGCAACGCATTGGTGAACAAACCTTGCAACCATGCAGCTGAACCTGGGCCACTCACTTTGTACTTGGCAAAGTTGGAAGCCTCGGAGAACCCAACGCGCTCACGCACCGCACGCGACTCTTCGCCTACGTTGTTGAATGCACTCGATCGATAGAACGTCACTTCTTCAACTGGCTCTTTGCCCTTGTCCTGGAACCACAGTGGGTGCTCAAGTCCAAAACCAACGCCCATTACTGCGTTGTGCTCAATCAAGCGATCGTAAATCGGTGTGGTGAGCAACGGACGTGCTGCTGCTAGTTCTTCGTTGGGGAAGGTGATACGGAATCGACGCGAATAGTTTTCTCGAACCTTTGCGTTTGTATACGCAAGCGTTGCATAGTCACCGTAGCGAGCAACATCCATACCCCAGATGTCTGCACCAGGGTCACCATTGACCATCCAGTTTGCAAGCGACAGACCAACGCCGCCGCCTTGTGACAAACCGGCCATTACGCCGCAAGCAGACCACATGCCGCGCATGCCGCGGATTGGGCCAACAAGTGGGTTGCCGTCGGGAGAGAACGTGAAAGGACCATTTACAAACTTCTTGATGCCTGCACGGCCAACGGCAGGGAAGTGAGCAAACCCACGCTCAAGTTCTGGTGCGATGCGCTCAAGGTCGTGAGGCAACAACTGGAACACAAAGTCCCATGGTGTTTCTTTTGCTGCCCACGGACGGTTCTCTTGCTCGTAGGTACCGAGCAAAATACTTTGACCCTCTTGACGAGCGTAAATCTCGCCAGCGAAGTCGATGATGTGTGGCAACTCGCGACCCATCGTCTTGTTGTATTCAATAACTTCGTCCATCGGCTCGGTCATGAGGTAGTGGTGTTCCATCGCCAACACTGGCAACTCAATTCCGCACATGCGTCCAACTTCTCGTGCCCACAGTCCGCCCGCGTTGACTACATGTTCGGCATGAATGGTGTGGTCTTTGTCGGTAATGACATCCCAAGTTCCGTCTGGTCGGTGGTTGAGCCCAGTCACCCACGTGTCGGTGTACACCTCGGCGCCACGGTTTTTTGCACAGATTGCGTATGCATGCGTCACGCCGTATGGGTCAACAGAGCCTTCGTCTTCGTCGTACAACGCACCAACAAAATATTTCTCTTCGAGCAGCGGGTTGAGCGCCTTTGCTTCCTTCATTGACAACATTTCCATGTGCATGCCCAAATAGCGGCCACGAGCCTGTGCCATGCGCAAGAAGTCAAGACGCTCTGGGGTGTCGGCGAGCATGAGTCCGCCCGGCAAGTGAATGCCACAGTTTTGGCCAGACTCTTTTTCAATTTCTTTGTACAGGTTGACGGTGTACTGCTGCAAGCGAGCAACGTTTGGGTCACCGTTGAGTGTGTGCATGCCACCAGCTGCGTGCCATGTCGAACCAGCCGTGAGTTGCTTGCGCTCGACGAGCACTACATCTGTCCATCCGGCTTTTGTGAGGTGATACAACACCGAAGCGCCAACGACGCCGCCACCGATTACTACAACGCGTGCTGATGATTTCATGATGAGTAACTTTCTATGTCTTTTACTGATTGTCTGTTGCTAAAAATCTGTAATCAAATATTCGTACTTAAAAGTCGGTTGCTACGCCACCCTCGGCGAGTCGGCGAGCACGGAATGCATCGAGCTCCTCGATGATTGCGGCGTCCATTGCTGGTTTCTCGTATCCATCAAGGTACGCCTGTGCAATTTGACGCGCCTTTTGGTCAGTGGTTGGCTTGCCAGCCTCTTCCCACGACTCGTAGTTGCGCCAGTCGGAAAGGATTGGCTTGTAAAACGCATCGCGGAAACGATCTTGTGTGTGTTGCACTCCAAAGTAGTGACCGCCTGGGCCAACTTGACCAATGGCTTCATGCGCAAGTGTTGCTTCATCAACAACAATCGGCTCGAGGTACGCCGCAACCATTGCCAAGAGGTCTGCATCAAGCACAAACTTTTCGAGTGAGGCGTGAAGGCCGCCTTCCATCCAACCGGCACCGTGCATCAACACGTTGACACCGCCTTGGATTGCTCCCCACAGTGAGAACACGCTTTCGTATGCGGCTTGTGCATCAAGTGCGTTTGCTGCGCATACGTTGCTCGAGCGGTATGGAACGTTGTAACGACGTGCAAGTTGTCCACCTGCCATTGCGGTGCGCATGTACTCGGGGGTTCCAAATGCTGGAGCACCAGACTGCATGTCAACGTTGGAAGTAAAACCACCATATGCAACTGGTGCGCCGGGGCGAACAAGTTGGGTGAAGACCATGCCAGCAAGTGCCTCGGCATTTTGTTGGGCGAGTGCACCAGCAAGTGTGATCGGTGCCATTGCTCCGGCCAATGTGAACGGCGTAATGATGATGATCTGATTGCGCGACGAAAACTCCATAATGCCTTGCAGCATCGGGATGTCGAGTCGCAGCGGTGATGACGAGTTGATGATCGAGAACACCGACGGTTCTTTGTCGAGTGTTTCTGGCGAAACTTGACGAGCAATGCGCGACATTTCGAGCACGTCTTGGTTGCGTTGACGGCCAAGGCTGTAGCAGTGAATTGCCTTGTCGGTCATGGTGAGCATGTCGTACGAACACTCGATGTGGCGAATTGATGCATGCAAGTCGACTGGCTCAACTGGGTATCCAGCAGTGAAGTGCACAATGTTGAACATCTGTGTCAACTTGAGTAGGTCTTGGAAGTTTTGACGGTTGCCTGCATGGCGTGTACCGTCGAGTTCCATAAAGTTTGGTGGGCTTGCGACCGAGCCGAATGCC
Source organism: Ilumatobacteraceae bacterium (assembly GCA_044361815.1). Lineage (GTDB taxonomy): Bacteria > Actinomycetota > Acidimicrobiia > Acidimicrobiales > Ilumatobacteraceae > UBA3006. The sequence goes on along the minus strand of JBIKID010000032.1, from coordinate 1,391 downwards.
ATCCAATTGCCGCCAATGTTGAGCGTGTGGTCTGGGTTTCGGGCGTGCAACTTGAATTCGCTCGGGCAAGTCTTGATCGTTTCAAGCACCATTTCTGGGTCGAAGCGCACACGGTTATCAGTAATTTTCGCGCCGGCTTTGGCAAGCAGGTCGCGGGCTTCTGGTAACAAAAAGTCCATGCCGTAGTCGGACAAGATGCGCAATGAGGCTAAGTGGATGCTCTCGAGTTCATCGTCGCTCACCACTTTGGTGGGCTCGTAGTTCATGCGTGGTTGGCGAAACGGTTTCTGCTCAGGAAGCAGTGAACGAGGGCCTGCAGCTTGTCGTTCGCGGCCGCGACGACGTGGACCTCCATCTTCAACTTCAGGCACGGTTATCTCTCCAAACGCATGAATTCCAATAGGGCTAAGAGAAATAGGCTAGTCCTCAAGACTTGGCTAGCGATAATTTAAGCCGCAATTTGCTGGCTAATGCCTTTGTGAAACAAGAGCTTCAGTGGCTAATGACCGCTGCTAATGACCGCTGCTATTGACCCCGACGACGACGAATTTCTTCAGAAATAGCAGGCACAACCTTGTGTAGGTCGCCAATGACTGCGTAGCCAGCTTTGGTCACAATGTTTGCTTCACGGTCGGTATTGATTGCCAAAATATTTTTGGATGCCATTGCGCCCACCCAGTGCTGAATTGCGCCAGAAATGCCACACGCAATATAGATATCGGGTGCAATACGGGTACCAGTTTGGCCCACCTGATCTGTGTGATTGCGCCAGCCATTGTTGGTAACTGCTCGCGAGCAACCGACGATTCCGCCTAGTAGGCCTGCCAATTCTTCGAGCGGGCCAAATGCTTCTGCAGATCCAACGCCTCGTCCACCGCTCACAACAACTGGAGAAGTTGCAAGTGTGACACCAGCAACACGCTCGACTCTGTCGCGTACGAATGAATGCATCACTGATGGGTCCAGTTCAACATCGACAACTGCAACATTGGCTGTTGTCGGTGCTTCTACGGGTTCAACAGTGTGGTTGGCAAGCGTGACGAGTTTGATTGATGCGTCAAGCTGCGCGTTTTCGAGCAGTGATCCGCCCCAGCGTGCACGCGTCATGCGCAAAGGTTGCGAACCATCGAACGCAGCGTCAAATTCGATGCAGTTCATGGATGCTGGCAGATCAAGTCGTGCAGCAACCTGCGCGATCACTTCGTGACCACGATCTGTGCCACACCCGATAACAACTTGGGGTGATGATTTGCGCACAACTTGTGCAACGGACTCACCCCAAGCTTCGGGACCAAAATCGACAAGTGCTGCGTGATGCGCTTGATGGATCGTTGTCGCACCATAAGCCGAGATTGCATCGCTCAGTGCGTCAGCATTTGCACCGACGGTCA
>JBIKID010000099.1:0-5043 GCA_044361815.1 Ilumatobacteraceae bacterium | reverse complement strand
TTTCGAACGAGATGTCGAATGGATTGGCAAGAAATTCAGCGTTGTTGATACAGGCGGATGGATGCCAGGCGGCTCCGAACTGGATACCAAAGTCAGTCGCCAAGTGGAAGAGGCAGCCAGAGCAGCAGATCTCGTGTTATTCGTAGTTGACACTTGGGTAGGGGTGACCCACGACGATGAGTTGATCGCACAATGGTTGCGCAAGGTGGATCGTCCAGTGCTTGTTGTTTCCAACAAAATTGACTCCGAACGACGCGAATCAGATCGTTGGGATTTTCTGTCTCTCGGTTTCGGTGAGCCAATTGCGGTTTCTGCTTTGCACGGTCGCAAATCGGGTGATTTGCTTGACGCGATTCTCGAACGAGTTGAAGCACTTGATTTAGAACCAGAGCCAGAACTTGGTGATGCCATTCGTGCTCCCGGTATTCCTCGCGTTTCGATTGTTGGTCGTCCAAACGTTGGTAAGAGCACCCTCTTCAACAGGTTGGTGGGCGAGGATCGTTCGATTACGCACGACATGCCAGGAACAACCAGAGACGCAATCGACACTCAGGTTGACACTGAAGATGGACCAATGGTGTTCGTTGATACGGCTGGAATGCGTCGTAAAAGCAAAGTCGACGAGTCGGCAGAGTATTACTCGTTTGTTCGTGCACTTCGCGCCGTTGACGAATCAGATGTCGCGCTCTTGGTTATTGACGCACATGATGGCATTACGAGCCAGGATCAAAGACTTGCCGAGCGCATAGATGCAGCTGGATGTCCAGTGATTGTGATTCTCAATAAGTGGGAGACGCTCGATGCTGAAGGCAGAGAGCACATTGACAATGAGATGACTCGCAAGCTGTATTTCATCGGAGACGCTCCAGTGCTCAAAGTCTCAGCGCTCACAGGCAAGGGAGTTCACAGACTTTTGCCAATTTTGCAAGAGTGCATCGTTCACTATCACAAGCGTGTTCCAACGCGTGATGTCAACAAAGTGATGGCTGAAGCGCAACAAAAGCAACCAGCAGGAAGCGGCGCACGTGTGCTGTACGCATTGCAGGGAGCGACGGATCCTCCTACATTTACATTGTTCGTGAATCGCGAGTTGCCAGCGCCATATCTTCGCTACCTCGAACGCTGTATCCGTGAAAAGTTTGAGTTTGGTTCTACACCGATCAAGATGCGTGTTCGCAAACGCTCAGAGTAAACACATGCCTTGGTGTGAAGATTGTGCAAAGTATTTGGCGCCCAGCGCAATGCTGCCGGATGGATCATGCCCAAAATGTCTCAAGCCGGTTGCCGATGTGACAATCAATGGTCAACTCACCGCAAAAACTCTAAATTTAAAAAAACTTGCGCAAAGTTCTGCGGATGAGGATGTGTCGGTGCCTTGGCATTTCAAACTACTTGTCGGCGCACTGATCATGTATTTGTCGTGGAGAGTTATAGATCTCTTTCGCTAGGGTAATTAGTCGAGATGCGGGCTGTAGCGCAGCTTGGTTAGCGTGCTTGTCTGGGGGACAAGAGGTCGCGGGTTCAAATCCCGCCAGCCCGACTTGGAAATGATTTGAACGCGATTAAGAGTTTGCCGCGTAGCCGACCATTGACAGCGAAATTGCTGCCAGTACTAATCCGACGATTTGGCTCTTATGCAACTTTTCCTTGTCGAGTGTGACTGCAAGTCCAACAGTTGAAACAGGGTAGAGAGCCGTAATCACGCCGACTAGTGAGAGCAATCCGCCATGGATGGCTAGTAAATACAGACCATTCGCTGTTGTGTCCAGTAAACCTGACAGCACTGCTAGCGGCAAGACGCGATGAGCTACATGTATCCGTCCCGCGCCCAAGTACGCAACGATCGCAACAGTGGGAACGCTCACCATGCGCTGTCCGAGGAGTGGCCACAAACCAGCGTCGTTCGAAGTTTGAGCAAGACAAACAAAGATCACGCCAAACCCAAGTCCGGATACAAATGCAAAAACAATTGCACGCACAGGGGTGGGGAGATCGTGGTGACCCAGTGCGTCTCCTACAAGTGCAACTGCAACTGCAGCCAGAGCCATTCCCAGATACGCGATATACGCAGGACGCTCGCCTTGGATGAGACCAACAACAACGGGACTACACATACCGATGATTGCCGTAATTGGGGCGATCACTGTCATGGATCCAAGCGACATTGCTTGGTAGAAAGCAACCAAAGCAACTGCACCGCCTGCGCCAGCAAAACCACTCCACCACCAGTCATGAGTACTCATTATCGGTGTGCTGCCGAATGCGATAATCGTCGCGAGTAGGACAAGCGCTACGAATTGTCCGAGGAAAGTGACAGCAGCAGCTTTGGATACCTTTGATGCTCGACCACCGCAATAATCCGCGACTCCATACAACAATGCAGCGCCACATGCCCATACAAGAACCATGCACTCCAGTATGGTGGCCCAATTGATGATCTGAACGGAGGTTCTGAATGCGCGGATTAGGGACGTTGATCAATACGTTAACGGTCATCTGTGGTGGCGGATTAGGTCTCATTATTGGTCATCGCATTCCTGAACGAATGAGAGTGACCGTCGTGCAGGTAATCGGTTTGGTTACAGTGGCGCTTGGGCTAAGCGATGTGATTAAAACCCATAACATCGTTTTGCCTCTCGTAGGCATGGTGCTTGGAGGACTCATTGGCGAAATGATCCGCATAGAGGAACGCCTTATTAAGGTTGGCGAGCTCTTGAAGGCAAAATTTGCTGCAGACAGTTCGGATAATCGATTTGTGACTGGATTCGTCACCGCTTCGCTTTTATTTTGTGTAGGTCCGCTGACCATTTTGGGAGCAATTGAAGATGCAAGCGGCAAGACGCCTCAGCTGTACATCATCAAGGGAAGTCTTGATGGTTTTATGACAGTTATTTTCACTGCACTGTATGGAGTGGGGGCAATTTTTAGCGCCGTGAGTGTGTTCGTAGTGCAAGGTTCTTTAACTTTGTTTGGCACTCGACTCGATCTCTTGTTGGATGATCGGATGCGCACGGAGCTCTTCTCAGCTGGTGGATTAGCGGTTATGGCGATTGGCTTGAATCTGCTGGAAATCAAAAAGATCCGTCTTGGTTCTCTATTGCCAGGGTTGGTTGTGACTCCAATACTCGTGTGGATATTTGCGACCCCAGGCGGACTTTGGTCGTGAGTTGGACTATTTTTTAAGTCATGTGTGGCAGATTTGTACGCAAGACATCGTCTGTGCAAGTTGCAGAAGCATTTAGTGCTCGGGTCGAAACTGACGAGCTGGGTTTAAATTTCAATGTTGCACCCACAAGCCAAGTTTTTGCAGTTGTCGGTGATTTAGACAATCGCACACTTGTCAATTTTTCATGGGGTCTTGTTCCTCGTTGGGCGCCAGACTCTTCACGCGCCGCGAGCATGATCAATGCCCGAGTAGAAACGGTTGCAGAGAAACCTTCGTTTCGAGACTTGGTCTCCAAGAATCGTTGTGTGCTTCCTATGGATGGATACTTCGAGTGGAAGGAACAATTACGTCATGACACAAGTAAGACAGTGAAACAGCCATTCTATTTTTCGGCAAATTTGGAATCTCGTTTCTCCCATTGGGGAGTTCTGGCGGTTGCGGGATTATGGACTTCTTGGAAAGATCCAAACCAACCCAATGGCGATGTCTTGAACACTGTGGTTGCGTTAACGACGAATGCGAATGACATGGTTGGCGAGATCCATCATCGTATGCCTGTGTTGTTGGACGAACAAGGTGTTGAAAATTGGCTTGATGCGAGTTCTCAGAGACCAATTGCCGAATTAGAAGTAGTTCCAAACGACGCACTTGTTGTGTGTGCTGTAAGTACAAAAGTGAATAGCTCGCGTAACAATGGAAGCGAACTGATAGAGCCGATCGTGTTGGCCATGTCGGAGCCAGACGACGAGCTCAAACTTTTTTAAGAGCTGAAGCGAGACTTTCGGCTTGTTCTGCCAACTGCGCAGGATCTACATAACTCGCTGCGTGTTCAAACGACAAGTCAGTCATTGTGTTCGCAGGAATGACATGAAGATGACAGTGGGGGACTTCGAATCCAGCAATGATGAGTCCAACTCGTCCACATTTATAGAGAGCCTTTTGGGCCAAACCGATCCTTTTTGCGACAACCATTAGGTGGCTTGAAGTTTCATTTGAAAGATTGGTCCACTCATCGGTTTCCTCGATAGGAACAACCAGGGTGTGACCAGTTGTGATCGGGTTAATCGTCAAAAATGCAACGCTCAACTCGTCTCGGTGCACAAAATGTCCAGGAATCTCACCAAGAATGATGCGGGTGAACAGCGATGGCATGACGAAGATTGTAGTGTCGTTGATTGTGGGAGGAGAAAAAGAAAAACTGACTTCTGGGATGATGTCGTTCCCAAATGGAATCACATTGGCACGCTTATGTATGTTGCCGGTTTTTCTGTATGTGCTTTTTGGTCGAGACAATCCTGCTGGTGCTGCATGGTTGCTTGGGGCAATTTCGTATACCGATTGGATTGACGGTTGGGTGGCTAGAAAGCTCAATCAAACTTCAGTATTTGGATCAGTGTTTGATCCGTTCGTTGACCGCATGTTGTTTATTGTTGCAACCATTGGCGTGATGATTGATGGTGGTGTGCCGAGATGGTTTTGCCTCGCCATTTTGGTTCGCGAGTTTTTGGTTGGTGGAGCCATGTTGATTGCGACGTTCTTTGGCATGCAGCGATTTGCGGTCAGCTATTGGGGAAAGTGGTACACACTGTTCTTGATGACATCTGTGCCTTTGCTGTTGTTGGGCTCCAGTTCAAGTGTTCTGGCCGATGGGGCAACGACTCTGGGCTGGATCTTCGCGGCGCCAGGGCTTGCTTTGAGTTATTTCACGGCTGTTATGTATGTACCCGTCATTCGGGCAAACCTTCGTGCGGGGCGTGTTGGCTGAACGCTACGGTATGGGTATGGCCTATACGTTTTGTAACTCATGTGGGCATCGAAATCCTCCCGAGGCCACGTTTTGTTCAGCATGCGGATCTGTCCTAGATCATCCAAACGAG
>JBIKID010000031.1:0-16482 GCA_044361815.1 Ilumatobacteraceae bacterium | reverse complement strand
ATTCCAAACCAGAGTGCAACAACCGTTCAGGTTGCTGGCTCAGTTGTCGGCGCCATCACGTGGTTGCTCGATTGCCCTTCGGAAGGCGTTCGAGTACCCGACGAATTGCCGTGGAAGAAAGTTCTCGATGCAACACGGCCATATATTGGGCCAATTCATTCGGCACCGTCCGACTGGACACCGCTCAAGAATCGCAACGATCTCTTCCCTGGTTACGGCAACGACACTCGTTTGCTCGACCACTCGGATCCGTGGCAGTTCGCCAATTTCTTGGCACCAACGCCGTATTAACTACGGGGCGGATTGCCCCCGATATGCTGGACATCGTTATGACGTCAACAGCAAGCAGCCTCCTACTTACCTAACGGCGACAGCCTCATAACCGCTGCCGCCGAACCCTCTGAACCTGAAAAGGTCAGGGGGTTTTTCATTATCACGACAAAATCACTAAAAACACCAAAGACACGAAAGACATGACCATGGCACCAAAGCCCGTACAACCGAAGAAGATGCCTTACGAGAAGTACTCGCCGTTTATTCCGGTCGTGCTTACTGATCGCACGTGGCCAAACAACGTCACCACCAAGGCACCGTTGTGGTGTTCAGTCGACTTGCGAGATGGCAATCAGGCTTTGATTGATCCGATGGATCCAGAGCGCAAACTGCGCATGTTTAAAACTCTTGTCAAAATGGGATTCAAAGAAATTGAAGTTGGTTTTCCGTCTGCAAGTCAGCCCGACTTTGACTTTGTTCGCCACATCATCGAGCAAGATCTCATTCCCGAAGATGTCACGATTCAGGTGCTGGTGCAATGCCGCGTCGACTTGATCAAGCGCACCTACGAATGCTTGCAGGGTGCACCGCGAGCAATTGTGCACTTTTATAACTCCACCAACCCGTTGCAGCGTCGCGTCGTATTTGGTCTTGAAAAGGCTGGTGTGGTCGACATTGCAGTCAAGGCTGCCCAGTTGTGCAAAGAGCTCGAGCCAATGCTCAAGGGCACCGAAGTGCGTTATGAGTATTCGCCAGAAAGCTTTACGCTCACCGAGCCAGAGTTTGCAATTGAAATTTGTGAAGCGGTCATGGATGTCATCAAACCGACCACGACTACTCCACTTATCTTGAACTTGCCAGCAACAGTTGAGTGCTACACACCAAACGTGTACGGCGACGTGATTGAGTGGTTTATTCGCACGATCAAAAACCGCAATACGGTGTGCATCTCGTTGCACCCACACAATGACCGTGGTTGCGCCGTTGCGGCAGCCGAGTTTGGCGTGCTTGCAGGTGCCGACCGAGTTGAAGGCACGCTGTTTGGCAACGGAGAGCGCACGGGCAACGTTGACATTGTCAACTTGGCAATGAACCTGTTCATGAATGGTGTTGACCCAGAACTTGACATCACTGACATCGACGCTTTGCGCCGCGATGCCGAGTATTGCAACCGACTTCCAGTTGCCGAGCGTCATCCATATGTTGGTGACCTTGTGTACACCGCGTTTTCAGGCAGTCATCAAGACGCAATCAAAAAAGGTCTTGAGGTATTGCCTAATGACTACGACAAATGGGGCGTTCCGTACCTGCCTATAGACCCAAAGCATGTTGGCCGTTCATACGAGGCAGTGATTCGTGTCAACAGCCAGTCCGGCAAGGGTGGCGTTGCCTACATCATGAAGACCGAGCACGGGTTTGACCTGCCACGCCGATTGCAAATCGAGTTTTCGCAAAACATTCAGCACCTCACCGAAGATTCGGGCAGCGAAATCTCTCCAGTGATGATGTGGGATGCATTTACTGCGGAATATCTGCCATCAGTCCCTCGCTGCAATTTAGTGAGCCACGAATTGCGTAGCGACTCGACAACTGGACACACCGAGATCACCGCCCAAATCGACATCGATGGCACACGCAAGACATTTACATCTAAAGGCAACGGCCCAATCGATGCATTTGTGCATGCCATCCGCGCCGAATTCAAAGGCAACCTCGACGTCAAGGACTACACCGAGCATGCACTTGGTCAGGGTTCGCAAGCAACTGCAGTTGCCTACGTCGAAACGGGTGATGAATCTGGCCACACCCGCTGGGGCGTCGGTATCGACCCAAACACCATCACCGCATCATTGCGTGCCGTCCTCAATGCATTTGAGCGTCATGACGCAAAGCACGGCGCAAACAGAAATACCAAATAGCTCAACTAGTCTGATCTCATGCAGATAACCGTTGACTTCGATATGTGCGCCGCGACAGGCGGCTGCGTCAATCAGGCTCCAGAGGTATTTGAGATTCGCGATGATGGCTTCTTGCATGTCCTGCAAGAAAATCCAAACGAGTCGTTGCGAGCCAAAGTAAAACTTGCCGAAGACTTGTGCCCTACTGGCGCCATCACCATTACCGACTAATACACAGTTTCTCGTGGGCTTTACTTCCAAACTCAACTCTGCGTGGGCTACAAATAATTCTGCATTGTGCGTAGGACTCGATCCAGACATCAGCAAACTCCCAGCACATCTGCAAACTGACCCACTTGGTGTGCAAAAGTTTTGCATTGACATCGTCGATGCCACAGCAGACACTGTGTGTGCATTCAAACCACAGATCGCTTATTTCGCCGCCATCGGAGCAGAAGCACAGTTGCAAGCAGTTTGCGACCACATTCGCACCCAGTACCCGCACATTGTGCTCATTCTCGACGCCAAGCGAGGCGACATCGGTGACACAGCAACGCTTTATGCACGCGAGGCTTACGAGCGTTATCAAGCAGACGCGGTCACTGTCAATCCGTATTTGGGCACCGACTCGCTTGAGCCATTTTTGCGCACGGCCGGCAAGGGCACCATCGTGCTGTGTCGCACTTCAAACCCGGGCAGCGCCGAGTTTCAGTCACAGCTCATCAATGACGAGCCGCTCTACAAAGTGATCGCACGTACTGCAGCAACAAAGTGGAACACGATTGGTGAGTGTGCTCTTGTCGTGGGCGCGACATATCCGTCCGAACTGGCCGAAGTTCGTGCAATTGTTGGCGATATGCCTTTGCTGGTTCCTGGCATTGGTGCACAAGGTGGCGACATTCAAGCCGCAGTCACGGCGGGTCGCACAGCCAACGGCACAGGGCTGATCATCAATTCTTCACGTGCAGTGCTCTACGCAAGTAACGGCAACGACTTTGCGCAATCCGCACGCACTGTGGCACTCAACACACGAGACGCCATTCGCAAATTCTCCAACTAAAGTTCTTCCCATGCCTCACCCGTTTTTATCCGAAGAGTGGATCACCGAAGCACGAGTTATTCGTGCAAAATATCAAGATCAGGTACCAAAAATCCCCATCACGATTCGCATGAACCAAGTCATCACCAAGGTTCCATTTGGCAACGGCGACATCAACAGCCACATCGATACATCGACTGGTGTTTTGGTGATGGACTTAGGCCACATCAGCGAGCCAGACCTGACGGTGACCACCGACTACGAAACCGCGCACAAGGTATTTTTTGATCAAGACCCACAGGCAGGCATGCAAGCCTTCATGTCGGGCCGCATCAAGGTTGAAGGCGATGTCAGCAAGATGTTGATGATGCCTTCAGTGATGCCGGCAACCGAACTTGCCGAGCAAGTTGCTGCTGAAATTCGCGGCATTACTTCGAAGCAATAAAGTTACAGAGCGTTTGCAGTGTGATCTACTGATCGCACCAAACTTGCAGTCACAATCGCCAGCGCTGCACACACAACACCGACTAATAGCCCATTGGAATAGCTCACAACTTTGCCAGAGCTTTCAGTGATGTCGTGCACGCTGATCATCAGTGCCCCGCCCATCACAGCACCCATTTGTGACATCAGTTGTTGCATGGCGCTTGCCACCCCCATGTCGCTCGACTTCACCGATGCTGCGAGCAGCGCAGTAAGACTTGGTGCTGCAATCCCCATTCCTAATCCAGTCAGTGCCAGACTCAATGCAATCACCCAATCTTGTGTGCCTGCACCGATGCCGTGCATCACAATCATGGCCAGGAAAATTGCCACTGCACCCGCCATCCCGGTATTGCGCTCGCCTGATCTGCCCACGATGTAGCCGGCCATCGGAGCAATCAACGAGAATGTCAAAGGTCTCGCAATCACTAGCCAACCAATGTGGGAAGGTTTGTAACCAAGACCATTCTCGAGCAATTGCGGGAGCAACAAAAAACTTCCCATATACGCCATGTTCATGAGTCCCTGCGTGGCAACGGGAAACGCCACGTTGCGTGTGCGTAGCCACTTCACTGGAATCAAGGGATCTGTCGCAGTTTTCTCAACTCGATAAAAAATCAGTAACGCTGCGATTCCTGCAATACCGCTTGTCAAAGTTGCTGCACTTGTCCAACCCCACGAGTTGCCTCGGTTGATCGTGAGCAAGAGCAACACCGAGCCTGCACCAAGTGTTACCGAACCTTTCACGTCAAATCGCACGTTCTCTTGGCGATCAGTGTCGGGCAGCAATCTATAAGACACCAATGCGCCAAGCACACACAGTGGTGCCTGCACCAAAAAGATCACACGCCAACCAAAAATCTCTACGAGCGGCGTGCCAGCAACAACACCAAGCACGGGTGCACCTGCAGTCACAAAACTCCAATAACCAAGTGGCCTCACTCGCTCGTCAGCACGAAACATACGGTTGATATATGCCATCGCAGCGGGCCCTGTCGCGGCACCTGCTGCGGCCGACAATGTACGAAACACAATGAGCGAAACCGCATTCCAAGCAAAGCCACTGATCAGCGAGAATATGCCAGCGAAAAACAACCCACCGACAAACATTCGCTTGTGGCCCCATAGGTCTCCAGATTTTCCGAAGGCAGGCCCAACCACACCAAACGCCAAGAGCGGTGCAGTAATTGTCCAACTCAATACGGTCACGCTGCTACCAAGACTGTCAGCAACAGTCTTGAGCGAAACCACAAGCAGAGTGATTGTAAAACTCACCGTAAACACCGATGCCAATAACACGCCAAGAGTGGCTTTGCGATGCGTTAAACCGACCGTCTTTGCAACCCTGCCTGTAAGCAAGCGCGACCAAGGAATAACTGAAATTTCGTCAACACCACCAGAGTCGATAACTCCGACTTCATCATCGAGCGACTTTGCGAGGTGCTCGTTCTTTTTCACTCTTCCACAATAATGCGCTAGTGCATCAAAGCTGTTGTCTTAAGGGAACACAAGATCGATTGTTGCACCGCGTGCAACCTGATCACCATTGGTAACCGCTTTGTCACCAACAAATGCCTTGCGCAATTTGTAATTTGGTTTTCCTGTGACTTTTCCCACAACGAATCCTGCTTCAAGAAGTCTTGGTTCTACCGTTGCAAAGCTATTGCCAATGATCCGAGGCATTTCCACCAAATCTGGTCCGAGTGAAATCGCGTAGGCAACTTGTGAGTCACGTGCAATTTGGGTGCCCGGCGCTACCGATTGGGCACCTATCAATCCTTCGGCTGCAGCATTGCTTTTGGCGGCTGGTGTCTCAACTAATAGCAAACGCAAATCATTCATCACCGTCTGTGCTTGTTCAAGAGTCATCCCTACAAGTAATGGCATTTCACGCGGCGCTGGGCCAGTTGAAACCAACACATCGATGGCAGTTCCGCGCAGCACTTTGTCCCCAGGTATCAAACTTGGTTGCTCTGGCACCAACCATGAAATCACTGAGCCTGCAACAACGTCTTCGCTTGCAGCGTCTTTTTGAGCGGGCACGAGTTCGAGCGCTGTCAGTGCATCGACGGCTTCTTGCATGGTCTTACCAACCAATTCAGGCAATTCTGCAAGCGATGGTCCTTGCGAAATGACAAGAGTTAACGTCTTGCCCTCTTCCAGTGATTCGCCTGAAGCTGGCTCAGTGCGAATGACATTGCCAGCAAGTACATCGTCGCTGCGCTCAGCTGTTACAACGATTGTCCACTTAAACGGCACCATCAAGTTGCGAGCTTCCCCTTCGTTCATTTCGATAAAGGCAGGCACAGTGTGTGAGCTTTTGACAAATACTTGATACGAGATACCTCCGGCAATCAACAACGCAACTACCGCCCCAACAATTACGAATCTTTTGTGTCGTTTGATTTCGTCTGGGTTCGCTACACGAATTGGTTCATCAGAATTGTTGATTACCATTTTCTGCTCCGACGCAGCAGATGGCACCACAGGCCGCGGAATCTCGCCTGTCCGATCAATGATCTTTTCCTCGATCACTGCCTCAAAACTCTTTGACTCAAGTGGCTCTATGGGCTGAGGCATCGGCATCTTGTCAGCGATCGAAGTAAATGCACGGCCAAAATCGATTGCGCTGAATCGTTCGCTTGCTTCTGGTCGTCCTGCGCGCTCGAGCGGTACGGCGATTGGTCCAAGGTCGGCTGACACTGGCAACAATTTGTCGATTCGTGCGGCAAGCGTAATTGCCGCGGTGTCACCCACAAATGGCAGCGTTCCAGTAATCATTTCGAGCAATGTCAGTGCGAGCGAATACACATCGCTCTGTTCGGTTGGTTGCTGACCAGTTGCGATCTCTGGTGCTGCATAACCTGCTTGCTCAATGCTCATCTGTTCCGAGTTCACCACGCGCTTCAAGCCCAATCCTGCAAGCCTTACTCGCGAGTCATCACCTAAAAAAATATTTGCTGGACGTACATCTCCATGTACCCAGCCTTTGCCGTGCAAAAAGTGCAATGCTCTACACACATCAAGCCCGACCGCAAGAGCTTGAGATGGAGTAAGTCTGCGGCCACGGTCCAGAATCTCGCGCAAAGTGCCACCTGCATAATGCTCAAGCACGGTAAAGGCATACAACTTTCCGTCAACCTCTTGCGTACCCCAGTCATCTATTGAGGCAAGTGAAGGATGCGACATACTCGCAAGCATTTGCGTCTGACGTTTAAACAATTCGACTGCATCTGCAACAAGTACTACGCCACTATCCAAGTCAATAAGGGACTGCGCCGTCGAAACTCGAATCACCACACGTTTTTGGCTACGCACGTCGGTTGCGTTGTATACCGACGACTCGCCAGATCCTCCACTTCGAGAATCACCGATGCGATATCGGTTGGCAAATAACGCGCCAACCAATGGATCTTGTCTACTCATGAGCCATTAAACCTAGTCCAGAATAGGGCTTGCCGCCCAGTGCCATGTGACCAATGGCCCAAAGTTATTGAAGTTTGTAGAAAATCAGCGAGAATAGAGCAGTGAAAAAAATTGACTACAAACTGCTCATCATCAGTATTGGTATCTCTGCTGGTCTCGTGATGTTCGTGCTTGGAGCACGCACTGGACTCACTGGCCGTGATTCATCAAATCTTCCCGACGCGATTGAACAAATTTCACCAGGTCAAGGTGATCAAGTGCTCCAACAAACAGAAATAATTGTCGACTTCGTTGAGGGATACACCGCAACGTTGACAATTGATGGCATCGAGCTTCCAACAACTCGTCTTGATGAAATTATTTCTACGGGCAAACAAATTGCACCTGGCGCACAAATTGACTTGCCCCCCACTGCAGTCTTTGATGTTGGCAACTACATCATCAGTTTTCTTCCTCAACCTGGCGCACCGATAGCTAATCTCGCTCAGGGAGAACATACGGGCAGTGTCCGTTATTGGCTCATCAAAGATGGCGAAAATGCTTCTCGCACATATTCTTGGACCTTCTTTGTTGACTGATCGGTCAATCGTTATTGCGTGAGTGTTCGATACTCATCTGCAGACATCAAACCCTCCAGCATCTCGTTGTACGAGAGCTGCACCTCATACAACCATCCTGCACCAAACGGGTCGGAGTTAATCAACTCTGGTGAATCAGCTAGCAATTCGTTGACTAAGACCACAGTTCCACTGACGGGCGAACCAATGTCGCTCACGCTCTTGCTGCTCTCGACTTCTGCAACAGCTTTACCTGCAACAACTGCGTCACCAATCGAGGGTAATTGCACATCAACAATTTGCCCAAGTGCATCTTGAGCGTGATCGGTGATACCCACTCGCGCCGACTCTCCATCGACAAGCACCCACTCATGACTTCGTGAGTACAAGAGTCCATCAACGATCTTCATGCAGCAATCCTAATTCCGAACCATAAGTGGCATCATCGGTATGAACTGTTGTGCCTCTATTTCATCCCCATCCAACGACCGAGTTTGCTACGTCGGCCTTGTCGTGTGAGTGGAACGCCGGTTGCACGGGAAATTTTGCGTTTGGCTTTGGTTACACCCAAAGCACGTTTCCACGAAAAGGTAAGTCCTGGTCCGAGTTTCATGTGCTCAACCTATACCCGCGTTGCTTAACGTCCAGGGCATGCTCTGTGATCTAGTCTGTACGAAGCAACGTTGCTGAAAGGAACAGTATGACAAAGGCGTCATATAAGACCTACTCAGCACTCGAAGCGGCCGAACTGCGAGTTCGTGAGGCCGGCGAGTGGCTGAATTTGGAAGATGGCTTGATCGAGACGATCGTTACGCCAAGACGAATCATCGAAGTGGCAATTCCATTTCGACGCGACGACGGATCACGAGACCAACTCGTTGGGTGGAGAGTGCATCACAACACCACTCGCGGACCAGCCAAGGGTGGTATTCGCTATCACCACGAGGTAAGTCGTGATGAGGTAGTTGCCCTTGCCATAGGTATGTCACTCAAGACTGCGATTGCCAACTTGCCGCTCGGTGGCGCAAAAGGTGGAGTCTGCTTTGATCCAAAACAATATTCAATCGGTGAAATTGAACGCATCACGCGCCGTTACATTTCGGAGATCGCTTCATTTCTCGGCCCAGATCGCGACGTGCCAGCACCAGATGTAGGCACCAACGCCCAGATCATGGCATGGATCATGGACCAGTACTCGACTGGTGTCGGACAATCGACACCAGGTGTTGTCACTGGCAAACCAATTGAACTTGGTGGATCACTCGGTCGTGAATCTTCAACTGGACGCGGTGTTGTTGAAGCTGCTGCACTGATGCTCGGCAAGTTGGGTACTTCGCTTGCTGGCAAAAAAATTGCGATTCAGGGTTACGGACAAGTGGGCTCATGGGCTGCACGACTTGCGTCTGCTCGTGGCGCACTTATTGTCGGTCTCTCTGACGTTGGTGGAACTATTCATTCCGACAACGGACTCGACCTTGCAAAGATCGACAAGGCAATGCGCGAAGGTGCCAGAAGTGTTTGTGACACCGGCGTAGGTGAAGTTGTCGCTCGGGGCCTTGCTGGTTCTGCAGCAGTGTTTGGTCTCGACTGTGACATCGTGATGCCATGCGCACTTGGTGAAGCAGTTGGCGAAGTGGAAGCAAACGGCATGAAAGCAAAGCTTGTTGTTGAAGGCGCCAATGGTCCCCTCACCCCAACAGCCGATCTCATCTTTGCCGACAACGGCGTTGTCGTCATCCCCGATGTCTATGCCAACGCAGGTGGTGTTACTTGTTCATACCTTGAGCAATGTCAAAACTTTGCTCACCTCACATGGGACGAAGATGAAGTGAATGCTCGAGTCATCGACTTGATGCGTGCAGCGTTTGAGCGCTTTTATGCGTTTACTCAAGAAACGAAGTTGCCGAACCGATTGGCAGCAACAGTTTTGGGTGTCAAAACGATTGCTGATGCGCACCGCATGCGGGGCCTGCACCCATAAAGCTTTCTGGTACTTGACAGCTAGAGCAACAACTGTGTAACGATCTGAGAAATGACGTCACATTTGGACAACGATGACCATGAGTTTGTTACGTATTCCGAATTCAGAGGTTTCGTAACTGAAACACGCACTGGGTTCGTGCACATCGAGTCGAAGATCGACTGGCTCCAGAACACCATGAATATTCGCTTCGAAGCTATGACCGAACGCTTCAATTCTGTCGATAAGCGCTTCGACGACTTCACCGCCAACATCGACAAACGTTTCGCAGCCATGGACAAACGCTTCGACGACTTCACCGCCAACATGAACAAGCGGTTTGAAGAATTCACTGCAAATATCAATTTCAGATTCGACGATTTGAATAAGCGTTTTGATGACGCGAACGTCAAATCTCATCGAGAATTCGTGGGGAAAATGCTTGGGTTTCTCTCGATCAACCTTGTCATCATTGGATCAGTCGTCGGACTGATTGCGAAGACTGGCTAATTATTTAGTGTGCTGCTGCACGGGTGTCGGTGACACCGCCTGCAGCGGCAAGTCGCGCATGCGCGCGACGCAATGCTGACTCAACGGTTGCATCATGCTCACCGCGCATTGCATCTTCAGCACGCTGAAGCGCTGCACGAGCACGATCGATGTCAATGTCTGCAGCAAGTTCTGCCGAGTCAGACAAAATCGTCACATGATCAGGAGCCACATCAACGAATCCACCGTGAACGGCAAGGTCTTGTACCGTGCCATCACTGAGGTAGATACGTGTGTGGTTCTCGACAAGTGCACCCAAGAATGCAATGTGCCCAGGCAAGAAAGCGATTTCGCCACCATCGAGCGTGCGGGTGATGACCTGACGGGCATCACCTGTAAACAGCACACGCTCAGGTGAAACCACCTCTACGCGAAGAGCACCAGCATCGGCCATGATTAAGCGTTTTCCTGCAGTGCTTTGGCTTTTGCCAACACCTGATCAACGCCGCCGACGTTCAAGAACGCCTGTTCCGGAACATCATCCAAGTCGCCCTTAATGATCGACTCGAAGCTCTCCACAGTGTCTTCTGTCTTAACGTACTCACCCTTCAAACCGGTGAACACTTCAGCAACAAAGAACGGCTGCGACAAGAATCGCTGCACTTTACGTGCACGAGACACAGTCTGACGATCTTCTTCCGACAATTCATCCAAACCAAGAATCGCGATGATGTCTTGAAGTTCCTTGTAGCGCTGCAAGATTTCTTGCACACGACGAGCAACGTTGTAGTGACGATCACCAACAACTTCAGGCGACAAAATTGTCGATGTTGAAGCAAGTGGGTCCACTGCTGGGTAAATACCCAACGATGCGATCTGTCGTGACAACTCAGTTGTTGCATCCAAGAACGTAAAGGTCGTAAACGGAGCTGGGTCGGTGTAGTCGTCAGCAGGCACGTATACGGCTTGCAACGATGTAATCGATCGACCACGCGTTGACGTGATGCGCTCTTGCAACTGACCCATTTCGTCAGCAAGTGTTGGCTGATAACCCACGGCTGATGGCATGCGGCCCAACAGCGTTGATACTTCAGAACCAGCTTGTACGAAGCGGAATATGTTGTCGACGAACAACAACACGTCTTGGTTTTTTACGTCGCGGAAATACTCGGCCATGGTGAGAGCCGAAAGAGCAACGCGCAAGCGCACGCCTGGTGGTTCGTCCATCTGGCCGAACACGAGTGCGGCTTTTTCGAACACGCCAGACTCTTCCATTTCCATGCGCAAGTCGGTGCCCTCACGGGTGCGCTCGCCTACGCCGGCAAATACCGACACACCACCGTGGTTTGATGCCACGCGATTAATCATTTCGGTGATGAGAACGGTCTTGCCAACACCTGCACCACCGAACAAGCCAATTTTTCCACCGGCCAAATATGGGGTGAGCAAGTCGATGACCTTAATTCCGGTTTCAAACATGCGACGGCTTGGCTCGAGCGCTGCAAAGTCTGGTGCTGGACGGTGGATGTCCCAACGCTCGACATCCTTGAAGTCGTCGTTGTTGCCGTCAAGGCAGTCGCCCCACACGTTCCATACGTGACCAAGTGTCTTGTCGCCCACTGGAACTTGCAAACCGTGACCGGTGTTGCGCACTGGAGTACCACGACGAAGACCGTCAGTTGGCTTCAAACACACTGCACGCACACGGCTGTGACCCAACTGTTGTGCAACCTCAGCAAGGATGAAAATGTCCTTGCCTTCCACGTTGACGGTGAACTCAAGAGCTTGGTTGAGCTCTGGGAGTGCTCCGCGAGGAAACTCGACGTCGATAACTGGACCAGCAATGGCGACTACTCGACCATCCTTGAGTCCTGTTGGGTTTTTTGTTGCTGTGCTCATGTTGTGCTCCTGTTTTTGATCTTTGTATGCAGACTTACTTAGTGCCGAGTGCTTCGGCGCCGCTAACGATTTCCATAATTTCGGTAGTGATTGAATCTTGACGCGCGCGGTTCATGATGCGCGAGAGGTTTTTGACGAGTTCTTCTGCGTTGTCAGTCGCGGCCTTCATGGCGCGTTGACGGAATGCGTGCTCACTTGCTGCGGCATTCAATAGTGCTGCATAAACGCGCGCCTCTACGTAGCGTGGAAGCAACGTTTGCAAGATCACTTCTGGATCTGGCTCAAACTCGTAGCTGCTGTTGGAACCAGCAGGCTTGCCGTCGCCACCCGCAGCGACAGATTGCTCGAGTGGTACGAGTGGTCGACGCACGAGTTCTTGTGTGCCGGCCGAAACAAAACGTGTGTACACCAGCTCGACGCGATCAATCTCACCTTTGATGTACATGTCAACGACATACTCACCAATGCGTTTGGCATCGGCATAACTTGGGCCGTCTGAAAAGCCTGCGAAGCCCGTGCCCATTTTGTAGCCACGGAAGCGGAAATAGCCCTCTGCTTTGCGGCCAACAGGCACGACTAAGTAGTCCTTGCCAGCCAACACGTCGGCTTTGATTTCGCCTTCGGTTGCACGCAACACACCTGAGTTGTAACCACCGCACAAACCACGGTCGGCAGTGATAGCCACGTAGCAGGTGGTGCGAATGTTTTCGCGTGGCTTCAAGAATTCGCTATTGAGTCCTGCGCCACCTGCTGCCAAATCTTTGACAACTTCGGTGATGCGTTCGCTATACGGCACGGCGGCGATTACGCGTTGCTGGGCTTTGACGATGCGTGAAGCAGCGATCAATTCCATTGCACGCGTAATCTTTTTTGTCGCCTGAACGGACCGAATTCGTCCGCGCAGAATGCGCTCTTGACCGCCAGCCATGTATTACTCCGTTGCGAGAGTCTTGGCTGAGGCTGCGTCGCCAACTTCACCGGCATCGGTGCGAGTTGGGTCGGCTGATGCCGTGGTGGATGTAATGCGGAATGCATCTTTGAACGCAGTGACAATCGATGCAAGATCTTTTGGCACATCTGCCTTTGGATCTTGACGGATGCCAGCAAGTACTGATGCATGACGACTGCGCATGTGTTCGAGCAACTCGTTTTCAAAGCGGCGTACATCGGACACTGGAATGGTGTCGAGGTAACCCTTTGTGCCAGCGAAGATCGAGACAACTTGCTCATCGATCGACATCGGGCTGTTGAGCGGTTGCTTGAGCAACTCGACCAAGCGATAACCGCGCTCGAGCTGTGCTTTTGAAATTGGGTCGAGTTCAGAACCGAACGTTGCGAATGCTTCAAGTTCACGGAACTGCGCCAAGTCAAGCTTGAGTGTTCCGGAAACGCTCTTCATTGCTTTGATCTGTGCAGCACCACCCACGCGAGATACCGAGATACCTACGTCGACGGCTGGACGAACACCAGACTTGAACAAGTTGTCTTGCAAGTACACCTGACCATCGGTGATCGAGATCACGTTGGTTGGAATGTACGCCGACACGTCGCCTGCTTTGGTTTCGATCACTGGCAATGCAGTGAGTGAACCCGCACCGTTTGCATCGCTCAATTTTGCTGCGCGCTCGAGCAAGCGGCTGTGTAGGTAAAACACGTCGCCTGGGTAAGCCTCACGACCTGGTGGACGACGCAAGAGCAATGACATCTGGCGATACGCCTCTGCTTGCTTTGACAAGTCGTCGTACACAACGAGTGCGTGCTCACCGTTTTCCATCCAGTGCTGACCGATTGCGCAACCCGCGTAAGGCGCGAGGTACTTAAACGGTGCTGGATCAGATGCAGGTGCAGCCACAACTACGGTGTATTCAAGTGCGCCGTATTGACGAAGTACTTCTACTGTTTGCGCAACGGTCGAACCCTTTTGGCCGATAGCCACATAGATGCACTTCACACCCAAACCGCGTTGGTTGATGATGGTGTCGATCGCAATTGTGGTCTTGCCAGTCTTGCGGTCACCAATGATCAACTCGCGTTGACCACGACCGATTGGGGTCATGGCGTCAATGGCCTTGATTCCGGTCTGAAGTGGTTCGTGCACTGGCTTGCGACCCATGATTCCTGGCGCCTGCACTTCTACACGGCGAGAAATTGAACCAACAATGTCTCCCTTGCCGTCGATTGGTGTTCCAAGAGCGTTTACAACGCGTCCCAACATTGCGTCGCCAACTGGCACCGACAAAATACGACCAGTTGCTTTTACTGGTTGACCTTCTTCGATCGAGAATGCTTCACCGAGTACTACGGCACCGATTGAGTCTTCATCCAAGTTGAGGGCCAAGCCCACAACTCCGCCTTCAAACTCGAGCAACTCGTTGACGGCGCAATCTGGCAAGCCGCTGACACGAGCAATACCGTCACCCACTTCGGTCACGCGACCAACGGTGCGAGCTTCGGTAGACGGCGTGTAGCCATCGAGTCCTTTGGTAATCGCTGCCGCAATGTCACTTGCGGAGAGTGTTAATTCAGCCATGTTTTTGTCCTTTCAGAACGAAATCAGATTCGGGTCTTCAACTGGTCGAGACGGGTGCGCACGGTGTCGTCGATGACTTCGTCACCAACTACTGCAACCAAGCCACCCAACACGCTTGGGTCGATGACAACTTTGAGATTTACTGGTTTGCCCGTCACTTTGGTGAGGGCTGCAGTGAGACGAGTTTTTTGATCGTCGCTCAATGCAACTGCGCTACGAACTTCGGCAACTTCTTGTTGCTTCTCGCTCGACGCACGCTTGACGAGTGAGTCGACAATTGCTGGCAAGTCGCGCACCTGGCCGCTGCCAATCACCAACGACACAAGTTGTGTTGTGGTGTTGGATGCTTTGGCGCCAAGCAACTGCTCGGCAACTTGCTGACGACGATCTGCTGGAATTGTTGAGTCGCTCAATGTGTTGCGCAATTGCTCATTTGATTCAAATGCACGAGCCACACGAAACAATTCGTCTTCAACAAGTGCAAGAGTGCCATCGGCTTGAGCGATCTCAAACAATGCAGTTGCGTATGCCTCAATTTTTACACTGCTCATCGGCCTGCTCCCACGCTCGAGATGAATGACTCGATCAACTCATTTTTGGTTTGATCATTGAGTGTTGCTTGCACAACTGCTGGCGTTGCGATCGAGGAAAGGAGTGCAATCTCGGCGCGCAATTCATCGCTCGAACGACCACGTGCCGAATTGAGATCGGTTTCGGCTTTGGCTTCGAGTTCAGCAACTTCTGCGGTGATGCGTACTCGACCTTCGCTCAACACTGCTGCTGCTTGCGTGTCGGCTTCAGCCAACATGCGAGCACGCTCGCCTGCAATGTCACCCAGTGCTGCACGAATGTTTTTGGCATCCGAATCGGCAGTGACCTTTGCGCCGGCAGCATCGTCGAGCTCTTTCTGAATTCTTTCTGTGCGAGCATTGAAGCTCTTTTTGATCATTGGGCCAGCAAATTTCACCAGCGCACCGATCACGATTACAGAAGCCAAGCCTCCATAAACGATTTCGGCAGTCTCTGGCAACAACCAGTGGTGCGTAATCGTTGGATCTTCACTTGCCAACAACGCAATGACATGCTTCATTATGAACGTGCTCCTGACTGCATTGCTTCTTGCACGGCCTTTTGCACAACACTCGCGTCTGGAGACTTGCCCACTGCAAGCTGCGTAGTGCGTGCGGTAACCGTTGCTACTGCAGCAGCGACTTGGTCGCGTGCTGCCAATCGTGCAGCATTGATTTCGGCATCAGCAGCCTGTCGCTTTGCGGCGATACGGGCATTTGCTTCTGCGATCTTCGTGCTGCGTTCTTGATCCAATGTCTGACGTGCTTTGTCAACGCGGCCTGCTGCTTCGGTGCGAACCTCGGCAAGAGCTGCTTCATACTTAGACACGTCTGTCTTTGCCGACAAACGAGTTGCGTCTGCCTGTTCAAAGTCTTCGCGGATTCCGTTGTAACGAGCGTCCATTCCCTTTTTAAGTTTTGGGAAAAGGAACACGCGCATGATGACGAGAAACACCAAGAACGAGCCAGCACCCCAGATGAGCTCTTTGCCCTCAGGAGAAATCGGGTTCGGACCAGTGGTCTCGGCCGTGGTGGTTGCCTCGCCAGAGGTGGTCGCCTCTTCAGCGGAGAAGCGCACCTCGACCAGGTCACCCTGCAATGTCGTTACGTGTACTCGCATTGGTCAGGCGAACTTGAGCAGAATGAAGGCCACGAAGCCGATAAGTGCGAGGGCTTCGGTAAATGCAACACCCAAGAACATTGTGGTGCGAACCATGCCTGCCGACTCCGGCTGACGTGCCATTGCTTCGATGGCCTTACCGAAAATCATTCCGATTCCGATGCCTGGTCCAATCGCGGCGAGGCCGTAAGCGAGACCTGCCATTTGTGCTGCCGAGTTTGCTTTCAGTTCAGCTGGCG
>JBIKID010000003.1:0-51539 GCA_044361815.1 Ilumatobacteraceae bacterium | reverse complement strand
GTTGGCAAACCAAGTTCAAAAGAAGAAGGCGCCGATCATGTTTTGTCTCGAGTGCCACAGAATGAGCGCCAAGTGCTCGACATTGCAGTGGTAACTGCCGCAGAAGCAGTTGTTTTGATTGTCGAACAAGGCGCGCAGGCTGCCATGCAACAGATCAACGCGCGTTAGTCCACGCTGAGTTACCGGCTTCAATCCATGCAACTTTCCGATCTCCTCGTTGTCGCGGCACACGAGCCAGCACTTGGCGAAATTGGTGGTAAAAACTCGGTGCTTGCCGTGGCGGAGAATGCACGCGCACTGATCATCAGTGCATTGAGTGCTCGTGCACCCAAAACAACATTGATCGTTGCTACTCCTACCGGCACGGGTGCCCAACAATTGCACGACGATCTTGTGCAGTTTCTTGGCGCACAAAATGCGTTGTTATTTCCTGCGTGGGAAACACTGCCGTTCGAGCGTGTGAGCCCAAGCGTTGAAACCATGGGCCGTCGTATGGAAGTGCTGTGGCGCATGCGTGGCGCCGATCGACCTCGCGTTGTTGTCGGCTCGGTAAGAGCACTGTTGCAAAAACTTGGCCCAAACGCCACCACTTTTGAACCGATCATTGTTCACCCTGGCGACGAACTCGACGCAGACGAACTGCTCAGGCAACTCGTCAACGGCGGTTACCGACGCGAAGAACTCGTCGAGCATCGTGGCGAAATTGCACGGCGTGGTTCGATCATCGACATTTTCCCGAGCACATCCAATACGCCTGTGCGTATCGACTTATGGGGCGATGAAGTTGACAGACTCACTTCGTTTAATGTCAACGACCAACGTTCTACCGACCCGCTGAGCGAAGCGGTTATCTTTGCAGCACGCGAGTTGCAACTTGATGATGAGGTCATGGACCGAGCGCGCTCGCTGGTTGCCACCGAATCGTGGGGTCGCGAACATTGGGATCGCTTGGCCGACGGCGGCAACTTCGATGGCATGGAAAGTTGGTTGCCATGGCTCGTTGAAAAGGATTTGCTGCTCACCGATATTTTGCAAGATGACTGCGAACTCATGTTGGTCGAACCTCGACGCATGCGCGACCGCGCACATGACTTGCTCGCCGAAGAAGACGACCTTGCTCGAGCACTTGCATCCACTTGGGCGCGTGATGCCGAGAAAACATTTCCTCGCCTTCATGCCGAAATCGACAGACTCCTCGGTTCCACAACAACATTGCGGGCTACTTCGTTGTCGCTTCCGGCCGAGACAATTGATGCCCCTTCGGTGCAATCCACAGGTTGGGGTCCAATCTCTGGCGATGCGCAAGCAACGGCCAAGCGCGTTCAACAGTTGTTGTCCGACAAATGGACGATTGTCATTGCCGCAGAAGGTACTGGCTCTGCCGATCGCTTGAAAGAAGTGTTCTCCCAAGAAGGCGTGGCGGTAGATGTGATTGTGGCGCCGTTGCATTACGGCATGTCACTGCCAAATTGCAAACTGGCGATCATTGCCGAAGCCGACCTGACTGGGCGTCGGCGCATGCACCGACAACCACGCGCAAAATCAAACAAGCGCGACACCGTTTCAGTGTTTCAAGATCTCAAACCGGGCGACTATGTGGTGCACCACTATCACGGCGTTGGTCGCTATGAGGGAATGGTTAAGCGACAGATCAGCGGGTCCGAACGCGACTATTTGTTGCTCGCCTACAAAGACGGCGACAAGTTGTATGTACCAACCGATCACATCGACGGAGTGCGTCAATACATAGGTGGAGAAAAGCCAACTCTGCACCGCCTAGGTGGCAGCGACTTTGCAAGGTCAAAACAGCGAGTTCGTTCGGCGGTACGCGAGATCGCACAAGAACTCGTAGTGCTCTATCAGCGGCGAGTGAATGCAGTTGGTCATGCTTTTTCACAAGACACTCCGTGGCAGCACGAAATGGAAAGCGCATTCCCCTTCGTTGAAACACCTGATCAGCGCACCGCGATTGATCTGGTCAAAGCAGACATGGAACGAAGCGTGCCGATGGATCGGCTTGTCTGTGGTGATGTTGGATTTGGCAAAACCGAAGTTGCAGTGCGCGCGGCATTCAAGTGCATACAAGATGGCAAGCAGGTCGCAATCCTTGTGCCAACAACATTGCTCGCCTCTCAGCACGGCAACACATTTAGCGATCGCTTTGCTGGCTATCCAATTCGTGTCGAAGTAATTTCACGATTTCTCACGACAGCGCAAGCCAAAAAAGTTATTGCTGGCCTTGCAACAGGAGAAATTGATTGTGTTATTGGCACACACCGACTGTTACAAGACACCATCAAGTTCAAAGATCTCGGTCTTTTAGTTGTAGACGAAGAGCAACGCTTCGGAGTCACTCACAAAGAAGCAATGAAACAGCTCAAAACAAATGTGGATGTGCTCACACTGACCGCAACCCCAATTCCCCGCACACTCGAAATGAGTCTTGTTGGTATTCGTGACCTGTCGCTGTTGCAAACACCGCCTGCCGATAGGCAACCAATTCTCACATTTGTCGGAGAGCAAGACGAGCGAGTTGCAACAGAAGCAATTCGTCGCGAGCTTCTGCGCGATGGTCAAGTTTTCTGGGTACACAATCGCGTGCAGACAATTGAAGATCGTGCACGCGAATTACACGAGTTGGTGCCAGAAGCCCGCATTGCTGTAGCCCACGGCCAGATGGACGAGGCGTTGCTCGAACAGACAGTGATCGATTTTTGGGAAGGTAAATACGACGTGCTCGTGTGCACGACCATCATCGAGAGTGGCATTGATATGCCAACAGTCAACACGCTGGTAGTCGAGCGCGCAGACTTACTTGGTCTTGGTCAGTTGCACCAGTTGCGTGGCCGTGTTGGTCGCAGTGGTTCGCGCGCATATGCATATCTCTTTCATCCACGAGATCGCGTGCTCTCGGAAGATGCGTATGAGCGTCTCAAAACAATTGGTGAAGCAACAGAACTTGGCAGCGGTTTCAAAATTGCAATGCGCGACCTCGAGATTCGCGGTGCAGGAAACTTGCTAGGTGAAGCTCAGAGTGGACACATCGCGGCAGTTGGCTACGACCTCTATTGTCAACTCGTCACCGAGGCCGTAGCGGAGATGAAGGGTGAAGAAGTTCCATCTGTTGTTCCCGAACTCAAACTTGACGTGCCAACAAATGCATTCTTGCCAACCGACTATGTCACTAAAGAAGAGTCGCGTTTGGATGCTTACCGTCGACTCGCATCGGTCACTTCAATGGCGGATGTAGAAGACATTCGCAACGAATGGCTCGACCGTTACGGCCCATTGCCACAACCTGCTCTTGCACTTATCAATGTGGGTTTGTTGCGCGCAGAGTGTCATCGTCTTGGATTGCGCGAGTTGGTTGTTGCCGACGGACGTGCGCGCATGTTGCCCATCTCGCTGAAAGCAAGTGAAGTGATGCGCTTGCAACGCATTGCCAAAAGCCCAGATTGGAACGAGAAGATCAAACAACTCGTCATCACATTGCCGCAAGCAACAAACCCGAAGCTCGACGATGATGTAACTGTCACATTTCTTGTTGGGTTCCTCCAAGAACTTGTAGAGCCAGCCAACTAGGCTCTATCAGATGTCAATTGCCTCAAACACCCCTCAAACCAAACATTTCCGTCGTCCGCTAGCACTTGCAGCAATGCTCGTTTCGTTGGTTCTCGTTGCTACAAGTTGTGGATCTTCAACCTCTGCCAAGACTGCCCTTTCTCTTAATGGCGACGAGGTTTCGGTTGACAAGTTCGAGAAGACGATTCTTCAACTAGCAGAAGCCGAGCAAATCACGCTCGAAAATGGTCAGGCCACAGGCGATGTCGCCCGTTCAGTACTTGGCGCAATGTTGCGCGGTGTTGCAACAAGCCAGATCGTCAAGCAATACAACGAAGCAGCCACGCAGGAAGACAAAGACGCTGTGCTCGCACAGATGCAAGAGGATCCAAACTTTGATGCGTTAGGTCCAGACTTAAAAGATCTCATTTTGTCGATGAATTCAGATGATTTAGCACTTGCGCGCATTAAGGCGCCGACAGAAAAAGAAGTTGCAGCGATGTATGAAAAAGCACCAGCTTCACTGGGCGCAATCTGTGCGCAACACATTCTCGTCAAAGAGTCAGCCACCGCCGACAAGGTTTTAAAACTTCTCATTGACGGTGGAGACTTCAAAAAATTGGCAGGTGAATACTCGATCGAACCAAACGCAGCGGAAACAGGTGGCGTCTTGGGAAGCGCTGATGGCGACTGCGTGTTGCTGAGCGATTACCAAGCACAGTTTGATGCCGGCTTCACTGCTGGTGCACTGCTCGCAAAACCTGGCGTCCCATACGGCCCAGTCAAGAGCAGCTTTGGTTACCACGTGATCTTGGCTCGTCCATACGCAGACATCACCTTGTCCCTCAACGGTCTCTTGGCTAAAACACCAGGACAAATGCTGGTTGTTGGATTACTTGCTACAAGCACAGTCACCGTTTCATCGCAGTACGGTCACTTCGATGCAGCCACCAACAAAATCGTCGCGAACTAAATCGAAGAAGATACACAACTCATGACCGCACGTGTTGTGATTGTGGGCCTTGGCCCAGGGCCGCGCAATACCGTCACGCAGGCAACTCTCGAAGCAATCGAACGCATTGAAGTGCAGTTTGTGCGTACCAAGCGGCACCCAACTGCCGACTTGATGCCTACAGCAACAAGTTTTGATTCGCTGTACGACACACTTCCAACATTTGAAGACGTATATGGCGCAATTACCGAAGCTGTTGTTGCTGATGCGCTCCAACACGGCGAGGTGCTGTATGCGGTGCCGGGCTCACCGCTCATTCTCGAGTCGAGCGTGGCGCAGTTGCGTGCCGACTCGCGCGTGGATGTGCAAGTACTACCCGCGTTAAGTTTTTTGGATCTCGCTTGGGAGGCTCTCGGCATCGATCCCGTCAATGCAGGTGTGCGTCTCATCGATGGCCACCGTTTTGCGCTTGAAGCATCTGGCGAACGCGGACCACTTCTTGTTGCTCAGGTACACGCCGATTGGGTGCTATCCGATGTCAAGTTGTCTCACGAATCTGCAAACGGCAACGAGCCAGTTGTGTTGCTTCACCACCTCGGACTCCCCGATCAACGCGTTGAACACACAACATGGCAAGAACTCGATCGTGTACTACCGGCCGATCACCTCACCACTTTGTACATCGCGCAAATGGCCGAGCCAGTGTCGGGCGAACTTGCTCGACTACATCAATTGGCCCGCACATTGCGCGAGCAGTGCCCGTGGGATCGCGAGCAGACGCATGACTCGCTTATTAAGCATCTGATCGAAGAAACGTATGAAGTTGTTGATGCCATCGAAGCACTCGACACAAACGACCCATCAACCGACGATGCGTTCATTGAAGAACTCGGCGACTTGCTCTACCAGGTTGAGTTTCACGCAACCATTGCCGAACAGCAGGGCCGTTTCAGCATGGCCGATGTCGCACGGTCAATTCACGACAAGCTTGTGCGCAGACACCCACACGTATTTGGCGATGTCGTTGCAAATAGTGCAAACGATGTGGTGCAGACGTGGGATGAAGTAAAGCGTTCAGAGAAAAAATCAGCCGACAGTGCCGCATCTACATTTACCGGCGTGGCAAAGTCTGGGCCTTCGCTGCAATACGCCACGAAAATTCAAAAAAGAGCGGCTGATGTTGGTTTCGACTGGCCAAATGCCGATGGAGCATTTGAAAAGATTGTTGAAGAGTCCGCAGAGATTCGTCAAGCAGTTGCACTCAACAGCGACCCAGAAACGGTGCGTATGGAACTGGGTGACTTGCTGTTCAGCGTGGTCAATCTGTCGCGACACCTTGGCCACGATGCTGAGCAAGCGCTGCGCGGAGCAAGTGACAAATTTCGCCATCGATTCGAGCAGGTCGAGCAACTTGCATTTTCACGAGATATTGATCTCGCCAATGCACCGCTTGAGCAACTAGATGCATTGTGGGATGAAGTCAAAAAACAATAAGATCTTCTCATGAGCAAGATCAGCCATGTCGCGGCGCGTGAAGTTTTAGATTCGCGAGGCAACCCAACTGTCGAAGTAGACGTGACTCTTGCATCGGGATCTACCGGCAGAGCGATCGTTCCATCCGGGGCGTCGACAGGTGCACATGAAGCAACCGAGCTTCGTGACGGTGGCACTCGCTTTAAAGGCAAAGGCGTACTCAATGCCGTTGCCAATGTCAACGGCGAAATTGCGACTGCACTTGTTGGCAGCGATGCGAGTAATCAATCAGCAATCGACAATGCACTATGCGAATTGGATGGAACCCCAAACAAATCTCGTCTTGGCGCCAACGCAATTCTTGGTGCAAGCTTGGCAACTGCACATGCATCTGCAGCCGAACGCAAATTGCCATTGTTTGCATCGATTGGTGGCGACGAGGCATGTGTGTTGCCAGTGCCGATGATGAACGTGCTCAACGGTGGCGTGCACGCCGACAACAACGTTGACCTTCAAGAGTTCATGATTATGCCAATTGGAGCAACAAGTTTTTCTGAAGGCTTGCGCTGGGGTGTCGAGACGTATCACACACTCAAATCGTTGCTGCACGATCGCAAACTCGCCACAGCAGTTGGTGACGAAGGCGGCTTTGCCCCAAACCTCGCGAGCAATGAAGCTGCAATCGCAATTTTGGTTGATGCAATAGAAGCCGCGGGTTTCAAGCCAGGCATCGACATCTCCATCGCACTCGATCCCGCAATGAGCGAACTCTATAAAGATGGCAACTACCACCTCACTGGCGAAGGCCAGGTTTTCACAAGTGATCAGTTGGTTGCCTGGTGGACATCACTCGTCAACAAATATCCAATCGTCTCGATCGAAGACGGAATGGCAGAAGACGACTGGGCCGGATGGTCTTCGCTCACCAAAGCATTGGGTTCTCGCGTGCAGCTCGTAGGTGATGATCTGTTTGTCACCAACGTAAAACGATTGCAGCGTGGCATCGACGAGAAAGTCGCCAATAGTGTGCTCATCAAGGTCAATCAAATCGGCACACTTACCGAAACTCTCAACACCATTTCGCTCGCTCGCAACAATCACTACACAAGTGTGATGAGCCACCGCAGCGGTGAAACCGAAGATGCAACTATCGCCGACTTGGCTGTTGCCACCAACTGTGGACAGATCAAAACAGGCGCTCCTGCCCGAAGCGACAGAGTGGCTAAATACAACCAATTGCTCCGTATCGAACAACGCTTGGGCAGCAACGCCAAATATCTCGGCAAACAAGCCGTTAGTCGCTAACCGCATACTCCACCATTCAGGGCTTCTCAACAGCCACAATGGAGGGGTGTCAAGTACCGATCTGCATCTCGTGCGCCATCGAGGCGTTCGCGCATTTGCCGTCCCCCTCACGGTTCTCGTGGTCTTCGCACTTGCAGTGACACTGTTTGTTGTACCCGTGCGCACTTGGATAAGTCAGCGCAACGTGCTCGACTCGAAGCAGCAGGAATACGCCGCCTACGAAGACATGGTCGAGGATATGCAAAACCAAGTCAACTATCTGCAGTCGCCTGCCGGATTACGCGATGCCATTCGCACTCAACTTGGCTACCTCTATCCTTCCGAGCGCCGAGTTCCAATGATGGACACCCCAGCACTTTCGACAACACTTCCAGAGCGCTGGCCATACACAATCGTTTCGACGATGATGTTTGTCAAAACCCTAGAAGCAGCGGCACAAGATGCCAAGGGCACGATTTCACTCAACCCACTTGCTCCGTAACACTCGTCGATCACTAACCTTGCTGTAATCCCCCACAGAGGAGCAGCAATGGCTGGAAGCATTTTAGGAAACCGTGTTCTTCGCAAAGAAGACCCAAAATTTCTCACAACAGGTGGCGTATACGTAGATGACTTGCGCGACGAACCATTGTTGGTCGGTGCTGTTCATGCAACCTTTGTTCGCTCTACCGTTGCCCACGCCAACATCACTGGCATAGATGTTTCCGAAGCACTCACCATGCCTGGCGTCGTTGCAATTTACACCGCGCAAGATCTTGGGCTCCAACCTGTTGAAGCTTCATTTAATCCGATGGCAAAGCGGACACTGCTCGCAAGTGGAAAAGTTCGTTACGTCGGTGAACCACTCGCAGTTGTGCTCACCCAATTTGCAAACCAAGGCGAAGATGCAGCGGAGCGTGTGTTTGTTGACTACGACGCACTCGAGATTTTGGTTGACGTTGAGCAGGCAATGACTTCGTCAACTCTTATCTACGAAGAAGTTGGCAGCAATGTTGTATTTGAGTCAACCGCAATCGGCATGCCCGACAACACTGGCGACGCACTTTTCGCAGATTGCGAAGTTCTGGTCAAAGGACGGTTCGTCAATCAGCGCGTAGCACCCTGCCCTCTTGAGGTGCGTAGTGCTGCAGCCGCTTGGGACAACGGTCGCTTAGTGCAGTGGCTGTCAACGCAGCACGCACAAGGCGCGCGCGATGCAATCTTGAAAGTCAATGCTCTGGACGCTGGTCAAGTACGTGTGATCACGCCAGATGTTGGCGGTGGTTTCGGAGCGAAGATTGATGCGTACCCAGAAGATCTGTTGTTGGGACGAATTGCAAAACAGGTTGGCAAGCCAGTGCGCTGGACAGAAACACGTAGCGAATCAATGGTCGCTCTCGGTCACGGCCGTGGTCAGATTCAATACATCACTATTGGTGGAACTCTCGCAGGCAAAGTAACTGCATACCAATTACATGTTCTTCAAGATTCTGGCGCGTGGGTTGATGTTGGTGCAATCCTCGCCCCATTCATGACCCGCCCAATGGCTTCAGGTGTTTATGACATTCCCGTAATTGAAGTGCGCACTACTTCGGTCGCAACAAACACAACACCGATGGTTGCGTACCGCGGAGCTGGACGCCCAGAAGCAACTGCTGCAATCGAACGTGCAATGGATTTGTTTGCGCTCGAACTTGGCAAAGACCCTGCCGAAGTGCGGCGCATCAACTTGATTCCAAAGTTTCTCGAGCCGTTCACCACATCAATTGGCCAAACATACGACGTCGGTGACTTTGAAGGCGCACTCAACAAAGTGCTCGAGGCATCCAACTACGCACAGCTACGCAAAGATCAAGCTGTTCGTCGCGCAAGTGGCAGCACCAAACAACTCGGCATTGGCATCAGCGTGTACGTCGAAATCACTGCAGGAACTTCGTCGGGCGAATACGGCAAGGTTGAGGTTCTTCCAAACGGTCGCGCAATTGTCTACACCGGCACTTCACCACACGGACAGGGTCACGTGACCTCGTGGTCGATGTTGGCGAGTGATGAAACAGGTATCGCAATGGACATGATCGACGTCGTGTGGGGCGACACCGATGCTGTTCCAACTGGTGGTGGCACCATGGGTTCACGTTCATTACAACAAGGTGGCGCCGCAGTTCACCAAGCGTCAAAAGAACTCGTTGAGCAAGCACGCAAACACGCAGCACGATTGCTCGAGGCCAACGAAGACGACGTGGTGTTCGACAAGTTCACCGCCGCATTCCATGTGGCAGGCACTCCAGCAGTCGCAAAAACATGGGCCGACATTTCATCAGCACTTGCGTCCGACGGTGGCTTGATTCAAGAATCGAACTTTGTATCCAACGGAGCAACATTTCCGTTCGGCGCTCACGTTTCAGTTGTCGAACTTGATACCGAGACCGGCAAAGTCACCTTGATCAGGCACGTTGCATGCGACGACGCTGGCCGCGTGATTAACCCACTTATTTTGGATGGACAGATTCACGGTGGCATCGGGCAAGGTGCAGCACAGGCACTCTTGGAAGAAGTTCGCTACGACGCAGACGGCAACCCAATCACTTCCAACTTCGCCGACTATGCATTTATTTCTGCAGCAGAATTGCCAAGCTTCGAGGTCATCCACATGGAGACACCAACGCCCCGTAACCCTCTTGGAGCAAAAGGCATTGGCGAATCAGGCACAATCGGCTCTACTCCTGCAGTGCAATCGGCGGTTGTAGATGCACTCACACACTTGGGCGTGCGTCACATCGACATGCCTGCAACTCCAGAGCGAGTGTGGAGCGCAATTCAGTCAGCGAATTAGATAACGCCAGTAACGCTTGTATGTATCTCTAGTCGTAATGTTGTTGTATGAATACATTTGCGAGTTCGTCCTCTGACCCAATTGTTGCCCAAAATCTTGTCCGATATTTCGGAGATGTCAAAGCCGTTGATGGCATCAACATCACAGTAAAAACTGGCGAGATTTTTGGATTTCTCGGACCAAACGGTGCAGGAAAATCCACTGCTGTGCGCATGCTCACCACGTTGCTACGCCCTACTTCTGGAACCGCAACCGTCGCCGGTTTCGATGTTGCAAAGCACCCCGATGAAGTGCGCCGACGCATTGGTGTTGCGTTGCAAGACGCTGCGATTGACCCATTGATGACTGGCACCGAACTGCTCCGCTTGCAGGCTGTGCTGTACGGAATACCACAGGCACAAATGAAAAATCGTGCAAGTGAGTTGCTCGAGCGTGTCGGTCTTACCGCCGCAGCCGATCGCCGTGTTGGCACATACTCGGGTGGCATGCGGCGCCGTCTCGATCTGGCGCTTGCTCTCATTCATCAACCAACGGTTCTGTTTCTTGATGAACCAACAACAGGTCTCGACCCAATGAGCCGCATGTCGTTGTGGGAAGAAGTACGTCGTCTCAACAACGAGGGCACCACCGTCATGTTGACCACACAGTATTTAGAAGAAGCAGACCAACTCGCAGATCGCATCGCAATTATTGATGCAGGCAAGATCGTGCGAGAAGGAAAACCGCAGGATCTGAAAGCGGGTGTCGGATTTCCAACTCTTCTCATCACCGTTCCGTCCGATCAAACCGAGCGCGCCAAAGCCGTGCTCGCAACATTCGGCGACATGCGACCAACAGCCGAGGGATCGCTTGGAGTTGGCTTACGTGGCGGAGCAAATGTTGTTACTGACGTTGTGCGCAAACTTGACGAAGCATCTGTGCGAGTGCAACACCTTGAAGTGAACGAACCAAGTCTTGACGATGTGTTTGCAGAAGCAACTGGCCACCGACTCGAGGGTGCCAAAGCATGACAGTCGCGACTTCAGACGCTGTAATTGAGACAACAGCGCGTAGCCGACAACTCTCAATACGCCAAACCATCGCCATGGCTAAGCGCTCGACGATTGAGCTTGCGCGGCAACCTGCACTCATTGCGCCAAGCATGTTTTTCCCAATTTTCTTCGCCGTACTCAGCGCCTCCAGCTTTAGTAAGACAACCGCAATTCCCGGGTTTCCAAAAGTTGAGTCGTTTATGCAATTCACACTTGCATCCACAATCGTTCAAGGTGTGTTATTTGGTTCAGTAACGGGAGCAGCGGCCCTTGCCACCGATATCGAGAATGGTTTTTTTGATCGCTTGCTTCTTGCACCTACAACCCGCACAGGCATTTTGCTCGGACGACTTGCTGGCAGTGCGCTATTCGGACTCTTTCAATCTGCGTTTTTTCTTGCAGTTCTCGTGCCATTTGATGCACCAATCAGTGGAGGAATCCCAGGTGCTCTAGTGATGGTGTTGTCTGGTGGAATTGTTTCGCTCGCGATTGGCGCCATCATGTCATCCGTTGCCATTCGCACTGGTTCTGCCGAAGCAGTGCAAGGTGCATTCCCACTGTTGTTTGTGTTGCTTTTCTTCTCGAGTGCGTTCTTCCCGCGCGAAACAATGAGTGGTGCATACAAGCGCATTGCCGATATCAACCCAATTTCGTATCTCGTTGAGGGTCTACGCGCTCTCGTTCTTGAAGGGTTTACTTTCTCGGCAGTGGTTCGAGCACTCCTTGTACCAACAGCTATTTGCCTTGCAGCAATTTTGTTTGCTCTCAAAGAACTCAACCGAAAGTTGGCAGCATTATGAGCACACAGTCAACAACATCAGTTGCAATGCCAACCACTCTGCGCAGTGCTCGTGGACTTGCTCATCGAGGCATCCGCAATATTCGTCGCCTTCCTTCAGCATTCTTTCCAGCAATGGCGATGCCGGTGTTCACGATGATTGCATTCGCCGGCACATTTGCTGCCATCACCAGACTGCCGGGCTTCCCCACCGATCGTTCAGTCAACTGGTTTATGCCGCTCGGAATTTGTTTTGGTGCTGCATTCAGCGGCATCGGTCTTGGCTTCTCAACAATCCGCGATATCGAGACTCGTTTCTACGATCGACTGTTGATGTCGCCAGCACCACGTCGCTCACTTATCATCGGCCCACTGCTCACCGCGTGGGTCCGAGTTGCCATCTTGTGCACATTCGTCATCCCAATGGGCATGCTGTTGGGTGTTCGGTTTACAAGTGGACTATTGGGACTACTGACTTTGGTCGTTGCAGCCATCGGAGTCTCAACCATTTCGCTCGGCTGGGGACTCGGACTTGCTTATAGATTTCGCGACATGCGCGGCGCTGCAGTGATGCAACTCACCATGTTTGTTGTGCTGTATCTCTCAACCGCACAGATGCCTCTCCCGCTCATGAGCGGCTGGTTGCACGATGTCGCTCGCATTAACCCAGCAACCAACATTTTGCGTCTCGCTCGCCAGGGTCTTGTCCTTCCAGATTCACCCGATTACATGAGCTGGTCAAATACGTGGGGTGGCTTACTTGCCATTGCTGGCATGGCAACACTCACACTTGTGTTTGCACGGCGTGGGCTCGACAAACTCGACAAATAGACAGTTATTGTTGACCCTGAAGAATTCCGACAGTGCTGCCTACCGCATCAAAGTTGGTGCCACCCTGGTAGTCATCCCTACCAATGGGTCAAAGGACATTCCATTTCCCCAACGTGGAATATTTTCCATTACTTGCGCCAAAGTACCAAGTTTGTGAGTAACACTTACCGTCAAGTAACTCCTCTGTTTTACAAACCTGCCTCAATGAGGCATGATGAGCCTCACCACGACATTCGTGCACAAGGGGGAATCTCATGAAGGTCAGCATCACGGTCAATGGAACTAAACAAGAAAAGGATGTAGAGCCTCGCACACTGCTCGTACATTTTTTACGCGATCAACTACAACTCACTGGAACAAACATCGGTTGTGACACATCTAGTTGTGGCGCTTGCACCATTCATCTCGATGGAGAAGCAGTCAAGAGTTGCACAGTACTCGCAGCGCAAGCAGATGGGGGCACGGTGACAACCATCGAAGGTCTGAGCAAAGATGGCGTGATGCATCCGATGCAACAAGCATTTATGGAAAACCATGGCCTGCAGTGTGGTTACTGCACACCGGGAATGGTGATGGCGTCAATTGGTTTACTAAATGAAAATCCAAATCCAACAGAAGAAGAAGTCCGACTCGGCCTCGAGGGCAACCTCTGTCGCTGCACCGGATACCACAACATTGTGAAGTCGGTGCTCGCTGCGGCGAAGAAATAGGAGACGGTCATGACAATGACAGACAACCGCCAAAATACCGTGATCGGTACGCGGCAACTACGTCGCGAAGATCCTGCCCTCTTAACTGGTGAAGCAAAGTTCACCAACGATCTCAATCTGCCTGGTGCACTGCATCTTTCAATCCTGAGGTCTCCACATGCACACGCAAAAATTGTGAGCATTGATACTGCTGCAGCAAAAGCTTCACCAGGCGTAGTCGCTGTGTATACCGGTGCAGAGTTGCAGTCTCAGTGGGCTGGTCCAATGCCATGTGCATGGCCAGTAACTCCCGACATGAAGAATCCACCACACTTCCCACTTGCAGCAAGCAAAGTTTGTTACGTCGGTGACGGCGTGGTTGCGGTGCTTGCAACAAGCGAGAGTGCGTCACGCGATGCGCTTGACCTCATTGACGTGGAATACAAGGTTTTGAAAGCAGTTGTCGATGTTGAAGAAGCGCTCAGTGATGCCAACATCATCCACGAAGATTTAGGAACGAACAAAAGTTACACCTGGAACTTAAAGATTGAGGCCACCGAAGGTTGTGTCGAGGATGCATTTCAAAAAGCCGCGTTCAAAGTTAGCGAGCGCTATGTGCAGCAACGTTTGTTGCCAATGGCCATGGAGCCACGTGCAGTTGCCGCGGTGCCTCAACCATTTGGTGGCGACATCACGCTCTACTCCTCCACCCAGATACCTCACATTCTCAAAGTGATGGCCGCACTCACACTCGGAATTCCCGAGCAACAAGTGCGTGTGATTGCGCCAAGTGTTGGTGGTGGCTTCGGATCAAAACTCGACGTGTATGCCGAAGAATTGTTGTGCATGGCGCTTGCGCGTAAACACAGCCTGCCCGTGCGTTGGGTTGAAGAGCGCAGTGAAAACTCAATGGCCACCATTCACGGTCGTGGACAAGTGCAATACGTCGAACTCGCAGCCGACAAGAGCGGCAAGCTCACTGCAGTTCGTGTGCGCATCAAAGCCGACATGGGTGC
Source organism: Ilumatobacteraceae bacterium (assembly GCA_044361815.1). GTDB lineage: Bacteria > Actinomycetota > Acidimicrobiia > Acidimicrobiales > Ilumatobacteraceae > UBA3006. The sequence continues at coordinate 37,091 of JBIKID010000003.1, read as the reverse complement.
GTATCTACAATTGGTCACCCCTGGCGTACCTATCCTGGGTGCGTTCTTGTATGCGGGCGTCTACGACATCCCGCTTGCTTATGACTTCAGTTGCGATGGAATCTTCACCACGCTCACACCAACCGATGCATATCGCGGTGCTGGTCGCCCAGAAGCCACATACGCCATCGAGTCGGCAATGGATGCGCTTGCTCGTCAAATGAAAATCGATCCACTTGAATTGCGCAAGCGCAACTTCATTCAAAAAGAGCAGTTTCCCTACACAGCGTTTAGTGGTCTTACGTATGACTCAGGAGATCACTTGCAGGCCGCCGAAAAAGCTGCCGGTCTTGCGGATTATGTGGGCATACGTGCTCAGCAAGCTAAGCAAAATGTGCCTGGTGCCAAAAAACGTTTGGGCATTGGCATGAGTTCGTACTTTGAAATGTGCGGTCTTGCTCCGTCGCGCGTGCTCGCCTCGCTCAACTATGGCGCTGGCGGATGGGAAGCAGCAACAGTGCGCGTCTTGCCAACATGCAAAGTGCAAGTTGTGACCGGCACATCGCCACACGGTCAGGGTCACGAAACTTCGTGGGCCATGATTGCATCAGAAAAACTTGGTATCCCGCAAGAAGATATCGATGTGTTGCACAGCGACACGGCGATTTCTCCACTAGGTCTCGATACATACGGTTCGCGTTCGCTTCCCGTCGGTGGAGTTGCCATTGCAGGTGCGTGTGACAAAGTCATTGACAAGGCTCGACTTATTGCTGCACACCAATTGGAGTGTTCTGCTGATGACCTCGAGTTTGCTGGTGGCGTGTTTAGCGTCAAAGGTTCGCCAGACCGCGCAGTACCGATGGCGGCAATTGCCTTTGCAGCATTTACTGCGCACAACTTGCCAGATGGCCTCGAGCCAAACCTCGAAGCGCAGTACACCTACGATCCACCGAACTTCTCATGGCCATTTGGTACACACATGTGCGTACTCGAAGTTGACACCGAGACCGGTCAGATCGAGATTCTCAAATATGTTGCCGTTGATGACTGCGGTGTGCAGATCAACCCACTCATTGTTGAAGGCCAGGTGCACGGCGGCGTCATTCAAGGCCTCGCACAAGCGCTATTCGAAGAAGCCGTGTACGACACTGACGGCAACCTGAAGACAACAACGCTTGCCGAATACTTGGTGCCAGCAGCAAGCGATGTTCCATCAATCACAACTGCCCACACCGTCACTCCTTCACCGACAAATCAACTTGGAGTCAAAGGCATCGGAGAAGCCGGCACGATCGGTGCAGCAAGCACAGTCATTAATGCAGTCGTTGATGCACTCTCCGGCATTGGAGTCACCTCTATGCCAATGCCAGCATCACCACAAACTGTGTGGCGCGCAATTCAATCAGCGGCAAAAGCAAAGTAACTACGAAATAACTCAAGGGAGCACATCGTGATACCAGCAGCATTTGACTACAAGCGAGCATCATCGGCAGCCGAAGCAATTTCGCTCGTCGGGCAATACGGCGACGAAGCCAAGTTTTTGGCAGGTGGACACAGCCTTATTCCGTTAATGAAACTTCGCCTGGCTCAGCCTGCGATGCTCATCGACATCGGTCGCATCAAAGACCTCTCGTACATCAAAGACGGTGGAGACTTCATTGCAATCGGTGCACTCACTCGCCACATGGATGTTGAAAAATCTGCACTTGTAATCAAAGAGGTTCCATTGCTCGCACACGCAGCCGGTTACGTAGGTGATGCTCAGGTTCGCCATCGCGGAACCATCGGTGGATCACTTGCTCACGCCGACTCGGCAAGCGATCTTCCTGCAACAACTCTCGCACTCGGTGCAACCTACGTTGCACAAGGCCCGAAGGGCGAACGACTCATTGCTGCAGCCGACTTCTACAAAGGCTTCCTCGAAAGCGCACTCGCGCCAGATGAAATGCTCACCGAAATTCGCGTACCAAAAATGAATGGCGCAAAGTGGGGTTTCGAAAAGTTCAATCGCCGTGCCCAAGACTGGGCAATCGTGGGTGTGGCTGCATGGCGCAGCAAAGATGCATCGGGTGTTGCGCTTGTCAACATGGGAAGCACCCCAATCCTTGCAACCAGCGTTTCCGCAGCCCTCAAATCTGGTGCATCAGTTACTGACGCAGCCGAGCAGGCGGCGGCTGAAGCCGAGCCACAAGACGACTTAAACGCATCGAGCGAATACCGTGTGCACTTAGCCAAAGTGCTTGTGCGTCGCGCTCTTGAAAAAGCGTCGGCATAACACTTTCGCTAAACTTGTAAGCCTGTCAGTCGCATCATTTCTCCGGCGTAAACCAAATCGCACTCGTCTAGTTGCTATTGCGCTGTACCTAGCGCTGTTTACATGGTCAGTAGACCGGTTTGGTTTACCTGTTGATCGCATTGCGGTTACAGGATGGATACTTGTTGCATTTATCTTCGCCAACGTTGGCAAGACAGTTAAAGACCAAATTGCAATGATGCGTGACTGGTCGATTTTTGCAGGCATGTTGTTTGCTTACGAATACAGTCGTGGTCTTTCCGACCAACTAGGTCGCCCCATCTCCTATTTGGCTGTCCGCAATTTCGATCGCGCACTCTTTTTAGGCACAGATCCCAATGTGTGGATGCAACAACATCTCAATGTCTCGAATGTTCTGAGTTGGTACGAATACCCACTTGCAGTCACGTATATGACACACTTTATTTTTCCGCCTGGTGTTGCAGTGTTGTTGTGGTGGATCAATCGAGACATATGGGTGCGTTATGTGCGCAGACTCGGAATCTTGTTCTTTTTGGCATGTGCAACATTCGCGGCGTTCCCAGTTGCACCACCTTGGCTGACGGCAAAAGAGGGTTACATTGCACCGATACAGCGCATCACCGCTCGAGCATGGTCACACATGGGCATCAAGTCCGTAAGCAAAGTGTTTGAACGAGGCGCCGCCATTACCAATCCGTATGCAGCAATGCCTTCGTTGCATGCGGCGTGCGCACTCTTGGTCGTCCTGTTCTTCTTCCCGTACATGCCAAAGTGGCTTCGAGTTATTTCGCTTGCATTGCCGGCAAGTATGGCTCTTTGTCTTGTCTATTTTGGCGAGCACTATGTTGCCGACATTTTGGCTGGCTGGCTCTATGTGGGTTTCGCATTCTGGATTTCATCCAAATGGGAAAATCGAAATGGTGCGGTAAAGGCTAAGCGCTCGCGTTAAAAAGTGATTTGAGCAGATGCTCGAGTCGCAATAAATGGCTTGAAATACTTCGCACGAATCTCGTTGTGTGATGCGTTTTCGTCGTACTGACGCCACCCATCAACATCATCAAACGTTGCAACGATCAAGTAGTCGGCGTTGACTGCTGTCGACACACCCAAATCGGGGCCACAGTGATATTCACGCACCGATGAAATGTGCGATGCCATTTCTTGCAGCACAGCCGAAACAGTTTCAGCATGGTTCGGTGGCACCTGGTCATTCCATGTGATTGCTACGACATGCTGCAGCATTACAACAACCCCCCATACGATCCGCCGTCCACTTGCAAACTTGCACCTGTCACAAACTTTGCGCCCTCGCCACACAAAAATGCAACCACTTGACCAAAGTCTGCAGGGTCGCCCGCTACCCCAGCAGGAATTCCGAGCGCCGAAGCATCTGGCGTGGCGCCATAAAGCTGCGTGATTCGATCAGTTGCATGAATACCTGGTTGCACGGTGTTAACAGTTACTCCGTCTTGCGCAACTTCGCGCGCAACAGTTTTTAAGAATCCTGTTACTCCAGCGCGCGCGGTGTTTGACAAAATCAGGTTTGCCATTGGCTGACGCACAGCAACCGACGTAATAGCAACGATGCGGCCCCACTTGCGTGCCTGCATGCCTGGCAACACTTCTTTGCACATACCAATTACCGACAACATGTTTTGTTCAAGCGCTGCTGGGTATGCGTCCAAATCAGTCGATGCAAAGTTTCCTGCTGGTGGTCCACCACCGTTCGCAACCAAAATATCGATGTGTCCAAGTATCGCTGTGGCTTCGCGCACAAATTTTGCGCCACCCTCGCCGGTCGAAACATCAACCACGATGCCGACGCATCCGTTGCCAATAGCTTTTGCTGCTTTGGCCACACGATCAGCGTCGCGGCTACAGATAACTACTCGCACTCCCTCATTGGCAAGTGCCTGCGCAGTTGCAAAACCTAAACCCGCAGACCCCGCAGCAACTGCCGCAGTTCGCGCGCTAATCCCCAGTTCCATAGGCCAAAACGCTACTGCGAACGGTGCTAACTTGGTGCCGTTAGGTGGTGAGAAAACCCATGGCTGGGTATCAAGAAGACGAACGCTTTCTGGACGCGATCGCTGATGCCGAGCCGTATCCGTATTGGATGGAAGATGTCGACGAACCCGACTCCAATCCGATGCTCGTACGTGACGACTCATGCGACTTGTGCATTGTTGGTGGTGGATACACGGGCCTCTGGACAGCAATCTTGGCGAAAGAACGCAATCCGTCAGCCGATGTCATTCTGATCGACTCACACGAAGTTGGATCTGCAGCAAGTGGTCGCAACGGAGGCTTTATGGATTCGAGCCTCACGCACGGCATAGCCAACGCGCAACAACGCTTCCCCAAAGAAGTTGGTCTGCTCGAAGATCTGGGGCTTGAAAACCTCAATCAAATTGAAGCAGCGATTCGTCGCTACAACATCGACTGCGATTTTGAGCGCAACGGCGTGATCGAAATTGCGAGCACGCGTCATGCTGGCAACTATCTCGAAGAAATGCGCGAAGACTATGAGCAACTGCTCGAGTTGGGTCACAAAGTTGAATGGCTCGATCAACAAGCAGTGCAACGCGAAGTAGCTTCGCCAATTTTCACCGGCGGCATGTGGTGTAAGGACACCGCAGCACTTGTCGATCCGGCACGCCTCGTGTGGGGCCTCAAGAGTGCAGCCGAAAGTCTTGGTGTGCGTATCTTTGAAGACACACGAGCAACTGGCCTTGACTACTCGGGAAGTGGTGTCTCGATTGAAACCGCATTAGCCGACATCAAAGCAAAGCATGTTGCGCTCGCCACCAACGCATTTAAACCGTTACTCAAGCGCATGCACAACTACATCGCGCCGGTGTACGACTACTGCCTTGTTACAGAGCCACTGAACGCACAACAACTTGACAGCCTGGGTTGGAAAAATCGCCAGGGTCTTTCCGACATCTCCAATCAGTTTCACTACTACCGACTCACTGCCGACAATCGCATTCTGTGGGGCGGCTACGACGCGATGTATTTCTTCGGTGGAAAAATGAGTGTCGATCTCGAATCAAGGCCAGAGAGTTGGGCGAAGTTGTCGCGACACTTCTTCGAAACATTCCCCCAACTTGAAGGTGTCAAGTTTTCGCACGTTTGGGGTGGTGCCATCGACACCTGCAGCCGCTACAGCGTGTTTTGGGGCCAAGCCATGCGCAACCGAGTTGCATACGCAATCGGCTACACCGGCCTTGGTGTGGCGAGTTCGCGCTTTGGTGCCGAAGTCATGCTCGATTTGCTCGACGGTCGCAAGACCCAAGCAACTCAAACCAAATTTGTACAAAGCAAGCCACTTCCGTTTCCACCCGAGCCATTTCGTTTTATCGGCATTCAGACAACGCGATGGGCGCTCAGCCGCGAAGACCGCACAGGCAAACGCAACCTCTGGCTACGAACTTTGGATCGACTTGGTTTGGGCTTCGACTCATAACCCTCGTGCCTCTACAGTGAAGCAATGAGTTTGCCCGCACTCACCTCGGTCGCCCAAGTACGAAACGCACTTGGTGGGCAAAGCTATTTGGCCGATGAAGGCCTTGCGACTGCAGTTTTTTTGGCGTTGTCGCTCAAGCGACCTCTCTTATTGGAGGGCGAAGCAGGTGTTGGCAAAACCGAATTAGCAAAAGTGATCGCAGCAATGACAGGTGGCGAACTTATTCGTTTGCAGTGTTACGAAGGCATCGATGCCTCGCAGGCTGTGTATGACTGGGACTACTCGCGGCAGCTGTTGCACCTGCGCGCAGCCGAAGCATCTGGTGAGGCAAAGTCAAAAAACACTTCGCTGCTTGAAAGCGAGTTGTACAACGAAAGGTTCTTGATCAAGCGTGCACTGTTGCGCGCCATCGACAACCGCACCACTCCCGCAGTGCTCCTGATCGACGAAATCGACAGAGCCGATGACGAGTTTGAGGCGTATCTTCTCGAGATCTTGTCCGATTTTCAAATCACCGTTCCCGAATTGGGTACGTTCAGCGCTACTACCCCGCCAATCGTGGTGCTTACATCCAACCGCACGCGCGATGTGCACGACGCATTGAAGCGTCGTTGTCTGTATCACTGGGTTGAACACCCAAATTTTGAGCGCGAAGTTGCCATCGTTCGGTTACGTGTCCCACAAATTGCCGAGTCGCTCGCGCGACAAGTAGCGGCAGCTGTCGAAGCAATGCGTGGCCTCAATTTGTACAAGCCACCTGGCGTTGCCGAAACAATCGATTGGGCAACCGCGCTTGGTCAACTAGGGATTCTCGAACTCGACGAGACAAGTGTTGCTGCAACGCTCGGCACAGTGCTCAAGTACCGTGAAGATCACGAACGCGTGCGCGAAACGGGCATTGCAGGTCTCGTTAAACAAGCCTTCGACCGCGGCTTGTCTCATAACTAGAGCACATCGGTTATGTCGACAGCGCTGAAGCAGCCTGCTGGCTCATCAGCAGACGAAATGGCCGTTTCGTTTGCTCGCGTGTTGCGCGGCGCAGGCATCAACGTTCCCATCGATTCGGTAATCACATTTGTGCAAGCACTCGATGTTGTGTCAATGACTAGCCGTGATGGTGTGTATTGGTCCGGGCGTGCCACGTTGGTACATCGGCCAGAAGATCAACAGCTGTATGACCGAGCATTTGCAGTTTTTTGGGAACGTCGCAATGCAACAGACACCAACGAAGACGGCCCGCCGCAAAAGATCACACTGTTGCTCGACGACGAAGATGGCCCAAACAAAGATGACGATGCGAGCGTCGCTGACGATGAGAACCAGACAATGCAAATGCGATTTACCGCAAACGAATCATTGCGCAGCAAAGATTTTGCTCAGTACACCGACGACGAACTACTCGAGTCACAACGACTCATGCATCAACTACGTCTCGCTGGCCCTCCCCGAAAATCGCTGCGCCTCACTCATGCAAAACGCAGTGGGTCGCGTCACGACTTACGTCGCACTGTTCGCGCATCACTCGCATTCGGTGGCGAACCTGCTCGCTTGCACTGGCGCAAACCAAGCGAACGCCAACGCCGACTCGTTGTGCTCCTCGACATCTCAGGCAGCATGGAGCCATATGCGCGAGCGCTTCTTCGTTTTATGCACGCAGCCGTTGTCGGCCGGCAACGCGTAGAAGCATTTACGTTTGGCACGAGGCTCACACGGCTAACTAAAGAACTCAATAGCCGCGACCCAGACAAAGCCCTCACTCGTGCTGCAGCCCAAGTTCCCGACTGGAGTGGTGGCACCCGACTCGGCGAAAGCCTGCGCCGTTTCAATGCAACATGGGGTGTGCGAGGAATGGCCCGTGGCGCAATCGTCGTGGTGCTCAGCGACGGTTGGGACAGAGGCGACCCAGAAGTTCTTGCCGAACAGATGCAACGCTTGCAACGCGTTGCTTTCAGAGTCGTATGGGTCAACCCGCTCAAGGTCACGCCTGGTTACGCGCCACTTGCTCGGGGCATGGCTGCGGCACTTCCGTACGTGGACGACTTTGTAGAGGGCCATTCCTTACAGGCTCTCGAGCAACTCACTCGAGTGATTTCTCGCGATTGACTGATACCCATGCGTGAACTACTCAATGACATCGGGCGCTGGCAGCAAGCCGGCAAACAGATTGCTGTTGCTCGCGTCGTCGACATCGAGGGCTCAGGCCCACGCGATCCTGGTGCCGCAATGGCTGTCAACGAAGACGGCGAAGTTGTTGGTTCAGTGAGTGGCGGTTGCGTCGAAGGAGCAGTGGTCACTGAAGCACTCGAAATATTGCGTGGCGACAAACAACCTCGCCTTGTCAAGTTTGGTTACTCTGACGATGAAGCATTTGCGGTTGGTCTCACATGCGGCGGCATCATTCATCTCTTTATTGCACCTCTCACCTGGTAGGTCATGACGCTCTATCCAATATTCGCCGAACGTGTTCGCTCCAATATCCCGGTTGCGCTCGTCACGGTTATCGATGGTCCACATATCGGCGCAACGATGCTCGTCTCTCCGTCAACAGAAGCAGTGGGCACGCTTGGTGATGCCGAACTCGACCGAGTGGTTGCTCGCGACGCGCTAGGCGAAGTTGAAGCCGGACGCACAGGTGTGCGTCACTATGGACCACAGGGTCAGACAACTCCAGAAGATTTAATAGACACACCAACAGTTCGTGTATTTATCGAAGCGTTTTCGCCACCACCAACAATGTGGATCTTTGGTGCCGTCGACTTCACTGCCGCGCTTGCCAAGGTTGCAAAAGTGCTTGGCTATTACGTGGTCGTGTGCGATGCCCGCGAAGTTTTTGCTACTCGCCGCCGTTTCCCCATGGCCGACGAAGTGTTGGTCTCGTGGCCAGCGCCTCTTTTTTCGGAGCGTGGTTCGGCACTCACCTCTCGCGATGCAGTATGCATTTTGACCCACGACCCAAAGTTTGATGTTCCGGCAGTGCAGGGTGCTCTTGCCACAAACGTTGGTTACATCGGTGTGATGGGCAGCCGCAAAACGCACGCTAAGCGGCTCGAACGACTTGCCGAAGTTGGTGTTTCAGGGGCCGATCAACTGGCTCGACTCATGTCTCCAATTGGTCTCGACATCGGTGCAAGAACCCCAGAAGAAACTGCCATCTCAATTGTTGGAGAGATTATTGCGCGACGCATGGGCCGCGGTGCGCCTTCGCTACGCGACAGCGATGGACCAATTCACAAATAGATTCACAACTAGATTCAAATTAATGGGTTTGCGTATTTCACCCAAGAGGTAATGCGCTCGTTCATCATTTGCAGTTCAACGCTTCTGCCCGAATATGGAGTTTGCAAAATTGCGCTCGGTACTCCCAGGTACATCGAGATGTGACCGGGACGCCAAATCAAGTCGCCAGGCTGTGCATCTTCAACTTTGATCTGTGTCGAGCTCGCAAACTGTGCGCTCGATCCATGCGTCATACCAACACCAACTTTTCCCCATGCAAAGGCAACAAGTCCTGAGCAATCAAATGCAACGTCTTCAATTGAAGCATTGTTTTTATATGGCACACCAAGTTGCGTCAGACCATTTACCAGCGCACGTTGATGAGCAAAATCCGCGGCCAACCAAGACTTTTGCATTTGTTGCGTATCAATTTCCAAAAAGTTTGCTGCCTGTATAGCGATATTGGAGACATACGCCAAGAAAACATCGTTGCGATCTGCTTCGCTAAGTCGCGTCAGCGAACTAAAAACTGAAATCGCTTCTTTTGCCGATGTTGCGATCACTTGCTCTTGACCTTCGGGCATCGGTTTGGCAGACACATGCTGCGGCATTCCAAACATCGCAAACGCTGCTGCAGCGAGCGCTATGCGGACATATTTGCGAATGTGGCTATGGGTATAGAGATGTGTTGTGGTCATGGTTTTGGGGGTGACAGGGTGGCCCTGACTCGACCGGGGGGCGGTGGAGTTCGCGGGGGCGATAACTCGCCATATGTCAACTGGGTAACAGTTTATGTCATCTAATTGTAATATTTGGGGATCCCCCAAAACCCAAGTAGACATTGGGTATGACAGGGTCTCTCACCGTTGCTGTAGTGCTTGCTGCTGGCAGTGGAACCCGATTCGTTGGATCGACCCACAAGCTGCTGAGCGTCGCTCAGGGGCGCCCTGTGTATCACTGGGCGGTCGAATCAGCCATCGAAGCCAGCATCGGACCAGTGGTTGTAGTGACCGGCAAAACGCCGCTGCCGCTTGATTTTGCCCTCAGTGACCAGGCTCAGTCATCCATTGCAACATGGGGTCTGCCACATTCGATCAACAATCCCAATTGGTCAACCGGCATGGCAAGTTCGGTTCAGTGCGCAATCGAATTCGCTGCATCGCTCGGCGCACAAGCAGTGGTCATCGGTCTTGCCGATCAACCGTGTGTTCCACCAAGTGCTTGGCAACGTGTTGCAAACAGCACTTCCCCACTTGCCGTAGCGACCTACGACACCAAGCGCGGCAACCCCGTCAAGTTGCATGCAGAGATGTGGTCACACTTGCCAACAACAGGCGACGAAGGTGCGCGTAATTTATTGCGCTCTCATCATCAACTCGTCAGTGAAGTATCCTGTACAGGGTCAGCAATCGACATCGACACGATTGAAGACCTCGAACAAGCAAGCAAACTTGTTGTCGAATCTCGGAGAGCTGTGTAATGGATCTAAATCACGAATTCATCGTCAATGTGCCAGTCAATGACGCATGGTTAATCCTCACCGACCTCGAGCGCATCGCGCCATGCTTGCCAGGTGCGCAACTCACCGAAGTCGAAGGCGACATCTACCGTGGTCAAGTCAAAATCAAGGTCGGCCCAATCGTTGCTCAGTTCAAGGGTCAGGCAAGTTTTGTGACACGCGATGATGCGGCTCACACTGCATCGCTAAAAGGAGAAGGTCGCGACACCACGGGTAAGGGCACGGCGTCTGCAATCATCACTGCTCAACTCACTTCGGTTACGCCAACGTCCACAAAATGCACCGTCGTTACCAATCTCACCATTTCAGGCAAAGTCGCACAGTTCGGTCGTGGCGCACTTGCCGACGTGAGCGACAAGCTGCTCGCACAATTTTCCGAAAATCTGAACCAGTTGATCACCAGTGCGCCAGCAACTACATCTGCGCCAGCGGCTACTACGACTGCGCAAACCACAACTGCAAGCCCAGAAATTCGCAAGATCGAAAGCGCCGAAGTTGCACCACTCGATCTGCTTGGCACAGCCGGCGCACCGATACTCAAGCGCGCAATTCCTGTTGTCGTTGCACTCATTGTGGTTGTGATTGCCGCAATCAAATTTTTGTAAGCCATGAATCCCGCCGACATTGCCCGAGTCGGCGAGCTTTTGGGTCGCATTCCTCAAGGGCAGTTTGAAATCGTTGTTCGCACTAAAAGTGGTGACCCAGTTGTGTTGCGCAATGCACCATTCCTCGATGACGGCACACCAATGCCAACGCGATATTGGTTGTTGGGTGAGCGTGAGACAGTAATTGTTGGAAGACTCGAAGCAAGTGGCGGTGTTAATCAAGCTGAAGCAGACATCGGCCCAATAGCTCTTGAGGAAACACACAATCGCTACGCCGCCGAACGAGATGCCGCGATCGATCCAACGCATACTGGCCCTCGACCCTTCGGTGGTGTTGGTGGCACGCGTATTGGAGTCAAGTGCTTGCATGCCCATTTTGGTTGGTGGCTTGCAGTTGGTGATGATCCAGTGGGCCAATGGGTAGCCGACAAGCTTTTAATCTCACGAGACGATTACGTAGTTACAAACAACATGCCAACTCGTCCCGTTTTCACTTCGCCTGTTGCAGCGATCGATATCGGCACCAACTCCACCAATTTGTTGATTGTCGATCCACAAGGCAACGAGATTGTTCGAGAAGTAAACGTGACTCGACTCGGCAAAGGTGTTGCTGCATCAGGAACGCTCGATGACCAAGCGATTGAAGCAACAGTGCAGCAACTTGCGCTCTATGCGTCACTATTGAAGCAACACAATGTCGAAACCTTTCGCGTAACCGCAACCGAGGCATGTCGTCGAGCAGCCAATGCCAACACATTTCTTGATCAAGCCGAAACCACTCTTGGCAAGCGACCCGAAATCATCACGGGCGCTGAAGAAGGACAGCTCGCATTTCGTGGAGCCTTAAGCAGACTTGAGCCGCACAATGGCATCACCATCGTTGTCGATATTGGTGGTGGCTCAACCGAAGTCATGATCGGCCAAGGCAACTCACTGCAGCACACGTCGAGTTTTCCGGTTGGTGCAGTTGTGCTCACCGAAACAGAGTTGCACCGCGACCCACCTCGCCCAGAAGAACTCACCAATGCAATCGGCCTCGTTACTGACTTCATGGATGATCTTGTTCGCGAACAACCACAAGTGCTCGACGCAACCAGGGTTGTTGGTGTTGCCGGCACCATCGTGACTATCGCTGCTGTCGAGTTGGGTATTGCGCGTTTCGATCCGGTTGCACTGCACGGAATGACCCTCACACGTGACGCAGCCGAAGATGTTTTTCGCACTCTTGCCACCGAGTCTTTGGCCGACCGTAAATCAAACCCAGGGCTACCAGCCGAGCGAGCCGATGTCATCGTGGGCGGCTGTTGCGCGCTCGTTGGCATCATGCGCCGACTTCGCCTGCATTCAATCACGGTGTCTGTGCACAATTTGCTTGACGGCGTTGTGCAAAACATACTGGATCCACAATGAGTTCGCCATCTAGCCACCAATTGCACCCGGCCAGTGTCGTCACTTCGGCAGGTGCGCCACTGCGCCTCTATGGCAAACGCATTGCTGTACGGCCGCTTGTGGCAACAGACTTTGAAGCCTGGAGCGAAGTTCGCCATCGCAACGGTGAATGGCTCAGCAAATGGGAACCCATCAAATCTGCATATCTTCCAGACCCTTCAACCAATCGCGACGCGTTCAATAATCGCTGCATCGCACGTGATCGCGAACGCCAAACTGGCGGCTCGTATGCATTCGGAATCTTTATTGAAGGCTCATTCGCAGGTGAGGTCAATATCAACAATGTTGTGCGCAGTGCTATGCAGTGCGGAACTATTGGCTACTGGATCGATGAGGCTCGTGCTGGCAAAAGCTACATGTCAGAAGCAGTGCTCGTGGTATCCAAATACGCGTTCGAAGAACTCGGTCTGCATCGCATGGAGATCTGCATCATCCCGCGTAATCACAACAGTCGTCGAGTGATGGAAAAACTTGGTATTCGCGAAGAAGGTTTGGCCGAACGCTTTCTAGAAATCAATGGTGTGTGGGAAGACCACGTACGTTATGGATTCACCGTTGAGGAATGGCAACAACGCCGTAACGAACTCAGCGCTGAGTGGCTGCAATAAAGGTCAATTAACAAAACCAGTTACGCGATGTCGCGAAGATGCTCCATCTCAATGACTCGTTGCTTTCGCACCACCTTGCGGCGCTTCCAAGCTTTTGTCTTCCAATGCTTGATGGCATGTTTGCGCGATTGCTCAATACCAATTTCTGCATCGTGATGATGCAGCGGTTTCCAAGCCGGACCAGGTTCGATGACATCATCGGGCTCTACCCCATGGCTCACCATGTTGGTCACCAGATGCAACTCTGAGTTCACTCGATGGCGCTCATTGTGAGCGTGTGCTCGAGTCTCAATTGTTGGTGGCAACACCACTTGTCGGTGTTTGTGACGCTTGCTCATTGTTTGCCCCGCCTTTCATATCTCTCGATACTGACGAATTCAACACTGCTAGCTACGTGAGTTTTACCGTACACCCACTGTTGCCATTAGCGCGACTTTGCAACGACATGCGCTCTTTGGCGCTAGGCAAACCTATTTCTTGGTGATTTTTGCTTGCAGTGCAGCCAAACGCTCGGCAAACCAAGGTTGGCGAGTGCTCCACAATTGCGGAGTAAGTTCGCGCGCAACGGCCTCTGGATGTGTTTGCACATCAGCCATTGCAGCAAGAGTCTTTTTGGTTTCAATCACAAGTTCTCGTGGTGCGCTCGCAGCACGGGCGGCCATCTCGTGCGCCACGGTAAGTAAATCCGCATCTTCAACGCAACGATACGCCAGCCCAACTCGTTGTGCTTCAGCGCCGTCTAGCACTTCGCCAAACAGCACCGTCGCTGCTGTCACTTGTGGTCCAACAATTCGGCGCAGCATCCATGTGTGTCCACCACCGGGGTGAATACCGAGTTGCAAAAATCGCGTATCAAACTTGGCTCGTTTTGCAGCAATGCGCACATCGCAACCAAGTGCCAAATTCATTCCTGCGCCCACTGCGGCTCCATTGACCGCCGCGATCGTTGGCAACGGGCTGCGCGCAATGCGCAAAAAACCTTCATAGATCACACCAAGCGATTCGCCATCAGCTTCTGCCAGGTTTCCCAGATTGGCGCCAGCACAAAAAGCAGGGGCTGTTCCAGTCACCACGAGTGCACCAATCGCACTGTCGCCCTCAATGCGGTCCATCGCCGCAACAATCTCGGCAACCATAGGCGCAGTCATCGTGTTGCGCTCGTCTGGGTTATTGAGTGTGAGTGTTGCTACACCATCCACAATTTCAAGTAAGACCAATGCCATGGCTCAAGGTTAGCGACTACTCTAAATACGCATGCTCGACCATGTCTTCACCGATGCAATCAGTGCTCTTCGTGATGCTTTTGGCAATGCATTTCTTGAGCGCCAAGCGTTTGAAGAGCATCTACAGTCCGACATTTTGCTTGGCGACTTGGTGTGGGAAACAAGTTATGGATTACCCGGCGAAGGCCAACCACCCCGGGTAGTTGCGCACATCACGTTTAATTGGCCGAGTCGCAGCCAGGCTGCGTATCGCAGTTGGTATGTAGAAGAAGTGCTCGACCACAATCCATCAATCGAAATAGAAGTCGTATTTCGAGTTCAACGACTTGCACAGCAACCAGATCCTTCAGTTGTCGACGATGTGGCGGTCATGTATAGCCCAGTTGTTGGCAATGGAAAACTCGAGCGAGACAACATCACGATCGAGATTGGTCATCCAACATCTAGCGACAACACCGACTATGCGCTTGAAATTACCTATGAAGGCGAATACGAGTTGGCAGAAGAAACCTTGCAAGACGGCACAAGCGCGGTGCTCGACGAACACTTTGGTGCACTTGGGCATTGGGTTGCTTCAACCCTGATCAATCTTGGTGACCTCAAATTGCAGTTTGTGCCACCCGAATCAGCGTAAGTGATTTGGAATCAGGCTGCTCAGCTGCACCAATGGTCGTGGACCAACATGCGTGATCACTTCTGACGCTGAAAGCGATCCAAGTCTTCCGCAGTCTTCAATCTTCATGCCGCGCGTAAAGCCATACAAAAAGCCCGCCGCATACATGTCGCCCGCACCGGTTGCATCGACCACTTGATCTACGGGCTCTGGCTCAATGTGCACAACTTCGTCACCATTGATCACAACTGATCCTCGCTTGTCGCGAGTAACGGCACCGAACTCGCAATCGTCGCGCAGTTTTTCGAGCGCTTCTTCATACGAGCTTGTTTGGTAGAGCGACTGCAACTCAAATTCATTGCAAAACAAAATATCAATGTCGTTTTTGATGAGCGCCATGAAGTCACTGCGGTGACGGTCAACACAAAACGAATCAGAAAGAGTCAGTGAAACCTTGCGGCCAGCCTCATGCGCATATTTAGATGCTGTGCGAAATGCTTCTTTTGCTAGATCACGGTCAAATAGGTAGCCCTCAAGAAACAAGACCGCACCAGACGAAACAGCTTCGCGTGAAATATCTGCAGGATCAAGCAAACTTGCAGCGCCTAAGAATGTGCTCATTGATCGCTGGCCATCTGGTGTAACTGCAATGATGCAACGACCGGTTGGTTCAGTTGTTGATGTTGCTCCGGGGTGAAACCCAACACCGACTGTCTTCATGTCGTTGCCGAATACGTGACCCAAATCGTCTTCGGCAATCTTGCCGATAAAGCCTGCTCGCCCACCGAGGCTTGCAAGTCCGTATGCAGTGTTGGCTGCCGAACCACCGCTCGTCTGTGTTGGCTTGGTGATGCGCGAATACAAGTGAGCGGAACGATCTGCATCAACCAGAGTCATCGAGCCCTTGACGACTTGCTCAACGTCCAAAAACTGATCTTCGACTGCAGCGATCACATCGACCAATGCATTTCCGATCGCAACTACGTCGTATCGCACCCCGCCGTCACGGGTCAGATCAATTGGTGGCACGTGACAAGACACTAGTTGGTCAATCAACTACGGTGCACATGTGAGAACTGGTTGGCTTTCCATACCCAAAAGTGCTTCCGCCGACGGCCGAATGCTTATTGGCACACGAGGTATCCGTGGGTTCGTTGACGGCATGGTCTATGTCGTGTTGCCCGCCTACTTGTTGGCACTTGGATTCAACAGTGTCCAGATTGGCGCGGTGATCACCGCATCGCTTTTCGGCTCAGCAATTTTTACTATCGCAACTGGCCTCGTTGCCCACCGAATTGCACCAGCCCGCCTGCTCGTCTATTCATCGTGCGTCATGATTGCATCTGGTGTTGCTTTTGGTGTGACCACAAGTTTCGTCGCACTTCTGGTTATCGGATTCCTAGGCACTTTAAATCCGTCTGCTGGTGACGTGAGCTTGTTCCTACCTCTCGAGCAGGCATCCGTTTCACAATCTGTTTCAGACTCAGACCGCACAGCAATGTTTGCCATCTACAGCCTCAACGGTGCACTCATCGGATCGATCGGCGCTCTCTGTGCCGGCATTCCACTATGGATAGCCCTGCGATACAACTACAGTTCGCTCACCGGTTACCGATCTACATTTATGCTGTATGCACTTGCAGGAGTTGCAGTGCTGTTTATATATCAACGATTGTCCAGTCACTCCAATATTCATCCAGCCAATACGCCATATGCGCTTACCGAGTCGCGCCGTGTCGTGTACAAACTTTCCTTCCTGTTCAGCGTCGACTCTCTGGGTAGCGGTTTTATAACCCAAGCCATCTTTGCGTTGTGGGTCTTCAACAAGTTCGATCTCGCAGTCAGCACTCTGGGCGCAGTCTTTTTTGCCAGTGGTGTACTCGCAGCATTTTCTTCACTCATATCCGTAAGCATCGCAAAACGCATTGGTCTCGTGCGCACCATGGTCTTTACACACATCCCTTCGAGTTTCTTGCTCATCGGTGTGGTGTTCATGCCAAATGTTTGGCTTGCAATGACGCTGTTTATTTTGCGCGGTCTACTTGCACAAATGGATGTGCCGGCACGACAGAGTTATGTCATGGCAGTTGTGAAGCCAGAAGAGCGCGCAGCGGCAGCCAGTATCACCAATGTTCCACGAAGTCTCGCATCTGCACTCCCACCAATTGCTGCAGGTTGGATGCTCGATCATTCCGATTTTGGATGGCCACTACTTGTATCTGCAGTGCTCAAGATCATCTATGACGTGATGCTACTCGCCCAGTTTCGGCACATTCGGCCGCCCGAAGAGCAATAACTATCGTTTTGTAGGAACGAGGGTTCCTTTAACGATCTGCTGTTGCAAGTCGCGCTTCAAAAACTTGCCTGCAGCGTTACGCGGCAAAGGCTCATTAATGATCACAACCTGTGTAGGAATCTTGAACTTGGCAATCTTGTTATCAAGAAATGCCCACAGATCATCGGCAGTAATTGTCATGTTGTCGTTTGGATAAATCGCAACAGCAACTTCTTCTCCAAGTCGCTCATGTGGCACGCCAAATACTGCGGCTTCGTGAATTGCAGGGTGCTCATAAATGGCGCTTTCAACTTCGGCACCATAAATGTTTTCGCCCGCACGAAGAATCATGTCCTTCACGCGATCCTCAACGTAGACAAAACCCTCTTCATCAAGACGACCCAAGTCACCCGAGCGCAACCAGCCGTCAACGATTGTTTCCTTTGTTGCATCAGGACGGTTCCAGTAGCCACGAATCAACATTGGACCCGAGAACCAGATCTCACCAGACTTGCCGACTGGCACTGGGTTGAGATTTTCGTCGCGAATTTCGACGCGCATTGGCAACACAGCACGGCCTGTTGAAGTTGGGTGGGCCAAGTAGTCAGAACCAGTGATGCCAGGACCAAATGCATTGGTCTCGGTCATGCCGTAACCCAATTGCGGGCTTCCGTTCTTCACTTTGTCATTGACCTTGCCCACGAGGCTTGTTGGGGATGGTGCTCCACCACCACCCACAGCACGAAGGCTCGATGTGTTGTACTTGTCAAAGGCTGGCGAGTTGACCAAGTCCCAACTTTGCGTTGGCACACCAACAAAGTTGGTGATCTGCTCACGCTCAATCATTTCGAGAGCCTTCTCGGCATCCCATTTGTACATGATTGCAAGTTTGAGGCCGGCAATAAAGCAGCTCATCATCACAGGCACACAACCTGTTACGTGAAACAGGGGCACAATCAAAATAAATGATGTTGGAATTTCTGGACCAGTTACTTCTTTAAGTTTTGTTCCTGCCAGCGTGAGCACGGAATTACGCGAGGAAAACGCCATCAACGATGACACGATCGCGCGGTGTGTCGACACTGCACCCTTTGGTCGGCCAGTTGTTCCCGATGTGTACAAAATGGTTGCGTCATCATCTGGATCAATCTCTGCGCCAGGATGTGCGGCACCAAGTGGCAATACGTCTTCCCACTTGTCGACGCCTGCAGGCATTGCTTTGTCGGTACGCACTACAAGCACTTTGATTCCGTGCTTCGCACACGTTGCTGCACCAACTGCATAGCGCTCTTCGTCACAGATGTACACGGTCGCGCCAGAGTCTTCAAGAGCAAAGTTCATCTCGTCTTCTGTCCACCACGAGTTCATTGACACGTTGACTGCGCCTGCCGAAATAATTGCAGCAAATGAAATGACCCATTCTGGATAGTTACGCATCGCAACTGCTACACGGTCGCCTTTTTTCACGCCGTATGTATTTACGAGAAGCGATGCAAGTGCATCAACATGATCCATCGTTTTTGTAAACGACCATGTTTCACCTTCATAGACCAAAAATGTTTTGTCCCCGTGGCCACGTGCTCCAGCAAAAACTAATCCGAGGTGCGGTGGTGCATTCTTAAAAATCTGTGTCTTGACGCCCATCACTTCAGCATCGATGAGTTCAAAAATCTGTCCAGGTGCAGTTACTGCTGCATTTGCTTCTGTCCAACTGAGTGTCACTTGTTGTTCCCCTGTTCGTGTTATGTCGCCGTTGGCGTGGAGCTGAGGGGAATTGAACCCCTGGCCTGTACATTGCGAACGTACCGCTCTGCCAACTGAGCTACAGCCCCTGTTTGCAAGCAAACCCTAGCGGGCAGCGGCTTTAGGCAACGCGTCGAAACTGGCGCAGGTACCGCTCGTTTTCGCGCTTGATGCGTAATTGCACCAACACGTAGCAGTAACCAACCAAGGCCAGCAGGCTGACCGTAAAGAGGTAGACAAACGCGCTCGACCCGGTCGTGAATGCTAGGAACAACGAGATAGCAGTAGCAACTGCCAAGCCAACCACCAAGTTTTGGCGGCGCTGGCGCACCATTGCCTGCGGAGTCAACATTGCTGGCGCACGGTGATGACGCACACCCTCCGGACGAATCAATGCGCCCGTGATGTTGCTGAGGGCACCCTGTTGTGGGCGAGAAGTGCGTGCGGCTGCACTGCGGTACTGCTGCGACGGTGCAAGTGGGCGTGCCATGTTGCGCAACTGACCCTGCTGGCTGCGGCCACCCGAAGACTCGAGTGAGTTCAACTGACGACGGAAATTGCTCACCGAGTTGGATGGGCTGCCGTGCAATTTGGCTCGAACCATTGGAGGCAAGAGAACTGCGAGCCATGCGGCGCCGACGATGATCAAAATCAATTTGCTCATGAGTGGATTGAGTGTATTACAGAATGGCTACAAATAGGACAACAATGGGGTAATTTGATCTGCCACTTCAAACAAAACCCTTATGTTTATTGGTTTTGCTGGTCTTCCCTGCGGTAGAGCCCCTGACGGCCACCTGACTTTTCCCACAGAGTCAACTCACCGATCACCATGGCCCTATCGGCGCTCTTGCACATGTCATAGATGGTCAAGGCAGCAACGCTGCATGCATGGAGGGCTTCCATCTCAACCCCCGTGCGATCAACCGTGTCCACTTGAGCTTCGATAGCAATGAAGTCGTCAGCAATTTCAAAATTGATGTGCACCGCACCGATGAGCAGTGGATGACACAGCGGAATCATGTCGCTTGTGCGCTTTGCGGCTTGAATACCAGCGACACGAGCGACCGCAATGACGTCACCCTTCTTCACCTCACGATTGGCAATCGCTGCGGTTGTCTCGGGCTTCATAAACACCTTGCAACGCGCAACCGCACGACGGTGCGTGGCCTCTTTTGGCGTGACGTCGACCATGCGGGCGTTGCCTGCTGGATCTAAATGTGAAAACTGTAAATCAGACATGATTAACCACCTATCTGGCTCATTGAACGTCGCGGACGCACAAACGTCACGTTACCGATGTTGTGCCCCGCCCACTTGGTGCCAACTGCGCGTTTGATCTCTGCCGCAATGGCATCATCGCTTGCACCTTCACGCAACATTGCACGCAGATCAAACTCATTGGTTGAAAACAGGCATGTTCTAAATTGGCCGTCTGCAGTAAGACGCACTCTGTCGCAGTCGCCGCAAAATGGTTTGGTCACTGACGGAATAACACCAACTGTGCCCTTGCCATCGAGGTAGCGCCAACGGTCGGCGGGTGCGGCACCACGAGCAGGCATCAGCTCGAGCGGATACACAGCAGCAATCGCGGCAACGATCTCGTCTTGACCAACAACTTGATTGTTTTCCCATGTGCCCTGCGCATCGAGTGGCATGAACTCAATAAAACGAACTTCAATGCCCTTGTTGCGACCATAAGTTGCCAGGTCAACAATCTCGTCATCGTTAATGCCGCGTTGCACAACTGCATTGAGCTTGACTGGTGAAAACCCCGCGGCAATCGCAGCATCAATACCGTCGAGCACATGCTCGAGTTCGTCACGTCGGGTCATCTCGTAAAAGCGTTCGCGCTTCAGCGTGTCAATCGAGATATTGATGCGCTCAAGCCCGGCTTCGCGCAGCTCTTGGGCAATAAGTCGCAGTGTTGCGCCATTGGTGGTGATTGCAAGATCGATTGGTTTTCCTGCGCGAGGCGAGTTGGCAGATGCAGGCACGATCAACCCTGCAAGTTTTTGCACCAATACGGGCAAGTGTGCACGCATTGTTGGCTCGCCACCGGTGAGGCGAATGCCGTCGACATCAAAGTGGTTTACACAGATAGATGCGAGGCGATGCAGTTCTTCATAGGAGAGCACTTCGGTGCGGGGCAACCATTTCATGCCCTCTGCAGGCATGCAGTAGGTGCAGCGAAAGTTGCAGCGATCGGTAATCGAGATGCGCAAGTCGCGCACAGTGCGTCCAAATGGATCGATCAATTCCATTGCAACAGCCTACGGGCATGCGGCAAAGCGCTAGCCCAGCAAATTGCCGATGACATAGACATCGACTTCAGCGCCAGCCTCAATGCCCGTGCTGTCTGGCACGTATGCGAGGCCGTTGGCAAGAGCAGTTGACGCAAGCTGGTGGCTGCCTTGTGGGCCGGTGTCGCGCACGTGCAATCGACCATCACTTTCAAAGCCGCCAAACACCCGCACATAGTGCACTTTGCCGTCTAGCTTGCGCTTAATCGGCGCATCCAAAATCGCTTTGACAGTTGGGCGCAACAAGTCGCGCGTATGCCCCATCATTTTGCGCAGCGCAGGCCTTGCAAGCAACTCAAAACTGATCATCGAAGAAACTGGGTTGCCTGGCAATCCAAAAATTGGCACCACTCGACCATCGGATGCTTGAAGTTGTCCAAACGCAAACGGTTTTGCAGGCTTAATCGCAAGTTGCATCCACTGCATCTTTGCAATGCGCGAGAGCACGGCTTTCACAACGTCAAAGTCGCCCATGCTCACGCCACCACTTGTCACGATTGCATCGCATCGCTCAATTACGTCGAGCAACACTCGCTCAAGCAGTGCTTCGTCATCTTTAACAATTCCAAGGTTGATCACTTTGCACTCCGAAGCAGCAATCATCGCATCAAGCATCGTCAAGTTGCTTTCACGAATCTGCCCAATCTTGAGCGGCGATCCATCAGTCACCAATTCGTCACCAGTCGACAACAACGCAACACGTGCGCGCGGGTATGCCTTTACTGTTCGTGCATTCACACTCGCCAATACTCCAGCACCAGCTGCATTGAGCACAGTGCCAGCCACAAATACGGTGTCACCCTTGTTTACGTCACTACCTGCGTCGCGAATTGCGTCATACAACTTTGCTGCTTTACCAATCGACACGCGATCATCACCAACACCCTGTGTGTCTTCAACCATCACCACTGCATCTGCGCCCTGCGGCATTGGCGCACCAGTCATAATCCGTATTGCCTGGCCGGCCATCACCGCAATCTTTGGTTCGGCACCCGCCGCAACTGTGTCCACAACCAAAAGCTCGGTTGGAACCGATTGCGTATCGGCAGTGCGCACCGCGTAGCCGTCAACAGCCGAGTTGGCAAAAGGTGGCACATTCTCGGGCGCCACCACATCCTGTGCCAGCACTCTGCCCGACATCTGCTCACACGACGTGGCAACTGGTGCAAGTACCGCGCATGCATCAAGCACTATTTTTTGAGCCTCGTGAATAGCGATCATTATCTCGCTACGGTACCGCCAAAACCATGAGGTGTTTGTGGGCGCTGAAGCGCCCACAAACACCAGTCAAGTTATTTAGAAAGTACAACCGACATGCACTGATTGCCAACTGGCTTACATGCTTTCAATTGGCTAGGCGAAGGACTGACCGTGACTTTCATGGTCGGATAACTCAACCGAATCTGTGCTGCCATTGCTTTAGCTTGAACCACTGAATCTTTGACAGAAGTTCCGGCTTTGCGATACGCAACTATCTTGACGCTTGTTGCCAATTTGAATTCATTTAGAGTCTTGATCTTGCGCACAGACAATTTTGACAAACTTTGGCTGCCAACTTTGTATTCAAACACTAAGACCACATCACCAGCAGGACCTTGTGGACCAACAGCACCGGCAGGACCCTGTGTACCAGCAGCACCAGCAGCACCAGCAGCACCAGTAGCACCCTTCGCGCCATCAGCTCCATTGGTACCATCAGTGCCGTTCGTACCATTCGTACCATTCGTGCCATCAGTGCCATTCGTACCATTCGTACCATTCGTACCATCAGTGCCGTTCGTACCATTCAGGGCTGGTCCCTCAACCAGATCAGTGATGGTCACTTGGAAATTCGCCGCATCAATATTTGTTCCGTCGGTCAATCGAACCTGCACCAAAAAGACACCATCAAAATCAGCGTCAATAGGATTTTCAAAGTCTTGAAAACCAGTCAAAGACAATCGACCAGTAACAGGATTGATGGTGAATTTGGCTCGATCTGCACCTCCACTAATTGACCAGCTTTGAGTGGCACCAGCATCTTGGTCAGTACCAATCAAAATTCCTACAGCGGATCCATTTTCAGCAGCAAACAGGCTTCGCGAAGAAGTTATTGTTGGTGCCTCATTCACATTTGTGACAGTGATGGTGACTGTTTGATCGACATCATTTGTTCCATCCGAAACTCGCACCACAACCACATACGTATTGTTTGTGTCTGAGTCAGTCGGTACTTCAAAGTCTGGTGAAACCAAGAAAGTCAACACACCAGTTGTCGAACTAATCGCAAAACTTCCTGAGTCCAGACTCAAAGCATCATCACCCACAGCAACAATTGAATAAGTCAACGTGTCAGCTGCATCAGCATCAGTTGCGTTCACATCTTTTGCGGTAGTTGCAATCGAAGTATTTTCAGCAAAGTTCGCTGAATCAGTTGATCCAATCACTGGGCTGTGATCATTCGCCGGTGTAACTGTAATGGTGACTGTTTGATCGACATCATTTGTTCCATCCGAAACTCGCACCACAACCACGTACGTGTTGTTTGTGTCTGAGTCAGTCGGAAGTTCAAAGTCTGGTGAAGCCAAGAATGTCAACTCACCAGAATCTGAGTCGATAGCAAAACTCGCCGAGTCCAGGCTTAAAGCATCATCACCCACAGCAACAATCGAATACACCAGAGAGTCAATTACATCAGCATCAGTTGCATTCACGTCTTTTGCAACAGTTGCAATTGACGTATTTTCAGCAAAGTTCGCCGTGGCAGTAGATCCGATCACCGGAACATCTGTTGTATCGGTCACCGTGATGGTGACTGTTTGATCCACATCATTTGTTCCATCCGAAACTCGCACCACAACCACATACGTGTTGTTTGTGTCTGAGTCAGTCGGTACTTCAAAGTTTGGTGAAACCAAGAAAGTCAACACACCAGTTGTCGAACTAATCGCAAAACTCCCTGAGTCCAAGCTCAAAGCATCATCACCCACAGCAACAATCGAATAAGTCACGGTGTCAATTGCATCAGCATCAGTTGCGTTCACGTCTTTTGCGGTAGTTGCAATCGAAGTATTTTCAGCAAAGTTCGCTGTAGCTGTCGACCCAATTGCTGGGTTGTGGTCATTCGTATCTGTCACTGTGATCGTGATTGTTTGATCAACATCAACACTTATTCCATCCGAAACTCGCACCACGACCACATACGTGTTGTTTGCATCTGAGTCAGTCGGAAGTTCAAAGTCTGGTGAAGCCAAGAAAGTCAACTCACCCGTAGTTGGGTCAATTGCAAAACTTGCCGAGTCCAAGCTCAAAGCATCATCACCCACAGCAACAATCGAATACGTGACGGCAGGAGCAGCATCAGCGTCACTTGCATTCACATCTTTTGCAACAGTTGCAATAGACGTATTTTCGGCAAAGTTTGCGCTCGCGGTCGAGAGATATACAGGAGTTGCGAGCACATCGGTCACCGTTACAGAGATCGTCTGATACTGCATTGATGCATTATCAGAGGCCCTAACTTTCACCAAGTAGATGTTGTCGCCCAAGCCATCCAGCGGTGTTTCGTAGTCAGGCGCATCGATAAATGTCAACACGCCAGATGCCGAATCAATCGCAAACAGCGCAGAGTCCGGACTTGTTGCTGGGTTGGTTACGATCTCAAAGAGCGTCGCGTTTGCTGCGTCAACGTCTACAACAGCGGAAGTATTTTCTTCGATCGTAATTTCAGAATCAGACGAAATCGGACTCACCACTGCTGCTACTGCGGCAACAGGTCCGGAAATAGCAAACGTGCTCACAAGGACGATTGATCCGAAAATTCTTACAATCGATTTACCTCGTAATGGACTATGCGTAGCTTTCATGTATTACCCCTTTGGTTCAAGGCCTACTTGACCGTGTTGTGTATTAGCAACACTAGCGTTGTTTATTAGCAACAGCAAGTACTATGCAGGAAAAGGGTTATGAGACAGACTTGGGTCGACCGACTACCCCCCCCGAGTACCCAGGAGTCTCAATTCCCCATTGCTTAACTTCCGCACCTTGTGACACCCTTCATGTACTATCTAATCGTTGCTTATAAGCAACACTGATGCGTGGGGGCATTCATGATCCAGATAAGAATCACTGATGATCAGGTCAAACCTGTCTTGTCTGTGCTCGCTAATGGTGTGTTCGAGCTGAGTATCGCTAGCACCGACTCACTCGAGTTGGCAATCAATGCCAATCAAGAACTAATCGCAGACGCCGTTCGCAACCAACTGACAAACTTATTTGGAAGCAGTATCTTTCCTCGTACCTTTGAACAAACCGACAACGGAGTCGTGATCCGTCCCCACTATTGCAAATTTGTCAACGTTTGTTTGGGGTCTGAATTCCCAAAGCTGTAAGTATCTCTAGCGGAGATGTCTCAAGGCCTTCGCACAACGCTGGGATCACATCGATAGATGGACGGGTCTCAAACTTGAAGTAGCGATAGAGGTTTCCTCGGTTGAGATTGCAGCGTTCAGCTGTCTCCTCGAGACTGTTGAGCTCAAGCTCGGCCATACGGCGAGTAAGCCAGTCCATTCCGGTCAGGGTTTTTGCAGCCACGGTGTAACTTTAGTTTCTTACTATTCGGTATATGTGTATATAAGATTTTTAATCCAACAAATACCATCACTTAGAGAGTTCTTGCGCAACCACTATGGAAAATTACTTGGCCCTAAGTGCCTCTGGTCACCGTGCAGCGTGGACACACGCTGACGAACCTCACTCGAGTCACGTCGACTTGCTGTGGGAAAACGAGGGGTGGACGGCCAATGGAGTACTGGGATCCGAAAATGCCCACTTCGTTATCCGCATGTCGGCAATGTGGGTCGTGCAACAGTTTTTATTGTTTCGCGACATGGAAGATCCCGACTTGTGGCTTGCGACCGATGGCCATGGCAGATGGGGCGAAATGAACGGCGACCATCGCACCGAGCTGGACGGCTGTATCGACATCGATTTGCCAGGCACACCATTTACCAACTCGATACTGATTCACAGACTGCCGCTGCATGTTGGGCATTCATCGACTCAAAACGTGATCACAATCGACACCGAAACACTTGGCGTCACTGTGGTGCCACAGATGTATACGCGGATCGACACTCATCGCTGGCAATACATCAGCCTGCTACAAAACAAAACTGTTGAAGTAAGTGTTGACGATTTTGGTTTTGTGATTGATGAACCTGGCGCATTCTCTCGCGCCGACTGACTACTACTATTCGATAATTGCGCCGTACACCATGCTGCGTAGAAATGGGCGAATCGGATAAATCGTTGAAGGTATCAACTGTGTATAAAAAGTTGCAGTGATTTCTTCGACAGGGTCAATCCAAAATGCGGTGCTGAATATTCCACCCCAACTAAATGTGCCATCTGAACATGCAACGCGTGTTTTTGCCTGATCAATCACCACGGCAAAGCCAAGCCCAAAACCGAGGCCGTCATAAAACACTTCTTCGCCAACAACACGACCAAATTGTGAGACGTCTTGATTATTCGGCAAATGGTTCTTCGTCATCAGGTCAAGAGTTGTTGGCGAGATCAATCGAACACCATCAAGTTCGCCACCATTTTCGAGCATCTGCAAAAATCGCCAGTAGTCATACGCGGTTGAAACCAACCCGCCGCCGCCAGAAAAGGCTGATGGCTTGGTCAGCACCGACTCTTCCATCGACGGCAAGCGCACTGCCTTTAATCCAGTTTCATCCGGCGTGTACACCGCAGCCAAACGTGACAGTTTTTCTTTCGGCACCCAAAAACTCGTGTCCTGCATTTTCAACGGTTGCAAGATGCGCGTTTGGAAAAAGTCGTTCAGTGACATTCCTGATGCAATTTCGACAACGCGACCCAACACGTCAGTCGACACGCCATAGATCCACGATGAGCCAGGCTCAAAAACAAGCGGCATGTCTGCCACGCGGTCGCATATCTGTTCGAGTGTTTCCTCGCCATGAGACACCAGACCAAAACCAGCATTGCGATACATCTCGTCTACGACATGCGAATAATTATGCGCATACGTAAGGCCAGAAGTATGCGAGAGCAGGTGCCAAACTCGCATTGGCTCCTTCATTGGCACAAGCACTGGGTTCTCCGCAGTACCGCTCTCATACACCTTGGTATGGCGAAATTTAGGAATGAATTGACTCACCGGATCTGTCAGTTGCAATTTGCCTTCTTCGACCAACATCATGCAAGCAATTGATGTAATTGGTTTGGTCATCGACGCAATTCGATACATGGTGTCAAGTTCGGTTGGCAATTTGTTTTCCATGTCGCGCATGCCATAGGTGCTCACATGCGCGAGTTGTCCGTAGCGAGCAACTGTGACGGTGTAGCCAGGCAACCTGCCATCATCTACATATTCCTGAAAGTGTTCGTCAATGCGCTTGAGTCGGTCTTTCGACATGCCAACATCTTTTGGCTTAATCGTTGCTTGTATTTTGCTCATTTGAATCTTCCTTCCAACCATGTGGAGAGTTCAGCACCAACATCTTTGCGTTTTAACGCAATCTCAATCACTGCTTGTAGCCAGCCCATCGGCGTGCCAGTGTCGTAGCGATCAATATTGCTCACCACACCCAATAGGTTGCCTGCAGTTGCTGCCATCAACAATGCATCGGTCAGCAAAATCTCGCCACCCTTGGCAGGCGAAAGTGTGTCGAGCATGTCAAACATGTCGGCACCCAAAACATAACGACCGATCAAAATGAGATCACTTGGTGCTTCAGTGATCGCAGGTTTTTCTACAACACCAGTAACAGTGACAACACCGTCTTTGTCAGGTGCACCAGTGGTCCTTACGCAACCGTATGCGCTCACGTCACTCATCGGCACTTGCTTAAGACCCACCACATGCTTGCTACCTGCATCGTGCATCTTCCACATCTGTGTCAGCAACGAGGCATCGCCCATTAATTCGTCGGGCAACAACACCGCAAATGATTCGTTACCAACTGCTTGACGCGCGCACGCAACTGCATGCCCGAGCCCACGTGGGGCATCTTGATACGCAACGGTGATCTTGACATCGGTGCCGATAAGTGAAAGTCGATCCGCCAATTCAGTGCGGCCACTGTCGCGCACTCGTTTGACCACGTCGGGCGAAGGCACCAAGTACGCCTCGATGCCACTCTTGGCTTTGTTTGACACCACAACGATGTGGTCACATCCGGCACCAATCGCTTCATCCATCACGAGTTGCAGAGCAGGCGTGTCAAAGATGGGCATCAATTCTTTTGGCACCGCCTTGGTCGCAGGCAGAAATCTGGTCCCCAACCCAGCAGCGGGGATAACAGCGGTGTGCATTGCCACCCTTGCATCCTAGAATTGTTGACCTGATGCCAACGTATGTCTACAAATTCATTGATTCTGGTGAGACGATTGAGGTCTATCAGGCTTTCACTGATGACCCATTGACCGAGTTGGCTCATCCCCAAGATGGCGTCGTAAAGCCGGTCAAAAAGGTGTTCACCCCTGTTGGCGTTTCATTTAAGGGCGGTGGCTTCTACAAGACCGACAGCAAATCGACTTCGAGCAGCACAACCACAGCGTCTACCTCGTCGACAAGCTCGTCCACTCCAGCGTCTTCCGAAAGCACAACTGCTGCCCCAGCAGCAGCGCCAGCCGCAACTCCTGCAGCACCAGCCAGCACGCCAGCCTCGTAAGACAGCTTTATTTCCCCGCATTTTTTGTGTGCCTCGCGCACACAACAATGTATGAAAAACAAACTCGTCCCGGCATCGCTGCGCAAATTCATAACCGCGCTCGCTCCCACCATTGTGCGAATACGCCAAATGAGCGCTGCAAACTACTTGGCGTTGTGTCGCAACAATCATCGTCGGCAACAAGTCATTGCTGGTCTTGTGTGTTGTGCAGGGTTGACATTTTTTGTGACGTTGTCGCGCATGCAATCAGCAACTGCTTCACTCGGTTCAACCACGCCAGTGCTCATTGCAACAAGAAGTATCAAGCCAGGCGACATCATCACCGATCAACTCTTCAGTCTGCACACACTTCCCCGCTCTGCAGTTGCCCCAACCGCGTTGCACGATGTGCAATTTGATTTAGTTGCACAACAATCAATTTCAATTGGAGAATTACTCACCACTACCAACACCAGCACAACCGCATCTCAACAGTTGCTACTTCCCACTGGTTTTCGATCTGTGGCTATCGTGCCACCTGCAGCGCTACCGCCGATGCAAGTTGGCGATCATGTCGACATCATCGCCAATGGCGTAGTGCTTGCTGCGAATGCACTCGTGTTGAGCCTGATGGAAAACACAACTGGCGCAGTAATTGGTGAAGTCGTAGGCGTCATAGTTGCTGTGCCAGCAGAATTATCTGCAGCAGTCGCAAGTGCCGCAGCAATTGGCGACGCAACGTTGGCGGTATCGAGTTAGCGAACTTGTCTAGCGAATTGAACTGGCAGCGAGCAACAACACACCTACACCAATAGTTACTCGATAGATAACGAATCCATTGAAGTTGCGGCTGCGCAACATGCGTATCATGCCCCACATGGCTACCCAACCAGAGATTCCTGCAGCAACAATGCCAACGATCATCGGTGTAAGCAAGCCCTCCGGTATGCCGTCATTGGCAAGTTTTGCCAACTTAAACAACACTGCTCCACCAATCACAGGCACACTCATCAAAAAACTCACTCGCGCAGCGGCATCGCGAGAAAAACCAAACTTGCGTGCTGCAGTAATGGTGATTCCAGAGCGCGAAGTGCCTGGATTGAGAGCGAGTACTTGGGCTAGACCAATCAGCATTGCATCACGAGTAGTAAACGAGCTTTCTGTGCGCTCGCCGGCCAAACGGTCGGCCCACAACAACACAAGACCAAACACGATCAACGAAATAGCAATCATTACTGGTGAACCGAGTTTGTCGGTCACCCACTCTTCGCCGATTGCGCCGGCAATTCCAGCAGGAATCGCTGATGCAACAAAAAGCCATGCCCTTCGGCCCATCTGTTTGTCTGCGCGTTTTGGTGTAACGATCAAGCGCACACCTTCCCGCACATAACCAACGAGCTCTTGGCGCAAGTAAAACAACACTGCAAGCAATGTGCCCAAATGCAGTGAGGTATCGAATGCTTTTTCTACTGCTGCACCATTGGCCAAATCGCCAAAGTCATTCCATCCAAACAACCAGGGCACCAACGCCAAGTGACCGCTTGACGAGATGGGCAAAAATTCGGACAGCCCCTGCACCAATCCAAGGATGATTGCGTGAAGAATTGGCATGAGTACAGGTTTAGTGGATCGTATTAAACAAAGATGGTTTCAAGGTCTGAAATGCTCGCGAACGCTCGGTCTTGAGTCACGAGTGGAACTCCCTGGTTGATTGCAGTCGCTGCAATCCAAACATCGTTCTCTGAAAGTTTGGATTTTTTTGCCTGACCCGAGGCTCGCAATGCCGCCCAGATGCTTGCGATATCGCTCGTAATGTCTATTGCTTCAAAATCCATTACTTTGCGAAATGTCACCATACGCTTCGCTCTCATTTGTTGATTACTGGCGCTGTAGACGCCAAATTCGAGTTCAGCAAGTGTGATGACAGAAATTGCTAGTTCGTCTGGAATCATCTGGCTATTTACGCTGCGACCAAGTTCAAGCGAGATAAAAACATTTGTGTCGAGCAACCCGCGCGTCACTTTGCGCCATCCCACATGGCATCAGCTCGTCGATCAAGCTCTGCCATCGTCGGAAGCCCTTCGTTAATTTCATCAATCAATCCGCGGTCAATTGAAAAAAAGATGTGCTCTAGCTCTGCTTTCGGCACCCACCTACGCTTTGCGGAAACAGGTTGCAACTCTGCCATTGGTATGCCGTCAACGGTGATCACGATCGTTTCTCCTTTGTTTGCGCGCGTGATGAGGTCACGCGTGTTATTTCGCAGTTCGCGGGAAGGCACTTCGGTCATTTCTGAACTGTAGCACATATGCTACAGCAGGGGTATTGCAGGGTTATTTACTGGCTTTTGGCCGCTCGCTATTGACCGCTCATGGTCACGTCGCGGATCACGAGTGTTAAGCCAACAGCACGAGATGGCAACCAGTCGATGTCGCCGCCAATAGCCACGATGTCGAGCAACATGCGCTGCAGTGTCGAAGCAATAGTGAACTCGCGCACTGGTTCGGCAACTGCGCCATTGCGGATCATCATGCCCGATGCACCTGTCGAGAAGTCGCCAGAGATTGGGTTGACACCGCTGTGCAAACCCTGCACCATCTGAATCCATACGCCGTCATCAACACCCTTGATCAACTCTTCTTGACTCTGCGTGCCCGGTTGCAACTGCATTGCCAAACATCCAACGCCTGGCGTGCCGGCAAAGCCACCACGTGTTGCGTTACCCGTGCTCTTTGTGCCGGTGCGGCGCGCGCTGTAACTCGACTGCACAAACATCTTGAGCACACCATTTTCAATCAACACATTGCGACGCGCAGCCAAACCTTCGCCGTCGATATCGGTTGCGGTGTATGCAAGAGAGTTAGTTGGGTCGTCAACAAGAGTGATGCGTGGGTCTGCAACTGTTTCACCAAGTTTGTCAGCAAAAAAACTGCGGCCTTTCGAAACATTTTCACCATTGAGCGTGCTCGACAGCACTCCCAAAAATTGCGAAGTCACAAATGGATCAAGTACCACTGTGGTGCGCTTGCTTGGCGGTTTAACAGCACCCAACAAACGTGTTGCACGATCTGCAGCTTCACGCGCGGCTTTTGGCAAATTGAATTCTTTCGGCGAGTCACCTACCGAAAAACTAAAACCGGTTTGTGTCTCGTCGCCATCATCGGCAAGCGTGCTCACCGATACATAACACGAGTTGCCTCGCCCACTTTCACGAATGCCGGTGGTGGTTGCAACTGCAACCTCGCCCCAACCATCGTCGTAGTTGGATTCTTCAACGCGCACACGTGAGTCCATGCCCAGCGTAAGTTTTTCGAGTTCTTTTGTGAGCGAGATCTTGTCAGCAGTTGCATAGCCAGCCAATTCGTCGTCCCAAAACTTTTGAGGAATTTGTGCAACACCATCTGGTTCGGCAAGCCCTGCATATTCATCGGGTGTTCCAAACGCCACGTTGTCTCGTGCATCGGCCAGCACCTCGGCAATTGCGTCGGCATCGAGCGTGCCCGCATAGGCAAAGCCAGTGCGACCATCTTTAATTACGCGAATACCAATGCCTTCGCTTTGAGCAGAAACAAAATGCTCTACTTCGCCTTCGTAGACGCGCACTGCTGTCTCGCCACCACGGCTGACATAGGCCTCAATTTGCTCGCCTTTTCCAGCCTTTGCAACTACTCGGTCAACAATTGCTTGTAGGTCGGGAACGTTATTGCTTGAGCTGTTACTCGAGCCATTGCTCATGCTGCTGTTCCACCAATGGTCATTGCCTTTACACGCAGCGTTGGTTGGCCATCGCCCACCGGCACACCCTGACCATCTTTTCCGCACATGCCTGGGTTACCCATTGCAAAGTCGTTGCCGAGCAAATCGATGTCTTTCAACACCTGTGGTCCGTTGCCGATCAAGTTGCTTTCGCGAAGCGGTTCAGTGATCTCGCCGTTTTCGATGAGGTATGCCTCGACCATTCCAAACACGAAGTCGCCGCTTGCAGTGTCCACACTGCCACCGCCAAGTTTTGCCACATACACACCGTGCTCGGTTGCGCGCACAATGTCATCCGGGTCTTCGGTTCCGTTGGTGACAAATGTGTTGGTCATGCGCACCATTGGCAAGTCTGCATAGCTCTGTCGACGACCGTTGCCACTTTGGCGACGGTTCTCTTTGCGTGCTCGCAAAAAGTCCCACATGTAGTCAGTCAAGATGCCGTTTTCGATCAACACGTTGCGCTGCGATGGATGACCTTCGTCATCAATACCAATTGCGCCCCACTCGCCACTCATTGTTCCGTCGTCAATCAGTGTTACGAGTGGCGAAGCAACAAGTTCGCCCATCTTGCCGCGATACACACTCGCACCTTTGCCAACGAGATCTGCTTCAAGACCGTGTCCGCATGCTTCGTGAAACAACACGCCGCCACTTCCCTGCTTGATCACAACAGGAAGTGAACCCGATGGTGCTGGGCGAGCTTGCAATTTTACGATTGCTTGCTTTGCTGCGCGAATAGCCATCTCTTCAACATCATTCTCATCAAACACTTCAAAACCAATGGTGTGACCAAGCGAGTCATAACCGGTTTGCATTCCTGCATCGCCGGTTGCCACCACGCTCACACGAAACAATGTGCGCACTTGATCATCTGCACTAAACACGCCGTCGCTGTTGGCAACCAAAATGCGCTTGAACGAGTCGCCGTATGCGGCCGACACTTGCACGATTGCGCCGTCAATGGAACGCGCTGCGTTATTGGCTCGCTCAAGCAGCGCAACTTTGCTGGCTTTGGGCACATCATTTGGTGCAATACGCACAGTGTTAACTGGGTGACGCAACAATGGCTGCAACGCGATCTTGTGCACGCCACCATCGCCTTGGCGTGCTGCAGCTGCTGCAGCTTCGGCAGCCGCAAGCAACCCACGTTCAGATAAGTCGGATGTATGGGCGAACCCAGTTGTGTCCCCAGCAACGACGCGAATACCAGCGCCACGGTCGCGGCCGCTGGTGACCTGCTCGACTTTGCCGTCATCGAGCCCAGCCGAGGTGGAGCGCTTGTCCTCTATATAGATCTCGGAAAACTCGGCCCCGGTTGCACGACCTTTGGCCAAGACTTTGGCTATTACATCGGCTTCAACAAGATTCCCGCTAGTGCTTACAGACGCATTATTAGTCATAGTCGTCAGCCTACAATTTTTATGTGACCAACAGCCCGAAGCCAGTATCGGCGGTTGCTGTGCCACGCCATCACCGCACACTGTGGTGGAAAGAGGCGTTAATAGTCGCTGTGTTTTACGCCATTTATACATTGATCCGAAACCGCTTTGGTTCGGCATTTGTCAATGGCGCCGACGTTCCACTCCATTCATTCACCAATGCAGTGCGTGTTATTCGCATTGAGCGTGCGCTCGGTCTTTACCACGAAGAATCAATTCAGGATTTCTTCTTGCCGCATATTTGGCTGATCAAGCTCATGAATACGTATTACGGCACTGCGCATTTCTTTGTGACGCTCGGTGTGTTTGTGCTGTTGTTTCGACGCCGACCAGATGTTTTTGGTCAGTGGCGCAACACGCTTGCAGCAATGACTGGATTGGCAATCATTGGTTTTGTTTTGTTTCCGCTCATGCCACCCCGATTGCTTGATGCACCTTGCCCCAAAGACAACGTCGGATTTGGAGGAGCATGTATTCCTCATGAGATGCGCAACTACAACGGTGCGCAAAACTTTGGATTTGCAGACACGATTGAAATGTATGGTGGCCCATTGCATTTCAATAGCGGTGCGGCAGCAAAAATATCTAATCAATATGCAGCGATGCCTTCGTTGCACATTGGCTGGTCTACATGGTGCGTGTTTGCATTGTGGCCAATTACCAAAAAGCGATGGCAACGAATTGCATTGTTTTCCTATCCGATGCTGACCTTGTTTTGCATCATTGTCACCGGAAACCATTTTTGGCTCGATGGTTTAGGTGGACTTATTGTTCTTGGAGTTGGCTATGTGATTGGGACGAAGCTTCACAATTGGAACCATCGCAGGCTTGACCTGAAACTGGCAGCCCAAATGGCGTCGCATCCGTCTTTTTAGTCACAACCCTCAAATCGCCTTATTAGCACGGCGGGTTGGTCAGATAGCGTGAAGAGCCATGGCTCTTGCAGACATCCGTCAACCCAGCGATTTACGAGGTTTGACAACTGCTGAACTCGAGCAACTAGCAGCCGAGATCCGTGATTTTGTAGTTGCTGCAGTTTCAGAAACGGGTGGCCACCTTGGTTCCAACTTGGGTGCTGTCGAACTCACGCTCGCATTGCACCGCGTTTTTGATTCACCGCGTGATGCCATCTTGTGGGACACGGGTCATCAGGCATACATTCACAAAATTGTTACGGGCAGGCGCGGGGGCTTTAGCCAATTGCGCCAAGCGGGTGGCATCTCTGGATACCCAAGTCGTGAAGAAAGTGCGCATGACTTTATTGAAAATAGTCATGCATCAACTGTGCTCAGTTATGCATACGGTCTTGCTGTTGCTCGCGACGCGGGTCAAACACCAGATCGAAACCATATCGTTGCCGTCATCGGTGACGGCTCGATGACGGGCGGCATGGCATACGAGGCGCTCAATAATCTCGGCCACTCGAGCAAGCGAGTCATCATTGTGCTCAATGACAACGGTCGTAGTTATGCGCCAACAATTTCAAATCTTTCACAAGGTGCTCCTGGCGAGCGAAAGACAGGAATGCTTTCTAAAACACTTATTGATATTCGCATCAATCCTGTGTATGTGCGGCGCCAACGCAAGATCGAAAAATTTCTCAAAAACATCCCTCTCATCGGCACACAGGCTGAACGAGGAATGGAAGCATTCAAAGCTGGTATCCGAGAGTTTTTACAACCTCCTGCATTTTTTGAAGCGCTCGGTGTTCGCTACATCGGCCCAATTGACGGCCACGACATCGAAGCAATGGAACACGCGTTTTCTGCGGCCGAGCAACGCGTCGAAGAAGGTCCAGTCGTCATTCATGTGATCACCGAAAAGGGTCGTGGCTACTCGCCCGCCGAAGATGACGACGAAAAACATTTGCACGACGCACCGGTGTTTGATCCAATCAATGGTCCGCCAAAATCAGTGCCTACTGGTTACACCGAAGCATTTGCCGACACCATTGTCAAACTTGCCGAGCAAGATCCGCGCATTGTTGCAATCACGGCTGCAATGCCCGGGCCAACAGGTCTCATTCAGTTTCAAGAACATTTTCCAGATCGTTTCTTCGATGTCGGCATCGCCGAGCAACATGCGGTCACTGCGGCAGCTGGCATGGCCATGGGTGGCATGCGCCCAGTCGTTGCGCTGTACTCAACATTCTTGAATCGCGCGTGGGACCAAGTTGTCTACGACGTTGCGATGCATCGCTTGCCAGTTGTTTTCTGTCTCGATCGCGCGGGCATCACGGGTGATGACGGCCCGAGCCACCATGGTGTTTACGACATGGCGCTGCTTTCCAAGGTTCCCGGCATGCGTGTGCTCGCACCGTCGAGCACTCAAGATTTACAACAGATGTTGAGCGACGCCATTTCGCTCGCCGATACCGGCCCGGTTGCTATTCGCTACCCAAAGGGCTTGGCCCGCAATGTTGCTGAAAACGACATCGGCTCAGGCCTTCAGGCACGCAAACTTGTCGATGGCACAACCAAGCGCGTATGCATTTTGGCCATTGGCAAGCTCGTTGGTGCAGCACTCGAGGCTGCCGAGACACTCAAGGCCAGCAATATTGATCTCACGGTGTGGGACGTGCGCTCCTGTGCCCCGCTTGACCCAACAATGATCGCGGATGCGATGCAACATGACATTGTCATCACTGCCGAAGATGGCATTCGAGACGGTGGTATCGGTATGAGCATCGAAAGCACAATCAACGACGAAAGCCGGACTTCTTCAGGGCATAAACGCCCCATTGTTCATATGCTGGGCGTGCCTACAACGTTTGTCCCAACAGCCAAACCTCAGGTGATCCTTCGTCAAATGGGCCTCGACGCAGAAGGCTTAGTTGCTCACGTTTTACGCGTATTAAGTAACGATTAGTTGTGGCGAACTTGCAAGAAGATTTCGCCTCAGCTATCAGGGCAACAGATGCTGCAGATCAGATAAGTCTTACGGGCTTTAATTCCC
>JBIKID010000098.1:0-5164 GCA_044361815.1 Ilumatobacteraceae bacterium | reverse complement strand
GTGCATCTAGTTTGATTGCTGCTGCATCTCGCTGCGCAGACGCTTTCTAAGACCAATCGTTCCTAGCAAGTACGAGAGCGAACACAGTCCCGAAATTCCCGCAACAATTGCTATGGCAATGCGAATAGGCAATATTTCGCCAAGAATTCCTGTTCCAATGCTGCTGAGTCCAGTAACAAGCATTGCAAAGCCCATGTCGCCAGCCAACACTCGACCTCGAATGTGGTCTTCGGTGCTGGTTTGCAATCCGTAACTTGCCATTGTCCAAATTGCACCGCCTCCTATGTGGGCCACGCCAATGGAAAGGGCTGCGAGCCACAATGATGGGCTTGATGAAGCAGCAAGATAGAAAATGCTCCACATCACGCCACCAACTCCACACAACAGCAACAGTCGCGGCATGTTGTTGCGTGCGAAGCGCATGAAAACGAATGGACCAATTGCAGCTCCAAAGCCACGTGCAGCAAGAAGCAGTCCGCTGCCGCCGTCTCCAGTATTAAAAGCATCAATTGCCAGCACTGCAAGCTGGCTGACTGCGCCTGCTCCTACGGCTTGGGTGGTTTTAGAAGCCATGAGAGCAAAGATCACGTTGTTTTCTTTGGCGTAATGGAATGCCTCGCGCATGTCTGCAATGGGGCGAACTGGTTCGCGCTTGGCATCGGCCTTGCGTTCCTGCATCGGAATCTTGATCAATGCAACTAGCCCCGCACACACGGCAAATGTTGCAATGTCGGCAACAAATGTTGCAGTTCTGCCGAAGGTTGCTGCAAAGAGACCGCCGAGGGCAGAACCAATAAATACGGATGCGCCCCAGCTGGATCCAAATAATGCGTTAGCTTGCCGGAGTTCTTCATCGTTATGAACAATGTTGGGCAGTGCGGAACCAAATGCAGGAAGTGTGATGACAGCAAGCGAAGAGATCACTATTTGCGTTAGGAGAGCAAGCCAAATGCGATCTGCATTTGAGAGCAAGAATCCAATACCAAATATGGCTTGTAATGCAGAAACAACGACAATGATCTTGCGTCGATCAAATTTGTCGACAATTGGACCAGCAATAGGTGAAAAGAAAAACGACGGCAACACATATGCGGCGTACACCAGCGATACCAGGAATGTGGAGTCGGTGGCTTCCTTGATCAATCCGACTAGGGCCACATAAGTGAAGTAATCACCCATAACCGAAACATTCTGCGCAAGGAATAAATTGCGCACACTGGCGTTAGAGCGAAGTACTCCCATCAGAAGATGTTTACTTGCGCAGTGCTTGAATGCGGTCGAGCGTTTGCTTGGCCTCTGCCACCATGCTGCGCACCAAGTCTCCAGCCGCAACAAGTTCGTTAATTGCTCCGATGCCTTGGCCCGCAGGCATGAACTCGCGCTCCACATCAACTTTTGTGCCAACCGGATAGCCAAGGTGATTCACGCCGGCCTGCATTGAAGCGATCGCTTGTTGCGGAAATGGCAGGAGTGTTTCTGGATGCTTTTCGAAATCGTTTGTCCACTCATTGCGCACGACGCGACATGTCTTGCCTGTGTAACTGCGCGTGATGACGGTGCCGTCTTCGCCAGTGGCAATCAGTTTTTCTTTGTAGCCGTCAACTGCGCGGGCTTCTGGTGTTGCGATAAAGCGTGTGCCTACCCAGACGCCGTCGGCACCAAGCGCTAATGATGCAGCGAGGCCACGACCGTCGTATAAACCACCTGCAGCAACTACAACTACTTTTTTGCCAACGGCATCTACAACTTGTGGAACAAGTGCCATGGTGGCAACGGTGCCCGTGTGGCCACCACCTTCGGTGCCTTGTGCAACCACAAAGTCGCAACCACTTTCAACAGCAGCAATTGCGTGTCGAACCTTTCCACACATTGATCCGACAATTACGCCGTGGCTGTGCAGACGCTCAATGATGTCGCGTGGCACTCCGAGACCTGCAACGAAAACCCGTGCACCACTCTTGATAATGAGGTCAACATCGCGCTCAAGTGTGTGTGGAAGTGCGGTCAACAAGTCGACACCAAATGGTTTTTTGGTCAGGCTTTTCACGCCTTCAATTTCTTGAGCCAATTCGCCGTCCTGCATGGTGCTCGCACCCAGGGTTCCAAGGCCGCCTGCCTCTGAAACAGCTGCCACGAGATGGTGGTAACTGACACCACCCATGCCTGCAAGCATGACCGGAAACTCAATATCGAGAAGTTCGGTGAGGCGGGTTCGCATGCGTTCCAACTTACTTGGTTTGATCTTGAGTTACATAGGCGCCGTCACGACGCAAGAAATTACGGTGCCATCGGGACGGGGTAAAAATCGCTGCCCGAGGTTCGTCTTCAAACATCCAGCGCACGAAATTTCGCCGTGTCCATGGTGTGAGGTTGGCAATACGAAGTGCTGCGCGTGCGCCAAGCGAAGATTTCAATACTGAGCCAAGAGTCATAGACATGCGGTGGTCTGCAAAGAAGTGTTGCCTAATGAGTTGCTCATACTTGTTTCGAGTGATCGAAGCTTCGCGGCCGATGCCTGCGACGATTGCTTGCGCGCTGAGTTGTCCAGAAAGTAGTGCTTGTCCGATTCCTTCACCAGTCAGTGAATCGGTGACACATGCGGCGTCACCAATGAACAGCACACGGCCACTTGAGAGCGGGGCAGATGTAACGCGTGCAGGAATTGGCCACGCGGTGTGTCGGTCTTCCATAACGACTTCAGATCCAAGCGCGTTTGCAATATGTTTGCGAGCAAGCAAGTCAGGCCAGAGATCTTTCATTTGTTGCACCGAGTATTTACCACCGCGCAAGATTCCGAATCCGATGTTGACGCGGCCATTTTGTAGTGGAAAGGACCATGCATAACCTGGCAACAAATCTTTTTCAAACCACACGTGCAAGCGGTCTTTTGCAGAACCTGTGACGTTGTTGGCGTATTGACGAAATGCATGCCACTCACCGAGGTAACCGGGTGTTGACATGCCAAGCGATTTGCGCACTGGTGACCACATACCATCCGATGCGATCACAAACTTTGATTGGACAGTTTCGATCTTGTTGTTGCTGTGGCTATTACTTATGTCGATCGTGATGTGATTTGATGTCTGTTCGCGAACAGAAACAAATTCGTGGCCCTCGAGCACACGAATGTTTCTTGATCGAGCCAACTGCACCAGGGCATTGTCAAGTTCAATTCGTGGTGCGATAGCAGCAAACTGACCACGAGTGGGAAGTGAGAACTGCATTTCGCTGCCGCTCGGTGAGCGCAGCCATACGTCGCTGCACACTGTCCAATTGGGCACAGTTTGGGGATTGAAACCCAGTTCATCCAAAATGCGAAGCGCGCCAGTGGTTAAACCGTCACCGCAGCATTTGTCGCGAGGAAAAAACGCCTTATCAATGACAACAACTGTTTGTCCTGTGGACTGCAATTCGAGCGCCGCAGCAATACCGCTTGGCCCTGCTCCGACAACAAGAACATCGCACACCAAATCGGTAGCACTGTTGTTCGACTTGGTAAAAGACACGGTATTCAGACTAGAGTCGTTGCCCATGAGCCGCTTATGTGAAGGTCGAGTAGTTGTTGTCACTGGTTCGGGACGCGGTATCGGTCGCGAACATGCCTTAAGTCTTGCCAAGCATGGCGCACTGGTCGTTGTCAACGACTTGGGCGGCGGTGTTGACGGCTCGGCTGGCGATATTTCTCCTGCCCAAAGTGTTGTTAACGAGATCGAGGCCATG
Source organism: Ilumatobacteraceae bacterium (assembly GCA_044361815.1). GTDB lineage: Bacteria > Actinomycetota > Acidimicrobiia > Acidimicrobiales > Ilumatobacteraceae > UBA3006. Next base: position 1,444 of record JBIKID010000098.1, on the reverse strand, counting down.
GGTGGCCGTGCTGTTGCTAACGGCGACGATATTTCTACTTGGGCTGGCGCAGAGCGTCTTATCCAGACCGCGGTCGACACGTTTGGCGAACTACATGCGGTGGTCAATAACGCTGGTATTTTGCGCGACCGAATGATGGCCAACATGTCGGAAGAAGAATGGGATGCAGTTATCAAAGTGCACCTCAAGGGCACGTTTGCACCATCTCGATTCGCTGCCGCATATTGGCGCGATCAGCACAAGGCGGGTAAGCCCGTAGACGGTCGCATCATCAACACTTCATCGGTGTCGGGTATCTATGGCAACGTCGGTCAAACAAACTATGGCGCTGCAAAAGCTGGCATCGCTGCGTTTACAACCATCGCATCGCTCGAACTTGCTCGCTACGGAGTAACAGTCAACGCAGTTGCACCGGTAGCACTCACGCGCATGACCGAAAATCTTTCGCCAACTCCGCCAACAGACGAAGAGCGCGAATTGGGTTCGCCGCGTTGGATTGCTCCGATCGTGACGTGGCTCGCATCTGAAGAGTCAAAAGCCATTACGGGTCGTGTGTTTGAAGCAAGCGGTCGAGTATTGGCAATTGCTGAAGGCTGGCATCGTGGTCCAACTCACGAACCAGTTGATGATGCAGCAATGCTTGGACCAATTGTTGAAGAGTTGATGACCAAAGCTCGCCTCAATGCCGGCATGGACGGCAAAGACGGCTCGTGGCCACAGCCACAACACAACAAATAACCCGACTTCGCCTCAGTGAATTAGAAGAGTCGCAGTTCGTCAGTTCGTTTGCCACGAAGTTCGTCGTAGTCAACTTCGCACCAGCCCATGCCGCGGCTTTCGGCAAGCACGCGAGCTTGCGGCTTGATTGATTGAGCGACAAAGATGCCACGAATGCTGCCGAGTGAAGTATCGGCATGCAGGCAGTCGATATAACGAGTCAGCTGTTCGACACCGTCGATCTCTCCACGGCGTTTGATCTCGACAGCAACTGTTTGGCCAGTTGCATCGCGACAGAGCAAATCAACTGGGCCAACTGCTGTTGGGTATTCACGGCGAATCAATGTGAGGCCTGGCTCAATGGTTTCTGGAAGCGCAGCAAGTAGCTCTTGCAGGTGTGCTTCAACTCCGTCTTTTGTGAGACCTGGGTCTTCGCCTAGTTCGTGCGAAGAATCGCTAAAAACTTCGTGCAGATAGATCGTCAGTGTCTCACCCTTTGGGTTGGTAACTACCCATTTGTCATCGTGCTCAACAACGGTGTTGGGTGCATTCATCCAGTTGAGCGGTTTGTAAGCACCGCCATCTGCATGAATCGCGATACATCCATCTGCTTTGCGCATCAATAGTCGGTTGGCTTCGGGCAGTGATGCGTCGAGCCGACCCTCGTACACGACGCTGCAGCGAGCGACTACCAATCTCATGCGTGTAGAAACTAGATCAACGGCCG
>JBIKID010000030.1:0-17556 GCA_044361815.1 Ilumatobacteraceae bacterium | reverse complement strand
CTTGATGCAAGACGAACATGGTCAAGTGGAAGAAGCGCAGTCGATATCGGCAGGGCTCGATTACCCCGGTGTTGGTCCAGAGCATTCGTATCTCGCTTCAATAGGTCGCGCAGAGTATCCATGCGTGAATGACGCAGAAGTAATCAGCGCTTTTCAAGTGATGTCACGAAGCGAAGGAATCATCCCTGCGCTTGAGTGTGCTCATCCAATGGCTTGGATAATCCGGGAAGCGCCAAAGATGCAGGGTCAAACCTTTTTGATGAACTTGTCAGGTCGTGGAGACAAGGATGTGGCTCAGATGATGGAGATCTTGGACGGACAACTTTGATGTCGACTGAAATCGGCACACTTGAAACGTATTTGCGCAAAAAGCGAAGCGACGGTCACAAACTCGTCGTTCCATACATAACCGGTGGTTTTGAGGGCTGGATGGACGCCATCCGTGCCGCTGCAGCCAATGGGGCTGATGCAATTGAGATCGGAATACCTTTCTCCGACCCCGTCATGGACGGCCCAACAATTCAGCACGCATCCGAAACGGCGTTGCGCAACGGTGCTACACCTATCTCTATATTGCACGAGCTACGTTCTGTGGACGTCGGCATTCCGCTTGCGGTGATGTGTTATTACAACACAGTGCATCATGCTGGGCATGAACGGTTTGCGAATTCCTTGCGTGAGGCTGGTGTGTGTGCAGCAATTGTTCCTGACCTGCCGCTCGAAGAGTCTGGTTTGTGGTGTGCTGCAGCAGATACCAGCGGTATTGAGACGGTGATGCTTGCTGCACCGACCGCGCCAGACGAGCGATTGCCGCGGATAATTGAGCGATGCAAAGGTTTCGTGTATGCAGTTGGCCTGCTTGGGGTGACAGGTGAGCGAGATGCACTTGCTTCAAGTGCGCTGACGCTCGCCAAACGATTGAAGGCCCTTACTGATATGCCGGTATTGATCGGCGTTGGTGTATCTAATGCGCAGCAAGCAGCCGAGGCATGCACGATTGCCGATGGCGTCATTCAGGGGGCTTCAGTAATGCGACGTTTGATCGAGGAAGATGCCGATGCGGTAGGCGACTATATATCTGAGGTTCGGAAGGCGGTTGATCAATGTTAAAAGAAGGTTCGTTAGCTCCTGACATCGAATTGTTGGATCAGCATGAAAAGAATTTTTCGCTGAAGAAATTGTCGAGGCGAACCGTGCTCGTGTATTTCTATCCCAAAGCCGATACACCTGGATGCACACAGCAATCTTGCGGGTTACGCGACATTGCGGATCAGATTGGTAAAACAGTGATTGTCGGTATCAGCCCAGACAAACCTTCAAAATTATTGAAGTTCGATGAGAAATTCTCTCTAGGTTTCACTCTGCTTTCGGATGACACCAATGCTGTTGCCAAGAAATACAAGGTGTGGAAGAAGAAATCAATGTACGGTCGTGAATACATGGGAATTGAGCGGTCAGCATTCTTGATAAACGGCAAGGGCGAGATTGTCCATGCTTGGTACAAGATCTCCCCAAAGGACACTCCGCTGCGGTTGCTCGAGTCGCTGAAGAAGTAAGGCAAACGCAGATGACAACATTTCCTGATCCAAGTTCATTGTTGCCCCATCGTGCACCATTTCTATTTGTTGATGCGATCACCGAACTGACACCTGGAGTATCCGCATCGGCAATTTGGAAGCTCACGGGAAACGAAGCATTCTTTGAAGGTCACTTTCCTGGGCGACCAACACTTCCTGGAGTGCTGATGTGCGAAGCGATTGCCCAAACTGGTGCTCTGGCAATTGTGAGTGATCCAAAATTCGCAGGCAAGCTCCCACTTTTTGGAGGTCTGGACGGTGCGCGTTTTAGGCGACAGGTCGTACCCGGCGACACGTTGGAATTGTCGGCGACAATTGGACGTATGTCAGCTCGCGCTGGCAAGGGTGCTGGAGTGGCTCGAGTCAACGGTGAGATTGCGTGTGAATGCGAATTGCTGTTCGTGGTAGTTGACGCATAGTCAACGATTAACGTGACGCTTAACCAGCGTATGGCGAGACAATAACTGAACCGTTGTGTCCGCCGAATCCGAAGTTGTTCGAGATTGTTGGGCCAGGCTCCCATGGTCGCGGGTCGCCATGGACAACATCAATTGACATCTCTGGGTCGACAACTGTTGTTCCGCGGGTAGGTGGAATGAGTTTCTTCTCAAACGAGAGCATCACAGCAGCCAACTCGAGCGCACCAGCAGCACCAAGTGGGTGACCAGTTACGCCTTTGATGGAGACAACAGGGGGACCATCGTTGCCAAATACTGCAGTGATTGCTTGCGACTCTGCTTTGTCGTTGAGCGGAGTGCTTGTGCCGTGTGCATTGATTTGTTTGATGTCTTCTGGCGCAAGGCCTGCGTCTTCGAGGGCGAGTTGCATGCAGCGCGTGGCGCCAACGCCACCTGGCGACGGAGCAGTGATGTGATACGCATCGGCATTGCTAGCAGCGCCAATTATCTCGCCAAGGATCGTCGCACCACGTGCAACTGCGAGATCGAGTCTTTCAAGAACAAAAATTGCTGCTCCTTCACCTTGAATAAAACCGTCGCGTGATTCGTCAAAAGGCTTTGAGACCAAAGTCGATGAGATGGCAGTCATGTTTGTAAATCCGGCTAATGCGGTAACTGTTGCGGCTGACTCGGTGCCGCCAGTGACCACAGCATCGCAACGACCCCATGCAATGAGACGCGCGGCATTGCCTATGGCATGTGTTGAAGCCGCGCACGCGGTGCAAATGGTCTCGGTTGGACCTTGAAGGCCATAACGCATTGAAATCGCAGCGCCTGATGCATTGGACATCATCATTGGTACAAGAAATGGGGAGACTCGTCGTTCGCCCTTTTCCATGCGCACTTCGACTTGGCCTTCAAGCGTGCGCAATCCACCAATACCAGTTCCCAGAATCGTGCCAATGCGTTCGTGGTTGTAAGGAAGTTCGCCGGCCTGGGTCATTGCTTCGCCAGCTGCAGCTAAAGCGAACTGTTCACAACGGTCCGCCCGTCGAGATTCTTTTGGACCCTCGAAATACGGAGACGGATCCCAATCTTTAAACTCAACAGAGTTGGCCCCAGTAAAGCCTGGACCAAGAAGACCCTGCCAGAAAAGTTCCTTGCCAATACCACACGGAGCAACAACTCCATATCCCGTAATGGCTACGCGATGACCGGCACCCTGCATGACTAGTTGCGCTCGAAGCGCTTACTTGACTTTGGAAGTAACGAGATCGAAGGCTTTGCCGATTGTGTCGACACCTTCGAGATCGGATTCTGGTACTTCAATACCAAACTCTTCTTCAAGTGCCATCACCAGTTCGACAAGGTCGAGAGAGTCTGCGTCAAGATCATCGGAGAAGTGTGCGGTTGGGACAATTTTTGAGGCGTCGACGGAGAGAACCTCGACTGCGCATTTTTTAAAACGGTCAAATAGTTGCTGATCCATGTTGTTGCTCCTGGCTATGTGTGAACGAACTTGCAAATAGAGGTTACTACGAAAGGACTTTGACTGAAGGCTTAGTGAATTGTGCCTAGTGTCCCATGCCAAGTCCGCCATCGACGGGGATTATCGCCCCAGTGATGTACGCGGCAGCAGGACTTGCAAGAAAAGTGACTACTCCTGCAATCTCGTCAACGGTTGCAGTTCGGCCAAGCGGAACCGCATCGGTGATTTGTTGCATCTGCTTCTCGTTAAGTGCTGCAGTCATCTCGGTGTCAACAGGCCCCGGCGCTACGACATTAACGGTGATGCTGCGGGACCCAAGTTCGCGAGCCAGGGAGCGACCCAGGCCGACAAGCCCAGCCTTCGATGCTGCATAGTTTGCCTGGCCTGCAGAGCCAAGCATGCCAACAACACTGGAGATCAGAATGATTCGACCAGACCGTGCGCGAAGCATTCCTTGAGTTGCACGCTTGCAAACGCGAAATGCTGCTGTCAGGTTGGCGTCGAGCACAGTTGCAAAGTCGTCTTCGCTCATGCGGAGAATCAAAGTGTCTTTGGTAATGCCAGCATTGGAAACAAGTACTTGCACCGGACCAAAGTGGGCTTCGACAGCATCAAAGGCTGCATTGACTTGATCGGTGTCTGTTACGTCGCACTTGACCGCAAAGAACTCCGACGCGGGTGGTGATGAGTTGTACGTAACTGCAACTCGGTCGCCAAGAGCCGCAAAGTGACGTGCGCAAGCGAGGCCGATGCCCTTGGATCCACCTGTGATGAGTACGACACGTGAAGTTGTTTCAGTCATGTTGATCTGCTTTCTACTGCTGACCCTGCCAGCGCAAAATTGCACTCGCTGCTGTCATTCCCGCACCAAATCCTACGAGCAAAACCAAATCACCGTTTTTCAGACGACCCTTATCCGCTGCATCAAAGAGGGCGAGTGGAATTGATGCTGAAGATGTATTGCCAGTCTCGTGCAAAACAATGGATGTTCTATCCATTGAAATACCAAGTCGGTCGCACGCTGCAGAGATGATGCGTGTATTCGCTTGATGGGGAACCACGAGTGCGAGTTGGTCGGCAGTAACGCCAGCAATTGCCATTGATTTTTGTGCTGAGTCAACCATGATGCGAACTGCTCTGCGAAAAACCTCTTTTCCATCCATCTTGATGAAACCACCAATTTCGGCGTAGAGCAGTTCTTCGGCTGATCCATCAGCATCTAAATCCCACGCGAGTAGCTGCCCTGGTCCGTCAACGGCTTCTAGTACGCATGCTCCTGATCCGTCGGCGAACAAAATTGCTGTTCCACGATCGGTCCAGTCGGTAACCCGAGAAAGAGTGTCAGTGCCGATTACTAAAACCTTTTTCGCTCCCATTGCAATCAACCCGTGTGCATTCACAAGTGCGTACACAAACCCGGAACAAGCCGCGTTGATGTCGTATGCACCACACTTGAGACCGAGCTGGTGTTGCACGCTCGGTGAGGTGCCAGGTACTGCACGGTCTGGGGTGGTGGTTGCTAAAACAAGTGCGTCGATTTCTAGTGGATCAACCTTTGCCATTTGCATCGCCAAACGCGCACTCTGCACCGAAAGACCAGCAGTGGTTCCGCCTACATGGCGCTGTTGGATGCCTGTTCGCTCACGAATCCACGCATCATTGGTGTCGAGAGTTTTCGAGAGATCATCATTGGTGACGATTTTGTCTGGCAGGGCGCGGCCCCAACCTGTGATGACTGCGCCGCGCGCACCTGATGGAATTTGTGGCATTACGGGTAACCCTAATGCGATCTCAGCCAGGCGATTGGCTGATGCGCTGTCAATCGTTCGCCATCGACAGCAATATAGTTTTGCAAAATACCTGCGAATGGTGATCGCACTTCTGTTTCACCGACGTGACCGAGCACATGGCCGACTTCAATGCGTGAATTGTTATCGACGGCTTGCTTCTTGGCGAAGACTCCGGCGGCAGGGCTTACAACGAGACGCTCAATTGCAAAAAGATGTTCACCTTCATGAGTTGGCGTTGCTAGGGGCACTGAGGTTGATGAAAAAACATTCATCCACTCGATGAGCGCATCTAGATCGTCAGGTGTTGCGACACTGATCGTCTTGGCACCCTCAATGGTGCGCTTTGCCATACCAGTGAGCACGCCGCCTGGGCCTAGTTCAATAAATCCGCGCACGCCGATTTCGCTCAGCGTTAGAAGACAGTGTTTCCAGCGCACTGGTGACGATAATTGAGCTGACAACAGCGATGCCCATTCTGAGCCGTGGTCGTGGGCGAGCGCGTCAACGTTGGAAATTACCGGAACTTCGGTGTCACGAGGGCGAGCAGATGCGATGGCCTCGCGAAGTCTGTCGCGTGCACTCGCCATATATGGAGTGTGAAATGCACCGGAGACTGGCAGTGACATCACTCGCTTTGCGCCGAGTGACTTCGCCTGTTCGCTTGCCTTTGCCACGCCTTCAATGGATCCAGCGATCACAACCTGTCCTGGCGCATTGAAATTTGCAACCCAAACATCTGCATCTGCCAAACGACACGCAACTTCAACTTGCTCATCGTCAAGTCCTAAAACGGCAGCCATTGTGCCGGGCTGTGCAATTCCCGCTTCATGCATTGCCGACGATCGTTCGGCAACAAGTCGCAATCCGTCGTCAAAGCGAAGAGCACCAGTCGCAACGAGTGCGGTGTATTCGCCAAGACTATGTCCAGCACAAAAACTCGGTTCGATACCAAGACGTTCAACCGCATCGAGCACCATGAGCGACATAACGAATGTGGTGAGTTGGGCATTGCGAGTGTCTTTGAGTTCTTCGGCGTCCGCCTTGAGTAGTAGTTCTGAGACATCTCGTCCCACCACTTCTGAAGCCTCGCCAACCAATTCCCAGCTTTCGTGGTCGACCCAAGCAGCGCCCATGCCAGAGCGCTGTGATCCTTGACCTGGAAATGTGAAAGCGAGCATTGAGTAATTGACCTCGGTTTTTAGCGTGTTGTTGGCTGTTTTTGGTTTGGACCGGCGTCTCTTTTTGTGTCTGCCCCTGTATCTACAGCCTTGTAATGACTACAGCGTAGAACTTGTCGCGGGTAGGTACGATGTTTCCTCGCAGTAAGCCAATTAGATAAGCACTTCACTCGGGCCCGAGTGGCGGAATGGCAGACGCGACGGACTCAAAATCCGTTGTCTGAAAGGGCGTGTGGGTTCGACTCCCACCTCGGGCACCAACTTCATGGATACTCCTACACTCATCGACGTGGCAAACAGAGGCATCAATAGCCGACTTACTGAGCGTCGTCTTCGTCGCGGTACGCAATCACTGGTGTCATTGCGTAACGAACTCAGTGTGGTCGAAGAGCAAGTACAACATTTTGCCGAAGAGGTACATGATCTTGAGATTCGTGCCCTCGTTTCCGAAACGCCACTCGCTGATGCAGAGTCTCGCGACGCGATGCGCCACATGCAGGCAATAACAAAACATCGAGACTACTTGCGTGAGTCAATTGCCGAATTGGAATTGCGCCAAGATGACTTACTCGACAAACTTGGAAACTAACTCGTCAAGTTATGAACTCAACACAACAAAGCACACGAATAGTTATTGCTGAAGACGAGGCGATCATTCGACTCGACCTTCGCGAGACACTCGAAGAAGAGGGCTATCTTGTTGTTGCCGACACAGGTCGTGGTGATGACGCAATTGAACTGGTACGGCAACATAAACCAGATGTGGCGATTTTCGATATAAAAATGCCAGGACTTGATGGCTTAGACGCTGCTCGTGTCGTGAGTGCTGAAAAGATTTGTCCAGTAGTGATGTTGACGGCATTTAGTCAGCGTGAAGTGATTGAGCAAGCTCGGGATGCTGGAGCACTTGCGTACTTGGTCAAGCCATTTCAGAAGACTGATCTAGTACCTGCGATAGAGCTGGCGATCGGCCGATTTCGCGAGATGTTGACACTCAGTGGTGAGCGGGATGCGCTAGGGGAGCAACTTGAATTGCGAAAGCTTTTGGATCGGGCAAAAGGTTTGTTGATCGATAAGTACTCCATGACCGAGCAATCCGCCTTTGATTACATCCAAAAGAATGCAATGTCTACGCGAGCCAAGATGGTGGATGTGGCCAATCAAATTCTGAACGGACAGATCACTCCGTAGTTGTCGGTTATCGTCGTGGCATGATCCAGGCGATTTTTCTATGCAGTTGATGGTCCTCGACGGTAACTCGCTCGCGTATCGCGCCTTCTTTGCGTTGCCGACAGACATGACGACGGCAAGTGGGCAGGTGACCAACTCCGTGTACGGATTTTGCTCGATGCTGTTGACGTTGATGAAAGACCACAAACCAGACGGCGTCATCGTGGTGTTTGATCGAAAAGAGAAAACGTTTCGCCACGAAGCTGCGCCGGAATACAAAGCACAGCGCGAAGCACAGCCCGACATCTTGTATCAACAGATGGACATCATTAAAGAGATGCTTGGTGTGATGGGGATCGCCGCAATTGATGCCGCAGGTTTTGAAGGTGACGATTTGATTGCAACTATTGCCGAGAAGGCTGAACAGGCAGGAGAAAACTTACTGATCGTGACCGGTGATAGGGACACGTATCAATTGGTGCGAGACCCTCATATTCGTGTGCTGTACAACAAGCGTGGCGTAAGTGATTATGCGTTGTATGACGAGGCAGGAATTTTCGAGCGCACGGGAGTAACGCCTGCGCAGTATTCGCAATATGCAGCGCTGCGTGGTGATCCGAGTGACAATCTGGACGGAGTACCTGGTGTCGGAGAAAAGACGGCAGCCAAATTGATGACAAAGTATCAAGACATTGTTTCTGTTTTTGATGCCGCTGAGGAGCAGACACCAAAACTTAAACAAGGTTTGCTTGAGAGTCGCGAACGAGTATTGCGCAACGCACAATTGATGGTGTTGCGCCGCGATGCGCCAGTAACAATTGACATCAAACAGACTGCGCCTCGGCCAAGAATGGGCGAGTTGAAGACAATGTTTGAGACGCTCGAATTCAAGTCAATGTTTGCTCGGGCTAAAACAGTATTTGGGGATAATCAGTCGACGGAAGAAAAACTTTCAAAGCAACTTGCTGGCGAAGCAGTCGGAGAATCTGTCATTGAATCTGGTAGTCAATATTCTGGCGAATGCATCGCAGCAAAGATCGAACGCTGTGAAACTGTTCAGTCCGCGTTAGCAGCTCTTGGGAAGATAGCGAAACTCGAAAATGCCGACATTGGGATTGGGTGGGTAGGAGAGCCAGGTCGTAGTGCGTTGGAGGGAATCGCTGTAGTGGTCGACGCGAGTGCGTCTGTCGTTGCGTGGATTGGTGTTGACGTTTTGCAAGACAAAAACGTGCTCGGCAATTTGGGTGCGTTGCAAAAGATTCGTGCACATAACGCAAAGCCACTATGTAGATGGCTGATGGATCACGGAGTTGATCTTCGCTCAGTCACTTTGGACACGACTATCGCTGCGTACTTGCTTGACCCAAGTGATAACAAATTTGATCTTCAACAAGTACTGGAGCGATACACCAATTACACAATTCAAATTGGTGCCGCCGAAGGATCCGGACAACTGGATTTTGGTTCAAGTACCTCAGACAACGCGCAGCGCATTTGCGACGAAGCTCTAGCGGTGAGTTTGATGGCAGACCCGATTTTGAAGGCGCTTGACAAGCAGGGTGTTGCAAAGCTGTATTCGGAAGTAGAAATGCCGCTTGTGCGAGTGCTTGCACGAATGGAGCGCGATGGCGTAGCTGTCGACGTAAAACAGTTGACCACGATCAATGAAAATTTGAAGGCGCATGTAGCGCGATTGACGACCGTCCTTCATGGCCTTGCGGGTCGTCCGTTCAATATCAATTCACCAACGCAGTTGCGAGAAATTCTGTTTGATGAGAAGAAGTTGGCCCCGGGTAAAAAAACTAAAACTGGTTTCAGTACTGACGCGGCAACGTTGGAGAAGATTCGTGACCAATGGCCTGAATTCATTGATCCACTCTTGGAGTATCGCGAGTTTGAAAAGTTGCGTTCCACTTATGGACAAGGCCTGCTTGACTCCGTTGGTGCCGATGGTCGAATACATGCAACGTTCAACCAAACTGTTGCGCGCACTGGTCGTCTTTCAAGTGACCAGCCGAACTTGCACAACATTCCAGTTCGCTCGGACGAAGGCAAAGTATTTCGTACCGCGTTCATTCCATCGAAGAGTTGTGAATTTTTGGTTGCCGACTACAACCAGATCGAACTTCGGTGTATTGCCCATCTTGCGAACGATCCTGGTTTGATTGATGCGTTTACCCGCGGTATCGATGTGCACAGTGCAACTGCTTCGCGACTGTTCAACGTTAAAGAGTCGGATGTTTCGAGTGAGCAACGTTCGCAATCAAAGATGGTTTCGTATGGGCTGGCATACGGCATGGAGGCCTACGGTTTGAGTCAGCGACTCAGCGTTGGTGTCGGTGAAGCATCAGGAATTTTGGATGCGTACTTTGTCGCGTTTCCAAATGTAAAGCAATACATGGATGACACAGTTGAGCAAGCACGAAAGCGTGGATACACCGAAACATTGTTTGGTCGTCGACGCCCGATACCAGAACTCAACAGCAGCAATTTTCGAATTCGCCAGGCGGGAGAACGTCAGGCAATGAACGCAGGCATCCAGGGTCTAGCCGCTGACATCTTCAAGATTGCCCTTGTACGCATTAGCGACGCCTTTGAATCAGCCAAATTGAAGAGCCGTGTGATTCTGCAAGTGCACGATGAAGTGATCATTGAAGCTGTTCAAGGCGAGAAAGCGGTCGTCGAAGAGATCGTTTTGACCCAGATGAAGCAGGCCGCAAGTCTCAAGGTTCCTCTCGAGGTGCATAGCGCGTGGGGTAATTCGTGGGCCAGTGCTAAGGGTTAGAGATCAGGGGGTAGTGAGCAGGGGGTAGTGAGCATGGCCTAGAAACACAGGCTGATCGACAGAGTCTGACTGGTAGCGTGATCGTGCCTTGCCGCAGGTAGGGCCGCCTTGAAAGAGGTGCAACCGATCCCATCCACCGAAAGTACGTAAATCATGTCTGATCTCCAATTAATGCAAAGCCCTCCAATGGGAACCTTCGACGCAGAAGGAAATTACACACCGCGCCAAGTCACTGAGCGCGATCTCACCCAGTCGTTTGCCGATGCAATCAACGGCACACTTGTCGAACTCAAAGATGGTCAGCTCGTCACTGGAACAGTTGTGCGAATTACGCGCGATGAGGTGCTTGTTGAAATTGGTTACAAAACAGAAGGTGTGATCCTCGGTCGCGAGCTTTCAATGCGCGCAGACGTCGATCCAAACACCATCGTCAAGTTGGGCGAGAAGATCGAAACTCTTGTCATCACACTCGAGGACAAAGAAGGTCGTTTGTTGTTGTCAAAGAAGCGCGCACAGTACGAGCGTGCTTGGGGAGACATCGAGAAGGTAAAGGAAGTTGACGGAACCGTTGAAGGTTTGGTCATCGAAGTCGTTAAGGGTGGACTCATCGTTGACATCGGTTTGCGCGGCTTCTTGCCAGCCTCACTTGTTGAGATGCGTCGTGTTCGTGACCTCGCGCCGTATATCGGTCAGCGCATCACTGCAAAGATTCTCGAGTTGGATCGCACACGCAACAACGTTGTGCTGTCGCGTCGCACATTGCTCGAAGCAAACCAACGCGGAGAGCGCGACGACTTCTTGGGCAACCTCAAGGTTGGCGAGATCCGCAAGGGTCGCATCTCGAGTGTCGTTGCATTCGGCGCTTTCGTTGACTTGGGCGGCATGGATGGACTCATCCACGTGTCGGAATTGTCATGGAAACACGTTGACAATCCAAGCGCAGTTGTCACGATTGGTGATGAAGTCACTGTCAAAGTTCTCGAGGTTGACATGGATCGCGAGCGCATCAGTCTTTCGCTCAAGGCTACGCAACAAGATCCATGGCAAGAATTTGCTGGCGGTCACCAGGTTGGACAGCTCGTCTACGGTCGTGTGACGAAACTTGTGCCATTCGGTGGATTCGTACAAGTTGGTGATGGCATTGAAGGTCTCGTGCACATCTCGGAAATGTCGACACACCACGTTGAAGCCCCAGAGCAGGTTGTAACACCAGGCGAAGAGTTGTGGGTCAAGATCATCGATCTCGATCTTGCTCGTCGACGAATCAGCCTTTCGATCAAGCAAGCCGCAGAAGGTGGCGAGTTGGCCGAAGAGTACCGCGGTCAGTTCCAAGTCGACGACCAAGGCAACTGGGTTGGCGGCGACGACTCAACTCGCGAAGCTGCATGGTCGGAGTACTTCGACGCAAGTGCGCCAGCCGCAGACGCAACAGCAACAACTGCACCGGCCGAAGAAGCCCCTGCAGGTGAGCAATAGCCGTTTGATCCGAAGTGGTGCCACAACTTTGGCCCCACAACTGACAGCGTGTAGTTCATGATTCTTGTTGGTCTTACCGGTGGCATTGGCTCTGGTAAGTCAACAGTCTCAAAAATGTTGGCCGATCGTGGCGCAATCATTATTGACGGTGACGCCATAGCGCGCGAATTGCAGCAGGCAGGTACTGCAGTGTTTGTTGCGATGGTGGAACGCTTCGGTGATGTTGTTGGCGCTGATGGTGAACTGGACCGCGCAAAAATTGCTTCGTTAGTGTTTTCCGACGAGCAAGCGCTCGCAGATCTCAACAAGATTGTGCATCCTGCAATAGGTGTCGAGATGTTGAGGCGTATTGGTGAACTGCGAGATACAGATGCCATCGCGATCTTGGATTTTCCTCTACTTGCCGAATCGCCGCGTAAAGGATTGTCCGGAGTGATCGTTGTGGATGTTGATCCCGATACTGCGATAGAGCGAGTCGTTCGAGATCGCGGTATGAAGGCAAGTGATGTACAGGCTCGCATCGACAAGCAAGCGTCGCGAAAAGATCGATTGGCGATTGCCGATCGCGTGCTCGATAATTCGGGATCGAAAGATGATTTGGTTCGCCAGGTTGAGCAAGCTTGGGAATGGATTGCGACGTTGCCAAATGCAGGAGCTGATGCAGGAGAGACTGCGTGACCAAGAATGACGGTGGTGTCCAAGAAGTCGCTGTCAACAAGTTTGAGGTTGTGTCAGAATTTCAACCAGCAGGAGATCAGCCTGCTGCCATTGCAGCGTTAGCAAAAGGTATTAATCGGGGCGATCGCTTTCAAACGTTGCTTGGCATCACTGGGTCAGGCAAGTCGGCCACTATGGCGTGGACAATTGAGGCCGTACAGAGACCTACTTTGATTTTGGCCCCAAACAAAAGCCTCGCCGCGCAGTTGGCGCAAGAAATGAAAGAGTTTTTTCCAAAAAATCGAGTGGAGTATTTCGTCAGCTATTACGACTACTACCAACCAGAGGCGTACATTCCTTCGAGCGACACGTTCATCGAGAAGGACTCAGCGATCAATGATGAGATCGATCGACTTCGTCACTCTGCGACTGCTGCACTGCTCACTCGAAGGGACACAATCGTTGTCGCATCGGTCAGTTGCATTTACGGCATGGGTGACCCAGATGAATATCGTGGCAATTTACTCGAATTACACGTAGGTGTCGACTACGACCAACGCAGCATTTTGAAGCGTCTTGTCGATCTGCAGTATGACCGAAACGACCTCACTCTTGGCCGCGGTAATTTTCGCGTCAGGGGAGACACGATTGAAGTGCACCCTGCATACGACGAAACCGTGACGCGTTTTGAAATGTTTGGCGACACGGTTGAGCGCATCACCATTGTTGATCCTGTAACTGGCGAGACATTGCAGGACCTCAAGCAGACGATGGTTTTTCCTGCGACGCATTATGTGGCTGGAAACGAACGGATGCAACGGGCCATGCTTCAAATCGAAGCAGAGTTGCAACCGCGACTTAAGCAGTTTGAGAAAGAAGGCAAACTTCTTGAAGCCCAACGATTGAGACAACGCACGCAATATGACCTCGAGATGATGGCGGAGGTTGGTTATTGCAATGGAATCGAGAACTATTCGATGCACATTGATGGGCGTGTTCACGGCCAGCCACCGTTTACATTGCTCGACTATTTTCCGGATGACTTCTTGATGGTGATGGATGAAAGTCATGTTTCGATCCCGCAATTACACGGGCAATATGCCGGCGACCAAAATCGTAAAGCGACGTTGATTGAGCACGGCTTTCGACTGCCATCTGCAGCCGACAACAGGCCGCTGCGGTTTGAAGAGACAATGGAACGAATCAACCAGTGCGTGTTTCTTTCGGCTACTCCTGCACCGTTTGAATTGGGCCTGAGTAGCCAAGTAGTTGAGCAAATCGTGCGACCTACAGGGTTGATCGATCCCGAGGTGATTGTGCGACCTACTAAGGGTCAGATTGACGACATCATTGAAATGGTCAATGGAAGAGTCGCGAATGGTGATCGAGTATTGATTACCACATTGACTAAGAAGATGGCCGAAGATTTGAGCGAATACTTGATCGAGCAAGGTCTCAAAGTGCGTTATCTGCATTCCAACATCGACACCGTGCAACGGATCGAGATTTTGCGTGCCTTACGCCTTGGCGAGTTTGATGTGTTGGTGGGAATCAACTTGCTTCGAGAAGGCCTCGACCTGCCCGAAGTGTCGCTCGTTGCAATTTTGGATGCTGATAAAGCCGGATTCTTGCGTAGCCAAACATCATTGATTCAGATGATTGGGCGTGCTGCTCGAAACGTCAACGGGCAAGTTGTGATGTATGCCGACAATCGCACTGCCGCAATGGACAAGGCGATTGGTGAAACAAGTAGACGACGAGAAAAGCAAATTGCCTACAACCTTGAACACGGTATTGATCCTCAGACCATTCGCAAAGCAGTAGGTGACATCCTGTCAATATTGCGACCCAGTGAAGGCAACAAGGTTCCGAAGCTCGGAGACCGCAAGAACATGGAGCGTGACAAGGTTCTCAACGAACTGAAATCATTGCCTCAACAAGAACTAGAAGCGTTAATTCTGACACTGGAAGAGGAAATGACGCTGGCGGCCTCTGAAATGCGTTTCGAATACGCCGCCCGTTTGCGCGATGAAGTGAAAGAATTGAAGCGCGAATTACGCGACGCAAAGTGATGACTTGTAGTCTGCTTTCTGATGTCTTCTCCTAAGAAATCAAGCGCTACCAAGTCCGCTAAAAAGAAATCGGCGTTTCTCAACGCCGGACACATTTCGGTCAGAGGAGCTCGCGAGCACAATCTCAAGAACGTGAGTGTTGATTTGCCGCGTGACCAACTTGTCGTGTTTACGGGTTTGTCAGGCTCGGGCAAATCCAGCTTGGCCTTTGACACCATTTATGCAGAGGGTCAGAGACGATACGTCGAAAGCTTGAGTTCGTATGCGCGTCAATTCCTCGGGCAGATGGATAAGCCAGATGTTGACATCATCGAAGGATTGTCACCAGCAATTTCAATTGACCAGAAGTCCGCATCTCGTAACCCACGTTCGACGGTAGGAACAATTACTGAGGTGTACGACTACTTGCGGTTGTTGTGGGCGCGAATTGGTGTTCAACATTGTGCCAATGATGGAACGAAGTTACAGCAGCAAACACCACAACAGATTGTGGATCGAATTCTTGATTTGCCTGAGGGAACTCGTTTTCAAGTTTTAGCGCCAGTAATTCGCGGTCGAAAAGGTGAGTACGAGTCACTCTTGTTGGATCTCTCTACACAAGGTTTTTCACGCGCGCGCATAGACGGCGAAGTTGTGGAGATCGCCGAGTTCCTCAAGTCCGACCAGAAACTGGGTCGATACGAGAATCACACAATTGAGATAGTTGTCGATCGCCTCGTTCGAAAGTCGGGTATTCAACGACGACTGACCGACAGTCTCGAGACTGCACTTCGTCTTGCAGACGGTGTCGCAGAAATTGAGCTGATGGGCACAAAGACGAGTAAGAGCACGGACAAAGACGAACCAGGTGAGATCATTACGTTCAGTCAGCACCTTGGCTGTCCAAAGTGCGGCGAGAGCTACGAAGAACTTGCTCCCCGTAACTTCTCGTTCAACTCTCCATATGGGGCATGCGAGACGTGTCTCGGGCTTGGTACGAGATACGAGGTTGATCCAGAGCTGGTTGTGCCGGACTCTGAATTGGCAATCAATCAAGGGGCGATTGCGCCTTGGCGTTCAGCACATACGCAATATTTCACACGAATGCTTGAAGCTGTTGCTGACGAATTCGGTATAGACATGAATCGCAAATGGTCAAAATTGACCGACAAGCAAAAGGCGATCGTGATGAACGGCGCTGGCGACGCGCTCATGGTCAAATACAAGAATCGATACGGCCGTGTGCGCGAGTATTCAACAGCGTATGAGGGTGTCGTTCCGTGGATCAAGCGTCGACACGAATCGGCCGAAACCGATACTCAGCGTGAGCAGTTTGAAAGCTATATGCGTGAAGTTCCGTGCAAGGCATGTAAGGGCGCACGGCTAAAGCCTCAATCGCTCGCTGTCTTGGTGAATGGCGAACACATCAGTGCGGTTTGCGATATGTCGATAGCGAAATCGGCGGCATTTCTGTCGAAGCTTGTGCTGGGCGATCGAGACCGCATGATTGCAGAGCGGGTGACGAAAGAGATCAATGCGCGCTTAAGCTTTTTGCTTGACGTAGGCCTTGACTATCTGACTTTGTCGCGCGCAGCGGGCACTCTTGCGGGCGGTGAAGCTCAGCGAATTCGTTTGGCAAGTCAGATTGGTTCAGGTTTGGTTGGAACGCTCTATGTTCTGGACGAGCCATCAATTGGCTTGCATCAGCGCGATAATCATAAGTTGATCGAGACTCTGATGCGATTGCGTGATCTCGGAAACACGGTGATTGTCGTAGAACACGATGAAGACACAATCAATGCAAGTGATTGGTTGGTCGACATTGGTCCTGGCGCTGGAGAACATGGTGGCGAAGTTGTGTACAGCGGTCCTGTGCCTGGAGTGCATTCGGTGAAGGCCTCGATAACTGGTCAGTACTTAAGCGGCAAGCGTTCTATTGCTGTTCCGCAAGATCGTCGGAGCACTGGCAAAGATTGGTTGACGATTCGGGGTGCTCGCCAGCACAATTTGAAAAACTTGAGTGTCAAGATTCCGCTCGGTTGCTTTGTTGCAGTAACCGGTGTTTCTGGAAGTGGAAAGAGCAGTTTGATTCGGGACATCTTGTTGCCTTCTTTGATGCAGAAGATATACAAATCAAAGGATGCACCGGGCAAGCACACGGCCGTAGACGGCGTACAGCATCTTGACAAGGTGATTGACATGGATCAGTCGCCGATTGGCAGAACCCCACGGTCGAATCCTGCAACGTACACAGGCGTCTTTGACGACATTCGCAAATTATTTAGCACGACGCCTGAGGCAAAGGTGCGCGGCTATATGCCAGGCCGATTTAGTTTCAACGTGCCAGGTGGTCGTTGCGAGGCATGTTCTGGTGATGGAACAATCAAAATCGAGATGCACTTTTTGCCAGATGTGTATGTGCCGTGTGAGGTATGCAAAGGTGCGAGATATAACCGTGACACGTTGGACATCACATTCAAAGGTAAGAGTATTTCAGATG
Source organism: Ilumatobacteraceae bacterium (assembly GCA_044361815.1). Classification (GTDB taxonomy): domain Bacteria; phylum Actinomycetota; class Acidimicrobiia; order Acidimicrobiales; family Ilumatobacteraceae; genus UBA3006. The sequence continues at coordinate 485 of JBIKID010000030.1, read as the reverse complement.
TGTTGAATATGCCAATCTCCGAAGCGGTTGAATTCTTTTCTAAACAACCTCGTATTTCGCGGCACATGGAGACACTTGTTGACGTAGGACTTGGCTATGTCCGTCTTGGACAATCTGCTCCAACTCTGTCAGGCGGCGAGGCCCAACGTGTCAAGTTGGCAGCAGAACTCGCTAAGCGAAGCACAGGCCACACGATCTATCTGCTTGACGAACCAACAACGGGATTGCATTTCGAAGACGTACGCAGGCTCCTCACAGTGTTGGCGCGGCTTGTTGATCAGGGGAACACTGTTCTCGTTATCGAACACAATCTTGACGTGATCAAGACTGCCGACTGGCTGATAGATCTAGGCCCTGAAGGGGGCGACGGTGGTGGGCAATTGGTTGCAGAAGGAACGCCTGAAACCGTTGCCAAAGTAAAAGGAAGTTACACGGGCAAGTACTTAGTCCAATTACTGAAATCGACGAAGTAGCAGAGACGAAAA
>JBIKID010000096.1:0-5443 GCA_044361815.1 Ilumatobacteraceae bacterium | reverse complement strand
TGCGCTCTGTGAAAAGCATCATTGAGACCCTCGAGGGCAACAAAGTCAAACTGTCAGTGGAAATTGACGAGGTCGAATTCGATCGAAACATCGATAAGGCCTTCCGCAAAATCGCAAATGAAATCCGTATTCCAGGGTTTCGCCAAGGCAAGGCTCCGCGACAATTGTTGCAAGCCCAGATCGGACTTGGCGCTGCGCGGTCGCAGGCAATCCAAGATTCGATCCCTGAGTATTTGGCGTTAGCCGTTCGCGAACACGATGTTGACCTGATTGCGACACCGCAGATTGAAGTGACGAAGGGCGAAGAAGATGGCGTCTTAGGTTTCGATGCAACGTGCGAAGTTCGACCAATCGTGACAGTGCCTGGTTACAACGGTTTGCGTATCGAGTTGCCGGCACTGCTCGTTAAGGAAGAAGATGTTGACGATGCAATGAAGTCTGAGCGTTCACGACATGGTGTGTTGAAGGATGTAGATCGCGCGATTGCAAAAGGCGACCATGTGTCGCTTGACTTGAGCGGAACTCGCGAAGGCACTCCAGTGCCAGGACTCAACGTTGAAGACTGGGCATACGAAGTTGGCAAGGGATGGGTATCAGCAAGTTTCGACGAGAAATTGACCGGCGAAAAGTTGGGCTCGACCATTACATATTCTGAAGCGCCAAATGGAACAACCGACATTGCAGAGATGACAGTGGTTGTGAAAAAAGTGCAAGAGATGGTGCTCGATGAATTGACCGATGAGTGGGTCGCTGAGCATGTTTCAGAGTTTGAAACTGTTGACGCATGGAAGGCTTCGTTGCGCAAGCGCCTTGAAGAAATCAAACTCAATCAAACGCGAAGCGTGTTTGTGGAGCGCACAACTGCTGCATTGGCAGAACTGGTGACGATCGACATCCCCGAAGCAATGATTGCTAGTGATTTGCAAGCGCGAGTACGCAACACTGTTGAACAGTTTCAGTCGCAGGGCGTTTCAATCGATCAATGGTTGTCGGCAACTGGTCAAACAACAGAGAGCTTCATCGATAATTTGCGCAACGAGTCGCAAAAAGCTGTCAGGGTTGATCTTGCGTTGCGCGCAGTTGCTGTCGCTCAAGCGATTACCGCCAGCGAAGACGACATTGAACAAGAAATCGAGCGCATTGCGATGCAAGTTGGCCGCAAGGTCAATCAAGTTCGTAAGGCCTACCAAGAGAATGATGCATTGACCGAACTGGCTGCCCAAATTCAAAAATCGCAAGCCGTTGATTGGTTGTTGCGCAATTCGACCCTCGTAGACCCTGAGGGCAATGCAATCAATGCTGACGACCTCTTTGGTGATGAGTCACAAGGGAATTCCACCGAATAAGCAAGCCGTGCAACTACTATTTAGTTTTAGGAATTAGATAGTCGGCAGTGCAGTTGGCTACCGACTAGCCACCTTGCAAGGAGACGGCGTTATGCGTGAAGAAAATGTGATGCGGAACTATTACGTTCCCAATGTCACCGAGCAGACGAGTCGTGGAGAGCGCACGTCCGACTTGTACAGCAGGTTGCTCAAAGAGAACATCATTTTCCTTGGCACACCAATTGACGACACGATTGCCAACCTCATCTGCGCACAGTTGATTCACCTCGAGAGCGAAAACCCCGACAAGGACATCAACATCTATATCAATAGTCCTGGTGGCGACATCACGGCACTATTTGCCATCTACGACACCATGCAATTCATCAAGAATGACATTGCGACCATTTGCCTTGGTCAAGCCGCATCGGCTGCTGCTGTGTTGCTTGCCGCTGGCACGAAAGGCAAGCGCTTGGCCTTGCCGCACTCACGAGTTTTGTTGCACCAGCCATATGGTCAGGTTGGCTACAGCCAAGTGACCGACCTCGAGCTGGCTGCACGCGAAATTTTGCGCATGCGCGAGTTGCTCGAAGGAATTTTGGCAGAACACACTGGTCAGACTGTCGAGCGCGTACACAATGACACCGATCGCGATTTTGTTCTCGAAGCTCCTGCTGCTCTTGAATACGGAGTGATTGACGAGATCATCACCGCTCGCACACATGCCGACCGCACTGGCCCGATTCGCTGAGCACCGGAAACTGACTCATGGCAAAATTTGGTGATACAGCCGAGCTAATCAAGTGTGCTTTCTGTGGCAAGTCGCAAAAGCAAGTCAAAAAACTTATTGCTGGTCCTGGAGTGCACATCTGTGATGAGTGCATCGAATTGTGCAATGAGATTGTTGATGAAGAGTTTGGTCAAGCAGCCGAAGTTGGTTTAGAAGAACTTCCAATCCCGCGCGACATTCGTGCGTTTTTGGATGAGTATGTTGTTGGCCAAGAGCAAGCCAAGAAGGTTTTGGCTGTTGCAGTGTTCAATCACTATCGCCGCATTAAATACAAAAATTCGGGCAATGCTCGTCGTGACGAAGTTGAACTACAAAAGAGCAATATCTTGCTGCTTGGACCAACCGGATGCGGCAAGACGCACATGGCTCAGACGCTTGCCAGATTGCTCAATGTTCCATTTGCTATTGCCGATGCGACAGCGCTTACCGAGGCTGGTTATGTAGGTGAAGACGTTGAGAACATTTTGCTGAAGTTGTTGCAGGCTGCCGATTTTGATGTGAAGCGCGCCGAGATGGGCATTGTCTACATCGACGAAATCGATAAGGTCGCACGCAAGAGCGAGAACCCTTCAATTACGCGCGATGTTTCAGGCGAGGGTGTTCAACAGGCTCTGCTCAAGATTCTTGAGGGCACGGTTGCCTCGGTGCCACCACAGGGTGGTCGCAAGCACCCGCATCAAGAGTTCATTCAAATAGACACCACAAACGTGCTCTTTATTGTTGGCGGCGCATTTGCTGGTCTCGACACAATCATCGAAAACCGCATTGGTCATAAGGGTGTCGGTTTTCATGCCGAGGTGCGCTCGAAAGCAGAGAAGGATCCTGGCCAGTTGTTTGCACAGGTTTTGCCGGAGGACTTGCTGAAGTTTGGAATGATCCCAGAATTTATTGGTCGTTTGCCGATGGTCGGCGCAGTACACAGCCTGGACAAGGCAGCTTTGATTTCGATTTTGACAGAGCCAAAGAATGCATTGCTTAAGCAGTACCAAAAGTTCTTCGAATTCGAAGACATCGAACTTGAAGTAACTCCTGATGCACTCGTGGCAATTGCCGAACAAGCGTTGCATCGAGGCACTGGCGCTCGTGGATTGCGTGCAATTTTGGAAGAAGTGTTGCTCAACACGATGTATGAAATACCTGGTCGCACCGACGTTGCACGCGTGGTGTTTGATGAAAAATCAATAACGACGAAGTCGAGTCCTGAACTAGTGATGCGAAACACTCGCGTGACTCGTCAGCGCCGCGCTGCTTCTTAAGAACTAGCCTGCGCATCATGCAATACGGCGAGGCACTCAACTATTTAGACGAGCATGCCAGCTATGAAAAAACTGGTCGCGTCGAATCTCCATCGCTTGACAACATCAACACCTTTATGGATTTGATGGGACAGCCACACCTGAGCTACCCAGTAATTCACATCACCGGCACCAATGGGAAGGGTTCGACTACACAAATTGTTACGCAGTTGTTGATCGCCCATGGTCTACAAGTGGGTACATATACGAGCCCACATTTGGAAAAATTGACTGAACGAATTTCGCGAAACAACGAACCAATCAGTGAACAAGACTTTGCTGATTGCGTTGCCGCTATCGCCGATATTGAAGTAATAGGTGGCGTGCGACCTTCGTATTTTGAAGTGATGACTGCAGCGGCATTTCGATATTTTGCCGACACGGCTGTGGACGTGGCGGTGATTGAAGTGGGGATGCTTGGAAGATGGGACGCAACCAACGTTGTCAACTCGTCAGTGGCGGTAGTCACCAACATCGCTCTTGATCACACAGAATTTGCTGGGCCACGACTGGAAGATATTGCCTTTGAGAAAGTTGGCATCTCCAAACCGGGGAGTGTGCTTGTTGTGGGCGACACCAATGAAGAGCTTCGAGAAATCTGGAATGCCGCCGAATCTGCTGCGGTGCTGCTGCGAGGAAATGACTTTGAAGTTTCCGAAAACGAATTGGCTGTTGGCGGACGCATGATTGATGTGCGAACTGAGCGTGCGGTGTACAAAGAACTACCACTGCCATTGCATGGACAACATCAAGGAGACAACGCAGCAATTGCGCTGACGGCAGTAGAAGAATTTTTTGGCAATGTGCTGGATGTGGATGTTGTGCGCGAAGGTTTTGCGGCAGTGAAAATGCCCGGCCGATTTGAAGTGCTCGGCCGTGGGCCGCTTGTTGTGATTGATGGTGCGCATAATCCGGCAGGTGCCGACGTATGTGCTCAAGTATTTTTTGATGATTTCTCTCCAGAGGGAAAACGAATCTTGGTGGTCGGAGCACTCAAAGGTCGCGATCCGCAGATGCTGCTTTCGGCATTGCGTGCAGATGAGTTTGATGTTGTGATTTGTTGCACTGCACCATCGCCTCGTGGTCTTGCGGCAAATGATCTAGCAACCGCCGCAAAGCAAATGGGATGCGAACAGGTTGTGGTCTGCGAAACAGTCGAAGCGGCAAGCGATAAAGCATTGAGTATTGCTCGCGAAGAAGATGCTGTACTTGTAGCGGGAAGTTTGTATGTCGTAGGTAGCGCTCGGACCTACTTGCGCCGTAAACTGTAGGGATGAGCACTAAAACACTTGTCCTACTCAAGCCAGATGCAGTCGAGCGTGGTCTCGTAGGAAGCATTCTCTCAAGGTTTGAAACTAAAGGTCTGAAGATTGTTGCAATGGAATTGCGCACACTGGATGCTGCAATCTTGGAGCGCCATTACGAAGAGCACAAGGGTAAAGGCTTCTATCCGGAGCTCGTTGCCTTCATGTCGCGTGGCCCAGTGGTTGCACTTGTTATTGAAGGACCAGAAGATGCTTGGGAAGTGTTGCGCACGATGATGGGTGCAACGAACCCGAAGGCTGCAGCACCAGGCACGATACGTGGTGATTACGGCACTCTGTTTACAGAGAACTTGATTCATGGAAGCGACTCTGCCGCGTCTGCAGCACGCGAAATCGGGATCTTCTTTCCAAATCTGTAGAACCTGATTGATCAATCTGGTTAGGTAGGATTTGAGTATTAACCGCGTGCTCAGCATTGGTGTTGGCGCGCTAAGGAGACCAAAGCATGGCTGGTGGAGGCGCACTTTCGTTAGGACGTGACATCGCCATCGACCTGGGCACCGCCAACACTCTCGTGTATGTCAAAGGTGAAGGTGTGGTTCTCAACGAGCCGTCATCGGTGGCAGTAGACAACCGAACGGGTGAGCTCGTTGCGGTTGGCTTCGAAGCCAAGCGGATGTGGGGGCGTGCTCCACAAAACATTCGATTAGTGCGTCCGCTGCAAGACGGAGTGATTGCCGATTTTGACGTGTGCGAGAAGATGCTTCG
>JBIKID010000029.1:0-17630 GCA_044361815.1 Ilumatobacteraceae bacterium | reverse complement strand
CCGATACCCCAGTTGTGCGCATCACCCACTCTGCCTCGAGTTGTTGCACATGGATCGGCACATCAACCTGATCAAGTAGCGCTGCAATCCCATCGATATTCCAACCCATCATTGAGCCACCAACGTGATCTGGGTGGTAATGGGTAGCGAGTGCACCGACAACATTCATTTCGTCAGATGCGGCAATTGCTAACAAGTCGTTGACTGCATAGGCGGGGTCAACGATCACACACTCTCTGGTTTCGCGATCGCCAATCAAGTAGACAAAATTGACCATTTGTTCCGCAACCTGGTTTCCAAAAGCGAAATCGCGGCCTGATAGCAGCTGTCGGAAGTAAAGGCGCTCTGACGCGGAATTGGGCTGAGTCAATTGAGTCATATATCAAGATTAGCGATCTACGATTGGGAGGTGCTCGTTGCGGATGAACAAATTCTCAAATACGCCATCATTGGCAGTGGGATGATGGGGCTTGAGCACATTCGCAATCTGATTGAGATACCAAACACGCAGATCGTCGGGGTTTGTGATCCGCACACGCCAAGCCTGGAAAAGGCTCGCAGGGCATTGAATCGTGTTGAAGGTGTTCGCTATTTTTCAAACTTTAAAGATCTTCTCGCAAACTGTGATGCGAATGTCGTGGTGATTGCAACACCTAATCACACCCACATCGACATAGCCACAGAGGTGATGCGCACCGGTAAACATCTTCTTATCGAGAAGCCACTTTGTACCACAGTTTCTGATTGTCAAAAGTTGATCTCGGTGCAAACAAATCTGAATTTTGAGGATCAAGTGGTTTGGGTTGGTCTTGAGTATCGATTTATGGCGCCAACAGCACGGGTGTTGCAGGAGATTGAGCGGGGCACAGTTGGTGCGGTCAAGATGATCTCAATTCGCGAGCATCGTTATCCATTTCTGGAGAAGATTGATGACTGGAACCGATTCAATGTCAACACAGGGGGAACTCTTGTCGAAAAGTGCTGTCACTTCTTTGATCTGATGTGTCTTTTAGCCAAAAGTCAACCGGTTTCTGTGATGGCGAGTGGATCCCAGGCCGTTAATCATCTGAATGAAAGCTATGACGGCAAGGTGCCCGACATCTTGGACAATGCCTATGTGATCGTTAACTTTGAAAATGGCGTTCGTGGTTTGTTGGATCTCTGCATGTTTGCCGAAGCTTCAAAAAATGAACAAGAAGTTTGTGTTGTGGGTGACAAGGGCAAAGTGGAAGCGATGATCTCAGAGTCTGTGGTGCGAATAGGCAAACGCAAGGATGGATATGGCTCGTTTCAGGAATTTCCTATCGAGATTGACAAGGAGGTTGTCAAGGGTTTTCACCACGGTGCTTCTTATGTCGAGCACACACAGCTTCAGGCAGCTGTTCGCGGTGGTCTGAAAGCACAAGTTGGTTTACGTGATGGACTGTGGTCAGTTGCGATTGGTCAAGCCGCGCATCTGTCAATTGATGAAGGTCGTTTGGTTCAGATCAGTGAGGTGATGTCGTGAGTAGTTCATTGAGTCCCAATGATTGTGTCCTCATAGACGGCAGACCATTCCCGATTGGGGACGTTATTGCCAAGAGTTTCACCGAAGGGGATCGACTTATCGGGTTAAGCGGAGGCCAACTTCTGCATATACCTTCTGCAGATCTTCAAGTAAGTTATGACGCAGTTACTCAAAGCGTTGAAGCCTTTGGGCAAATGAAGTCCATTTCTGCGCACCAGGTCACGCGCTTCTTCGAAGAATTCGCACGGGTATTGAGTGATGATCAAGTTTTCGAACGAATCAGATCAGTTAATACTGCTGATGTTTTGAGTGCAAAAGAACGAGGACGATCGACAGGACGATTGTTGCTCACCGATTCAATGCGGTCAGACATGATCGCGGCTTTAGTGACTTGGTCTCAAACTCCACATGTAGACGGATCTGTATTGGAAACGGTCGAACATTCAGGTTGGTCTGTTTCTGCAGTGAAATCATCATTGGGTGTCGTAGCTTTTATTTTTGAAGGGCGTCCCAATGTTTTTGCAGATGCAACCGGAGTATTGCGGTCGGGTAACACCTGCGTTTTCAGGATTGGAAGCGATGCTTTGGCCACAGCCCAAGCGATCATGGATCTTGCGGTGCGGCCTGCATTGCTTACTAGTGGTCTTCCACCCGGTGCGGTGATGCTTGTTGAGTCACGATCGCATGCGAGTGGTTGGGCATTATTCTCGGATCGACGAGTCTCTTTAGCCATTGCTAGAGGCAGTGGCAAAGCGGTTGCTCAATTGGGTGCTGTTGCCCAACAGCATGGCATCGCGGCGAGTCTGCACGGTACGGGTGGTGCGTGGATGATTGTGGCGGAACACGCTGATGCAGAACGATTTCACTCTGTCGTAGTCAATTCAATGGATAGAAAAGTTTGTAACACGCTCAATGTCTGTTGTGTTCTGCGCTCAAAAGCAAAAGAGTTCGTTCCCATATTTATCAATGCATCGATGGAAGCCGCATCAAAGAGGCAATCGCAGTTGTTTATTCATGCTGATGCAGAAGCACTTGCGTTGATCGCAACTCCGGCATCGTCGTTGACGTGCACGTTGCTCGATCATTCAGATCTTGCAACTGAATGGGAATGGGAGAATGACCCGGAGTGTGCCCTTGTGATCGTTGACAACGTCCAGCAGGCAATTGAACTTTTTAACCGGTACGCACCAAAGTTTATTATTTCGGTAATTTCCGAAGACGCTAATGAACTCCAGCAGGTTTGGCGCGAAGCAGATGCGCCATTTGTCGGCAATGGGATCACCCGATGGGTGGACGGTCAGTTCGCGCTTGATAAACCAGAACTGGGACTCTCTAATTGGCAATCCGGTCGAATTCTTGGGCGTGGAGGCATTTTGTCAGGAGACTCAGTATTCAGTCTGCGATACATAGTTGATCAACGCGACAACGATCTCCATCGGTAGTCCAGGATCAAAGTTCGACATTGTCGATCAAGCGGACCCCATCAAGTGTTCCAGCGAATAAGACGGCTGAATCACCTGTTAACGCGATTTCCTGTTTTTGCAGTGTTTCGCAATCAACTATTTCAAGGTATTCAACGGTCATTGATTGAGAAGTTTCAAAAATCTTCAACGCAATCGATTTGAGATCTGCGCAGTTGGTCTGTCCAGCCTGAAACTCTGACCTCAAACTCGAGAGCGCATCATATATGACTCTTGCTTCTTTGCGCGCGGTAGGGCTGAGGCGTGAGTTTCTGCTGGAAAGCGCAAGGCCGTCTTTGTCGCGAATGGTTTCTACACCGTGAATTTTGACATTCGGATGCAACTCGTTAGACATGCTGCGGATTACCGCCAATTGCTGGAAGTCCTTGGTTCCAAAAATTGCAACGTCTGGCTTCACCAGATCGAATAGGCGATTCACGACTGTAACTACACCAGCAAAATGTCCTGGTCTGGAAGCTCCTTCAAAATCCTTTGCAAGACTCGAAGGAGTCAGATAATTGTCAAAGCCTGGTGGAAACATGTCGGCAGGTGTGGGAGCAAATACGACCGTCGCTCCTGCTTGCATACTCGCGTCGTAATCAGACTCAATCGAACGCGGGTATCTATCAAAATCTGCGCTCTCGCCGAACTGTAAAGCATTGACGTAAACAGAAACAACGACAGTTTCGCATTGCTTTGTGGCAATCTCAATCAGTTTTAGGTGACCAGCGTGGAGTGCGCCCATTGTCGGGACGAATGCCACGCTTTGACCAAGAAGGCTTGACCGCCAAGTTGCTAGATGCTCAGTGGAACGAATGAGCGTCATCAGGCCACTGTCCGCTGCGAACCTCGTTTACAAAACTTGCACAAGCATCAATACTTGCGCCACGAATATCGGCATACTGTTTTGTAAATTTTAGGTTGTGGGTTGTTAGACCAAGAATGTCGTGAAGTACCAATACCTGTCCATCGCAATCCGGGCCAGCACCAATTCCGATTGTTGGAATTGAAACCTTCTGTGTGATCTCAAATGCGAGTTGTCTTGGAATTCCTTCCAGCACAACCGCAAACGCTCCTGCTTGTTCGACAGAATGAGCATCCTCGAATATTCTTTCTCTTCCTCCAGCATCCCGGTTGTCTTCACGACCCTGAACTCGGTGTCCACCCATACGGTGGTAGCTCTGAGGTGTCAATCCGATATGTCCCATGACGGGGATATCAACACGACTAATGGCCGCAATTGTGTCGTACATATTCACGCCACCTTCAAGTTTTATGGCTGATGCTCCAGCCTTGATCAACCTGATCGCGCTGCGGACTCCTTGTTCAGAGTTGACCTGGTAGGAGCCAAACGGAAGATCTCCAACGATTAATGCTCGTGGCTGAGCGCGCGCCACGAGTTTTACGTGATATTCCATCTCTTCTAATGTCACTGGAATGGTCGTTGCGACACCTTGAACAACCGAACCTACTGAATCGCCTACAAGAATAATGTCGACCCCTGATTCATCGACGATTGATGCAAAGGTCGCGTCGTAGGCCGTAATCATTGTGATGCGATTGGTGCTGCCCGAATTCGTCTTACGTTCAAGAATTTGAGGCACCGTTACCCGTGGGCGAATCATGAGTTCATCCAGAAATCATAAATTTCACTATTCGGTGATAGATCTGCCGAATGAGAAGTGCTCTGAGGAACATTAAAGATCTTGATCGTACGAGAGTCCAGATCGTAGGGAACCCAATTTGGGCGACCTGATCGACCGAACGTAAGTAGTTCTTGAGACATTGCTAGAGCCAACTCAGGCGCACTCGGGTCATTGCCGGTGTAGACGTGAACGCGCTCTGACTCAACGTTATTAAATATAAATGGAATATCTAGACCGTGACTCGCTCCGAGGGCTCCATCAAATATCGGGGATGTCCAGGTAAACATGTACGACCAAGTATTTGCGTGCGATTGCAACCGCTCGCGAAGTAGTTTCCACATTGGCATCTTGAAGTGTATGTCTGTATCAACAGCCGCAATTAATTGCGTGGCAGAATATTCGGGGTAGCGCTTCGAATAGATTGCGTAAATGTCGTCAGCGCGTTCGTTGTGATTGATGCGCAAAACTTCCAATGCTTGGGGTTGGTCAAGGTTGTTGAGGGCGGGATTAAGCAAATTAAAGATCCTGGATTCATCCTTAGTTGTACCGATCACAAGATCAACAGGGTTGTTCGCGGCTGCACCTATCACGTCGTGTGGCAACACAGTTCCATCAGCTGTTGGCGAGAATCCCTGTAGCCAAGTCTCTACATCTGTAAGCATCGAATCCTGAATTTTCAGGAATTGCTCTGTTGTCAGATTTTTCAATTCGTCGATCGTGGAAACATTCGCTATCTGTAAGAATTTTTGTTGAGATGACAAGGCAATTTCTGGCGAGCGCAATTGCCCCAAAGACGCACTCATGGCCCAAGCTCGCGAAAAGAGACCTATCGCTGACGGTGCGGCCATTAGAGAAACTACGCTGCATCCACCCGCTGACTCGCCAAAGATCGTGACATTCTGCGGATCTCCACCGAATGCAACAATATTCTTCTGCACCCATTGCAGCGCGGCGACTTGATCAAGTATTCCTAGGTTTTGATTTCCAAGAAAACCAAATGCGCCAAGTCGATAACTCAAAGTGACGACGACGGCATCACCTTGGATGCTGAGACGTTCTGACTCATTCCATGACAATGGAGGAGTGATGTTGGTGAACCCACCGCCATGAATCCATACGTAAACCGGAAGTTTGTTAGTTGTGTCAGGAGTGGTGATGTTGAGGAAGAGACAATCTTCGCTTTGTCCCGATTCGTCCGCATTCAGCAATTGACGAAGTTGGCTTTCGGTTTGTGGGCACTCCGGGCCAACTGCCAGTGCTTCATAGATTCCCGACCAATTCGAAACGAGAACCGGCGGTTCAAGGCGTTCGGCGGTTGCAAAGCGAATACCTTTATATACGGAGACTCCCGACGGGGTAACGACACCGCGAAGTTGACCACAAGGGGTATTGATCAAGGACATTGGATCAGGCTACCCATTAGATTTTGAGTGCATGTTGCGCCGCATCCTTCTTCGTCTTTCCCGTAGATTTCACCCCCTGCTGGAACGGGGGACTTCTTATGTTTGGGAGTTGATGGGCACGTATGGCGCAATCGGACCCGAAACGGCCAAAGGAAAACGATTTGGAATGTTTGGACAAGGAAGCATCATTTGTTTTCCCCAAACCACAATTTTCAATGAACGATACATCCACATAGGTGCAGACACGATGATCGGATCACACGTTGCATTGTCGGCTGGAATGGTTCCCGGCCAAGTTTGTCTCACTGATCCTGTTGTGCGAATTGGTGATCGGTGCCTCATCGGACGAGGCAGTGGCATCGTTGGTCATCTTTCAATAGATATAGGCAATGATGTCTGGACTGGTCATCATGTGTACATCACCGATCAAAATCATGGCTATGAAAATGTCAAAATTCCCATCTCTCAACAGACTCAAATTGAACGACCTGTTTCGATAGGTGATGGATCTTGGCTTGGCGCAGGAGTGGTTATTCTGCCCGGAGCAACAATCGGCAAGCATGTCGCAATCGGAGCAAACTCTGTTGTGACAGGCAGCTTGCCCGATTATTGCGTCGCAGTTGGTGCCCCCGCACGAATCATCAAACAGTATTCGTCGTCGAGCGGTTGGAACCCGGCTGACCAGTTTTAGACCGAAAGATCCATTGGCGGCTTACACGACGCCATTGCGTTGTCTGCGGCAAATGTTGCAATTTTTTCACTCAATGGAATGCCCATCACGATTGATTCTCCAAACGGGACATTGGTTCCAAGTCGCAAATCGCTTGCGTAGGTACGACGGTCGACGATGTATGAACGGTAATCGGCTATCCACAACGGAATGAGTTCCTGACCTTTTGCATCAGTCGGAGTTGCCTCCTCGAGTTTCGCCAACATTCGTTCAAGCGTGTCCGTAGCCAAATCAACTAGTTTGGATCGCTCTGCAAGGGCATCAGATCCAGATTCATTGAGGGGGCGAAAATCCGCTAGCTCGATGCGCTCTTCGGCTGCTTCCTGACAAATAATTTCTGCACGTTCAGCCCATTCTTGATCGGCGATTTCATTGGCGACCTCTTTTGATGCGAAGAACAATGCGTAAACCCACATCACGACCAAAAGAGTCATTGCTAGGGCGATAGATGAACGTGCGACTAATCGCTTCATGCTTGTTCGATCGCTGAATTAGCCACAGTCTGATCGTACGTGAAACGGATGAATTGCGCTCAACCTGAAGACCAATTGTGTGATCAGTCACATTCACAAGAGTCATTAGACTCCTGGTGTGGCGGACGAAGAAGTTGATATGAAATTGCCTCACCAGAGCCGTCTGCGCATTGGATTTGTGTTGGTGCGTGATCTGTTGAAATTTCATCCGCGCATTTTTGCATTAGCCGTTGGTGGGGCCTCCATCTACGCAGTTTGTACAGTGGCCTCTAGTTTTGGTGTTACCTACCTCGTTGATCGCATCATTTTGCCAAGGTTTGATACCGGGAAACTTGACGCTGGTGCGTATCTCATCGGAGCATCAATTGTCATTGGCATCGGATTGCTGAGAGCATTCGGTGTCGTTGTTCGTAGGTGTTTTGCAGGCGTCAGTAACTGGAGAACGGTCGAATCGATTTCGATGTTACTCGTGAGACAAATCATGAAGCAGCCAGTGTCATGGCACAAGAAGAAAATGACCGGAGACTTAGTGGCTCGTGTTGGTGTCGACTCCGATGCGGCTGCGGAAGTGTTAGGCCCCTTACCATTCAGCACTTCGGTGGTCCTCCTTGTTTTTCTCACGGGAGGATGGCTCATCGTTGTCGATGTACCACTTGGCTTAGTTGCAATATCTGTAATACCGATATTGCTGCTTCTCAATGTCGGATACCAGCGGAGGATTGACAAGCATTACGACACCGCTCAGCACGAGTTGGGTGCACTTTCGTCAGCCGTTCACGAAAGTTTTGATGGAGTGATGGTGGTGAAAGCATTTGGCGCTGAGGAGCGCGAAACTCAGCGCTTGTCCGTGATATCTACGAGGTTGAAAGATGCAAGGATTCGAGCTGTTTCCGCGAGGTCAACATTTGAAGCTTTGCTAGACGGTGTTCCGTCTCTTGTGAATATTTTGTTATTGGTAATTGGCGCAATGAGAGTCGAGTCAAAAAGTATGTCGGTAGGTGAGTTAACCAGCTTCATTTATCTGTTTACGCTGCTGATTTTTCCTCTTCGGATCATCGGATATGTATTGAGTGATGTGCCGCACTCTGCAAGTGGATACAAACGTGTCCGCGAAGTATTGGATGAGCCGACGATGAGAGACCCGCTAACACTGGTGTTGGCCAGCAACACCATGGTTGGTGTGCGATTGGATGGCATTACGTTTCGATATGCCGATGATCTTCCCGCAGTCCTGGTTGACATCACATTGGAAATTGCAGCGGGCAAGACTGTTGTAATTGTCGGCGCAACGGGCTCTGGCAAATCAACTTTGCTGAGCGTGATGGCAGGTCTACTGCAGCCAGATCGAGGAATGGTGTCGATTGCAAACCGCAGTTCTTCGATCGTTTTTCAGGAGCCATTCTTGTTTTCAGGAACGATTCGGAACAATATTGATATGGGGCGCCTACTGTCCGATTCTGTTTTGCACAACTCATTGTTTCTGGCTGCTGCAGATGATTTCATCGGGGCACTTGATAATGGTGTCGACACTGTTATCGGTGAGCGGGGCATCAATTTGAGCGGAGGACAAAGACAGAGGATTGCTCTTGCTCGAGCCATAGCGCAAGAAAGTGCCGTTCTATTGTTGGATGACACGACTTCGGCCTTAGACACCCTTACAGAATCAACCGTCATTGAGCGCTTGCGAGCATCAGGAACAATCGTCACCACGGTTATCGTTGCATCACGTCCATCGACGATTGCTCTTGCCGATGAAGTGGTCTTCATAGAAAATGGAAAGCTCAGTGATCAGGGTTCGCATGACGACTTGATGGTGCGCAACGACAACTATCGGCTTCTCATGCAATCCTTTGAGCATGACCGAGAACAGGGTGGACTGTGAACGAGCCAACAAACAGATTTGGCTCTGCTCGAACTATCGGCAGGGGAATGCGTGTTGCGCCGGCCCTGTCAAGCGGCATCGGTCTTACGTTGCTGTTTGCGTTCATTGGTACTGGCGCACGATTGGTTATACCAATTCTTATTCAACTGAGCATTGATAACGGTTTGCAATTAGGCAATATTCGCGTCGCATATATTGCTTGGCTCGGACTAATTGGTTCTGGTTTTGTGCTCATTTCGTCAGCATCACTTCGGGTGGCAACTAAGCGACTTGGTACGCGAGCAGAAGAGGGTCTTTTTACACTTCGAATAAAGCTCTTTGACCACATTCATCGTTTGAGCCTTGCCGACCACAACGATGAGAAGAGAGGTGCTCTTGTATCTCGTGTGACTAGCGATATCGAGACATTGACAATGTTTTTTTCGTGGGGCGGATTGTCATTGTTGCTTGATGGTTCTCAGATGATTGCTGTTGCAAGCGTGATGCTCGCATATGACTGGCGTTTGGCTGTAGTTGCCTTTTTGGTTTCGGCGCCACTTGTGCTCGTGCTGCGTTTAGTTCAATCACGTTTGGTGCATGCACACAATATTTCACGGGAACGCAACGCAGAATTGCTAGGAGTTTTCAGCGAGATGGTTTCAGGTGCCGAGACATTGCGGGCGTACGACGCAACTAATCAGATGATTAACACTGTCGCCAAGGATGTTCGCAACAGGGGAGACAGCAACATTCGAGCGGGTGTTATCGGAGCATTTCTCTTCCCATCTGGAGAAGTTTTTGCTGTGTTCACTGTTATGGCGGTTGTCGGTGCGGGTTTGCTCATCGGTCCTGCAGGCGGATTGAGTGCTGGTGCTTTGGTTGGGTTTGTATTTTTGACATATCGATTCCTGGAACCTATTGCCGAGTTCACCGAGGTCATCGACCAAACACAAAGTGCTGTCGCAAGTTTGCGCAGAGTTCTCGGAGTGTTGGACACACCGATTGGGCCACCGCAACCTTCGATGCCGATCGCACTGCCCAAGGGTGACTTGTCGATTGATTTTGTAGACGTCAGTTTCGCCTATGGTTCGCGCTTAGACGAAGATGATGACACGCCGGTTCTGAATTCGATCAACTTACATATTCCCGAGAGTCAACACGTTGCACTCGTCGGACCATCAGGTTCTGGGAAGACGACTCTTGCGCGATTGATTGCCCGTCTAGCGGATCCGACTGTTGGATCGGTCTTGTTGGGTGGCGTACCCCTGCATCGCGTCGGCAATGACGACTTGAGAAGCCGATTAATCGTCGTGCCTCAGGAACCGTTTCTTTTTGCTGAATCAATCGCGTACAACTTGAGATTCGCTTTACCAGATGCAACTGACGGTCAATTGTTGGAAGTGTTCAGCGATCTCGAGATGGATGACTGGTTGGACGCTCTTCCACAAGGGATACACACCAACGTTGGACAACGCGGATCTTCGCTTTCTGCTGGAGAGCGACAGTTGATTGCTCTTGTGCGCGCTGCCGTCGTTCGACCAGATGTGCTGATTTTGGATGAGGCGACTTCATCTGTTGATGCTCTCACCGAAGTCCGAATCTCGAAAGCATTCAGCAAATTGGCAAAGGGCAGAACGACTGTTTCGATAGCCCATCGTCTTTCAACTGCCGCAAGAGCAGATCGAGTTATTCTGCTTGAGCGAGGCCGAATTGTTGAAGACGGATCGCACCAACAGCTCCTTGCTGCGCAAGGACCATACGCCAAACAGTATGAGACGTGGGTGACGAGCACGCAAAGTAATCTCGACTAGTGATGATGATCAAATTTTTCAGAGCCGCGTTCGTCCTGATTGTTGCGGTCTTGGCAGGAAGTTGTTCTCCGTCTGGAGAGACAACAGCAGTGTGCAGTAGGGCCCCTGAATTAGAAAGTTCAATTGTTGCAGTTGACTCTGCAGTTTTGGCGATGACAGAAGTTTCCGCTCGACAGTTGCAAAGTATGTTTGCGGTTCTACTGTCATCTCTAGTATCTATTGGCGAGGTTGCTCCACCAGAAGTTGTAGATCAATTTGCTCAGGTCGAACGTGCGTACCTTGCTGTATCTGTTGCACTTCAGAACGTGTTGTGGGAGGGTTCTGTTGGAGTGAGCGATGCGGCAGTCTTGGCATCAATAGATGATCTCACGCGAAATGACAATGTTGAAGCACTGAGTGCGGTGAGAGCCTTCATTACTGATTCGTGTCGCGTTGATTTGGGAAGTGGTATCAACAAGGTCCCAGGCGAAGAGGTCGAACTACCGAGTCCTTCTATTGATGTTGAGCCGCAACCTGATTTGAATACTGATTTTTACAATGAGGAGAGCGCACTGAGATCGTATGCATATTTTGTTGCCGAACGCTTTGGACAAGTACTCACACCCGATCAAGCTCTATGTATAGGTACCTTGCTGTCAGATGAAGCGTTGGAAAATGGCGCGATTCCTGATGCGCAATTTGACGTCCTCGTTGATGATTCATTTTCTCAGTGCGATGTTGAAAGAATTAGTGCAACCACGATTAAGGACTGATACAAACTAGATTGTCGTCATGGAATTTGTATTGATTAGACATGCTCAGCCTGAGTGGGTTAAAGATGGTCTGAGCGTTGTCAACCCACCATTGTCTGAGCTGGGTTTTCGTCAGGCCGAGATATTGGGTGAACGGTTGAAGGATGACAGATTCGACCACGTATTTGTAAGTCCGCTGCTTCGGGCCCGTCAAACCGCAGCTCCATTCCTGAATCATCACGCACGGCCGCAAGTAATCGAACCTTGGCTTGAAGAAATACGTGAACCTGCGTGGCATGGTCAGCCTGCGGAAGTAACCGTTAAGGCCTATAACGACGACGCAAAGGCAAACTCCCTCGATCGTTGGTCGGGTTTGTCTGGTGGCGAATCAGTCAGTGAGTTTGTGGCGCGTATTCGAAGTGGATGCTCAGAATTTTTGTTGCGACATGGTGTTCGACGCCAGGACACGTTGCTGCCTGTCTGGGATATTGACGATCCAAAGACCAGTTTCGTTTTTGTCGCTCACGCAGGCACAAACAGCGTCATTATTTGTCATTTGCTAGGGCTAGAGCCAACACCCTGGGAGTGGGAAAGATTCGTGATTGGTCACGCTTCAATGACCACGATAAAAGCAATCAAGCTTGGGGATGGCTATACATTTAGCCTCGAGAATCTCAGTGATCTCGAGCATCTTGCACTTACGGACCGCACTAGATAGATCTCATACTTACATGGGTGAGACGATGATGGTTCTCACATCGTCACCGCCTCACCCTTCGAGACTGCCTGTCTTGATCGTTATGGCTGTGGGAGCACATCCAGTACGTTGCAAGCGTCGACTGCCTTGAGAATTGCGTATGGGTTAACTGCGGGACCACCAAATGGGTGAACTTCAAAGTGCAAGTGTGGTGTTTCAGTATTTCCAGTCGATCCGTTATATCCAATGACCTGACCGGCCTTGACTGGGACACCTGCTGCGATACCAGGTGCAAAGCTGTCGAGGTGTGCGTAGTAAAAGTATGTTCCATTTGGCAATGTGAGATACACAGCGTTTCCACCATTGCGTCCACCTGTTGAAACCTTGCTGATCACTCCGTCGTTTGTTGCATACAGTGCCAAGCCACGGGCACCAATAATGTCGGTGCCTTCATGCGAGCGACCTTCTGAGCGGGCATGACCCCAAGTGTCTGTGAAGCCACAACGACCTTGCATTGGAAACACCTGCAAAGTTGGCAAGCCAAGTGACTCAAGGCTTGGAATTAGAGCAAGTGCGATTGCTGTGTTGATGTCAAGAACTTTTGACTGGGTGAGACCGCGTGCAATTTGAAAATTCGTTATCGCGACAGTTGTGGCAACACCAAAGTCTCCATCGGCTCCGCCCTTAACTGCGATTCCGTTTGCAATAAGCGCATTTTGCAATGCCTTCACCAATTCGCCCTTCTGACCGCGTGCTGGAAGAGTCTCAAATGTCATGGCGGTTGCTGCAGTTGCAACTGGTACTGGTGCAGCAACTGGTGCAGCAACTGGTGCAGCAACTGGTGCAGCAACTGGTGCAGCAACTGGTGCCGCAACAGTTGTTTTTACAGCGGCAACCGCCACTGTCTTTGGGGCACTCAAGAGGCCCAGTGCGATTGCTGTTGCCTCATCAACTGTCTTTGTGACAGCGAGGCCCTTTGCAGTTTGAAACTTTCCGAGGGCTATTGAAGTTGCAAGACCGAATCGGCCGTCCGCTCCACCCTTGACAGCAAAGCCACTATTGATCAGAGCTTGCTGAACCGACCAAACTGAATCACCAGCTGCGCCAACTGTAGGCAGTGATGATGTGCTGAGAGCAGCGACATCAACAAGACCCAAAAACTTTGCTGTCTTACTATCGAGCGATCCAGTTGCCTTGAAACCGGCAACTTTCTGCAAGGACTTCAATGCAGAACGAGTTGCCTTTGAGTATGAACCAGATACTCCGCCCTTGATGCTGAATCCACGAGCCATAATTGCTTCCTGTAGACGAACTACTTGTGGGCCACTGTCACCAAATTGTGGAAGTTGGGAAGTGCCTGCCGAGATGACCGACGATGCAGCTGCTGCATTGGTGCTGATCGAGGTTGTGGCAATGCCGAACGTTATGGACAGTGCGCTGATTGCGATTACTTTGCGAAGAAGATTGCTTTTCATGTTGTGCTCCCTTGACTTGCTTGCGGTGTGAGTTCCGCATTAGGGATCGGTCAAAAGAGCAAAAACTTAAGTAAAAAACCACAGAAAATATTTGACTAACCACTAAGAGTGGTAATTCATGGTGTTAACAGCCCAAAATGGCGTTCTTGATCACCACGAGTGGGCTGAAGGTCAATCAGTGGGAGTCAGTAGTCTGAGTGACGTGCCGAAGTTGAAGATCTCGCAGAGAGGTTTTTTGACGATTTCCCAGTGTGCGCTTGGCTTTCTCTGCGTAATTGTGGTGAGTGGCGCTCTGGTGCGCCTTACCGGCTCAGGACTTGGTTGTGTCGATTGGCCTGGATGTAGCGAAACTCAATTTGTCGATGTATCAACGGGCCACACAGCGATAGAGCAAATCAACAGGCTTTTCACAGGTGTTGTCAGTGCAGCAGTCGCCGCATCTGCTCTTGGATCTTTCTTGGTTTCACCACGCCGTCGCTCAATGATTTTGCTTGCAGTGGGTCTTGTCGTTGGCGTACTCGTCCAAGTGCTTTTGGGTGCAGTGGTGGTTTTGACCGGACTCAACCCCTGGTCAAATATGGCTCATTTCTTGGTCTCAATGGTCTTAATAGCCATGGCGGTCTTGCTTGTGGATCAGGCAAAACAAAGTGGAGAAGACAAGCCCGAGTCCGAAGATCGGCTTTCGAGTTCGTCACGTCAGATCGTCAACTTGATCATGGCGCTTTGTGGCTTAGCGATCGTTTTCGGAACTTTAGTAACTGGCACGGGACCTCATGCGGGAGACGAGAATGCGGTGCGTTTGGATTATGACTTGAGGACCATTACCCGTGTGCACAGCGTTACAGTGCTTATTTGCGTGGGTTTGACAATTCTTTTGTTCCTTCGAATCAAGAAAAACGCCAAAGAGTGGCACGTTCTTGGACGTCCATTAGAGGTGTTTTTGGGAGCAGCAGTTGCGCAAGGTGCACTCGGGTATTTCCAGTACTTTTCGGGGGTACCCGCACAATTGGTCGCAGTTCACATCGCAATGGCGATCGCGGTCTGGATTTCAGTCTTGCGACTTGGCCTGGCAAGCCGACGTTAAATGCCTTTTTCAGACCCCGATGTGCTTGACTTGATTAACTTGAACTTGGGAGTGTTTTCGTGAAAAAAGGCTTGACAGGGGGGCGAACATGGCAACTCATGCGGGTCTTTGCGGTTGTTGTTGGATCACTACTTATGTTCGGCACACCTGCTCAAGGAGCCACGCCCGAAGACGGTTTATCAATTGTTGCTTCGGTTCAAAACCAGACCGTGCTTGATGGTGTATCGCAGAAAGAGCCAGTCGCTGGTGTCACTATCACCGTCACTGCTGTTTCAGGCGACGTTATCGGTACGGGTACAACTGATACGGAAGGTTTAGTTTCCTTTCCTGTCCCTGCACGTGACGACTATTTCGTAGCGTTGGATATCCCTTCTTTGCCAAGCGGTTTCGCAATGATCGATGAAGCAAAAGCAATTTCAAGCATCAAGAAAGATGACTTCACAACATCTGTCAAGCGAGCAACATTCTTTACTGGTTCTTCAAACAATTCAAGTCAAACATTGCTTGATCGAATGATCCAACGGGGTGCCGATGGACTTCGTCTTGGCTTGGTCATTGCAATGTGCGCGGTCGGACTTTCTCTTATTTTCGGAACCACCGGCCTCACAAACTTTGCGCACGGTGAAATGGTTACGTTTGGTGGCTTAATGGCTTTCTTATTGAACGTAACTATGGGAATTCCACTGCTTATTTCGGCTCCGATCGTCGTCGCGCTTGGGGGATTGTTTGGGCTCGCACTTAATGTGTTTATTTTTGCAAAGCTGCGAAAACGTGGGGTAGGACTCATTTCGCAATTGGTTGTTTCGGTTGGTCTATCAATCGTGTTGCGCAACATGTACCTGTATCAGTTTGGTGGACGAACAAAGCCACTTAACGACTACAGCGCACAAACAGTAATGCGGTTTGGTCCAGCATCGATCACACCGCGCGATTTGACCACAGCAATACTTTCCCTGCTTGTGTTGGTTGCTGTCGCATTGTTCATTCAGAAATCACGCACGGGAAAAGCGATTCGAGCGGTATCGGACAATCCGACATTGGCATCCTCAACAGGTATTGACACACAACGCATCATTCGGATCGTGTGGTTCGCTGGTGGGGCACTTGCAGCGCTCGGTGGCATCTTTCGAGGGCTCGATGAGCAGGTTGGTTTCGAGATGGGCTCGCGCCTTGTCTTCTTGATGTTTGCAGCAATAACACTGGGTGGCCTTGGGTCGGCCTTTGGAGCGTTGGTCGGGGGCATCATGGTCGGAATTTTCGTTGAGATGGCTTCAATTGTTGTTCCATCTGAGTTGAAAAATGCACCAGCCTTACTCATTTTGATCGTCGTTTTGGTGTTGCGTCCACAGGGAATTCTTGGCCGTAAGCAAAGGGTTGGTTGATCGATGGACTGGATAAATATTCTGCAGAACACCTGCAAGGCATTAACCGGTGTTGATGCTGCATATTTTGCGTTGGCCGCGATTGGTCTCAATGTTCAATTCGGCTATACGGGTTTGCTCAACTTCGGTCAGGCTGCGTTTATGGCGTGTGGTGCATACGGAATCGGCATGACGAGTAAGTACTTCGGCGTTGGAATGTGGTGGGGCATCCCCATTGGTATGGCGTTCGTAGTCGTTCTTGCACTTATTGTCGGTATTCCTACATTGCGTTTACGCGCCGATTATCTGGCAATCGTGACGATCGCGCTTGCCGAAATGGTTCGGTTGATTGTGCGATCGGTGCGATTTAAGCAATTTTTTGGTGGCAGCGATGGCATCAATGGTTTTAGCATCCAGTTTCGCGAATTGAGCCCCTTCGATCCAGGTGCCCAATACGGAATCAAACCATTCCAATACAGCGGCTACACAGTTTGGACCCTGCTTGTTGGTTGGGCTCTTGTTGGCATATTTGCAACTCTTGTTTTCATGCTGATGCGCAGTCCTTGGGGGCGCATAGTGAAAGCAATCCGAGAAGACGAAGATGCAGTGAGAAGCCTTGGCAAGAACGTCTATAGCTATAAGTTGCAATCATTGATCATTGGCGGTCTTATCGGCATGTTTAGCGGAGTGATTTTTGCTCTCGACCGAGGCTCAGTGCAACCTGACAACTACAGCCGTGACGTGACCTTCTACATTTTGACGGCACTCGTTCTTGGTGGGGTTGCAAAGGTCTCAGGTTCAATCGTAGGACCAATGTTGTTCTGGGGTATTTTCGTTTTCAGTGACAACTTCCTTCGTGAACTCACGAAAGATCAACCATTGAAAATCTTCGGCGTCACTGTGATGCAAAAAATTCAAGTTGGTGCAATTAACTACATGCTCATCGGTGTTGGTTTAATGCTGCTCATGACGTTCCGTCCGCAAGGCATTTTTGGTAATCGCAAAGAAATGGCACTCGATGCCCGATAATCCAATCATCTCAGATGCGCAGGCCCGTGCGATTGCTGCTTTAGCGTCAGTTGCGCCAGCACCTGGGGCTCCTAAGCAAGACCCCATCTTGTTCGCTGACAGAATTCGGAAAAACTTTGGTGGTGTTGTTGCAGTTGATGTTGAGCACATCGAGATCCAACGCGGATCAATTACGGCTCTTATTGGGCCCAACGGCGCAGGTAAAACCACATTGTTTAATCTGCTCACAGGTTTTGATTCCCCGGACACAGGGGAATGGCGATTTGACGGTCGAAGTATGGAGAAAATCGTTGCCCATAAGACTGCATCAATGGGGATGGTGAGGACCTTCCAGTTGACAAAGAGCCTGACAAAGATGTCCG
>JBIKID010000095.1:0-5588 GCA_044361815.1 Ilumatobacteraceae bacterium | reverse complement strand
CCCTTCTATATATCTACTTATATGCAGGTCGGGGGGTGACCCCGCAGAAATTACTTGGAAAGACTCCAAAGGCTTTCGGTGAGTGCCCAGCCGTAATCTGACTGTGAAGCGGCAATCGCGAAGATAAACAATGCGCCACCGGCCATCGAAATGTTCTTCAAGAATCCGATCATTTCAGTCTGTTTGGCTGTTGCATCAGTTTGCGTCCAGAATGCGTGCATCTTGAGCGCCATGACGACGAGCAACGCTGCAAGAACAACAGCGCCAAGGTCGGCATAGACGCCGAGGATGACCGAGAGTCCGCCAAGAACCATCAAGATTCCCGACAATGCATTTGCAAGCTTTGGTGCAGGCACTTTTTTGTAAGCCGCATACCCAGCCATTGCCTCTGCTTTTACGAGGTGGTTGATGCCGCTGGATAGAAACATAAAGGCGAACAAAATACGCCCGATCAACATAACTGAATTCATTAATTGCTCCTTGTGTTAAGAACCTCATTGGTGAGGTAGTTGCGAGCACAACTATATCATAAAGATAGTTGCGTACGCAACTATCTGGGTATGCTTCCAATATGGCAAGTCCAAGGTGGCTAAACGACGCAGAGATGAAAGCGTGGCGGGGTTTTGTTACCACGTCTCCAGATTTGATGAATGCCATTGAACGCGACTTAGGTGCATTTGGTTTAGACGCGGGTGACTATCAATTACTCGCCATGCTGTCGGAAGCACCAGACCACAGACTGAAGATGTGCGACCTCGCTGACACATTGAGGTTGTCAAGAAGCGGACTCACTCGCCGAATGGATGGTGTAGTGAAGGCCAAGTATGTCGTGCGGATACAAGACAAGGACGATCGACGAGTCTCTTTTGCTCAATTAACGCCGAAGGGTTTTGAATTTTTGAAGAAGGTTGCGCCGTTGCATTTGAAGGATGTCCGGAGTCGCATGATCGACTTGCTGAATGAGTCAGAGATAAAGGCACTTGGTTCGGCATTCGCAAAAATCAATGCTCATCTGCGCACTACTGAGTAGACACTGCTTACTGGTAGTTTTGACGCATGGAAGTTCGTAAATTTATCACTACATGTGAAGACATTCAGGCCGAACTTGGCGAGCCAACCGGGCGCATTGTGCGCAAGGCGGTTTGCAGCGCGGTAATCACCAATCCACTTGTTGGAAAACGACACAAGGATCTCACCATGCTTGAGCTCATGGGCGCAGAGATCTCGGGCTTACTTGCCGAGCGAGCACTCGCAGCGCTCGGAGTTGAGGCTGGGGAAGTGACCGCATACGGCAAAGCTGCAATCGTAGGTACAGCAGGCGAAATTGAGCATGCTGCAGCACTGATTCACCCACGTTTTGGTGCGCCAGTACGAAAAGTAGTTGTTCAAGGTCTTGACATCATTCCGTCAACCAAGAAAGTTGCTGGGCCAGGTGCTTCAATCACCATCCCAATCACAAACAAAGACGACATCTGGTCGTTTAATGAGATGGACGCAATCGAAGTATGTATTGGTGACGCACCGATGGCACACGAAATCTTGGTCAGTGTTGCATTAGCCGTTGGTGGCCGACCTTTCGCTCGAACGAACAAGGTGTCATGAGCTTTAAAGCAATCATCTTGCTCACTCGCGCCGCCGACGCAACTCACGAGCAGTTTGCCGATTGGTGGCTCAAGAATCACGCACCATTGGCAAAGCAATTGCCAGAACTACGTCGCGGAGTCTTCAACTTGGTGGAAAACCCAGCAGAAGGCGACCCGGATGGTGTGTCTGAGCTGTGGTTTGACTCACAAAGTGATTTTGAAGCTGCATATGCAAGCGAAATCGGCAAGTCGGTCGTAGCCGATTCGCTTTCAAACGTTTCTGGCAGGCGCCGAATGTTTGTTGTTGAAAACACGATTCACTCGTAATTGTTTGACCAATGAGATTGTGACAAACCTATGAGTCGGCTCGGACTAGTCACATTTGTCGCACGCGAATACGACGAAGCAATCGGCTTCTTTGTTGGAAAACTTGATTTTGAGTTAGTGGAAGACACCGATATGGGTGACGGTAAGCGATGGGTTGTTGTCGCTCCGGCTAGTGGACTAAACAGCGGTGCTTCGTTACTTGTTGCACGGGCTGTAACTGATGCGGAGAAGGCAAGTGTTGGCAATCAGGCCGGTGGTCGCGTTGCTTTCTTTCTCAATACCGACAACTTTGATCGCGACTTTGCAAATTGGTCGGCTCGCGGGGTGAAGTTTCGTGAACAGCCGCGACACGAGGTGTATGGCACTGTTGCAGTATTCGAAGATTTGTATGGTGCGCCATGGGATCTGATCCAACCAGCATGATGTTGGGTGCATGACGCAATCGAAGCTCTTTGAGCGACTCACCCCATGGATTTTTGTGGCGTTATGGAGCACTGGTTTTGTGGTTGCCCGCTACAGCACACGTAATGCCGGCCCTCTTACATTTCTCACAGTGCGCATGTTGTGTGCAGCATTGGTACTGTCGGTAATCGCTCGTGTTGTGAAGGCGCCAAAACTTCCAAGAGGCTCGTGGTCAACATCGGCAATTGTGGGTATCTGTATGCACGCGATTTATCTTGGCGGCGTTTTTTATGCAATCAAGCGTGGACTGCCCTCTGGTCTGAGTGCGTTGATCGCTGGCTTGCACCCAGTTGTCACTTCGGTCGCCGGCCGTGTCTTGTTGAAAGAACATCTTCGCCGCAGTCAGTGGGTTGGAGTACTGCTGGGCATCTGCGGAGTACTAGTCGTAGTGATTGACAAAGTGCGTGATGGCGTGGGTGACGTAACAAGACCTGCATTGATTGCAATGGTGATATCAATTATTGGAATGTCAACCGGAACATTGGTGCAACGCGCTCGTGGCAAAGACATGCCATTGGTCAGTGGCACGACCGCTCAGTATGTTTCCGCTGGAGCAGTGTTGCTCGTGGCATCCAGTTTGTTTGAAAAGTGGGAATTTCATCTCAACACCGAGTTGCTAATTGCGCTGTTGTGGTCGGTATTCGTACTTTCGATATCTGCGGTAATGCTGATGATGCTGTTGATCTCACGACACTCTGCTGCCCGAGTGAGCAGTCTGTTCTTTTTGACTCCTGCATTGAGCGCAATCGAAAGCGCAATCTTGTTCGGCGAAAGACTGAGTGTGCTCTCACTCGTGGCGTTGGTTGTGGCCCTGACTGGGGTTTACCTAACGATGCGAAACCCAATAAGCGAGCCAGTTGAGCGAGCCTTCTTAGCCGATTAGTCACCGTCTAAATCCCTTGTAATCTCTGGGTCTGATCTTTATGTATTGTAAAGATTCGAGATATATCAGTGACATATCAATAGGGGAGAATTCATGGCTTTAGCAACACGATTAGAGCGTCTCGGTACCGAGACGGCGTTCGCAGTTTCTCAAGCCGCAGCAGAGTGGGGTGCAAAGGGAAACCATATTTTTCCGTTCCACTTGGGTGACCTTAATATCGCAACATCACGCAACATCGTTGATGCAATGAATCGCGCGATAGTCGATGGAAAAACCGGATATTGCCCCGCAGCAGGAATTCCTCAACTACGCGAAGCACTTGCAAATGATGTTGGTGCACGTCGTGGTCTCAATTTTTCGCCAGCCAACGTTGTAGTGCAACCCGGTGGCAAACCAGTAATCACAAAATTTATCCAGGCAGTGATGAACCCAGGTGACGAAGTTTTGTATCCAAACCCCGGATACCCGATTTATGAAAGTCAGATCGAATATTTTGGCGGTGTCGCAAAGTCTTATCGCTATTTGCCATCGTCGACCGGTTTCAATATTGATATCGATCAGATCAAGGCTTCCATTACTCCAAAAACAACTGCAATCATTTATAACGACTTGCAGAACCCAATTGGTGCAGAGTCGACAGATGCCGAGCGCGAAGCAATTGCGGAATTGGCGATCAAGCACAACCTGTGGGTGTTGTCGGACGAGGCATATTTTGAAATGCGTTATTCAGGATCATCAAAGTCGATCGCTTCACTTCCAGGCATGCTCGAGCGAACCGTCATCTTGTACACGTTCTCCAAAAAATTTGCGATGACTGGCTGGCGACTCGGCGCATCAATTGCACCTGTCGAAGTTTCCAACATGATTGCCAAACTCAACACCAACGACGAGTCGTGCACGACTCACTTTGTGCAGTACGGCGGGGTCGAGGGATTGACAGGCGACCAGTCGGGTACCGCAGTCATGCTCGACACTCTTCGCGAGCGACGAGATGTTGCAGTCAACATGCTCAACGCAATGCCTGGTGTCAGCGTGCATTCACCAGAAGCTGCGTTTTATTTGTTCCCAGATGTAACTGGAGCAATGCAGAATAAGGGAATTGATGATTTAGCAGTCTTTGCAGAGCAAGCGCTGCACGCAACGGGTGTTTCCTTTTGCACACGTCGCCACTTCGGTCGACCACAGCAGGGCGAAGAACGCAACTACGTTCGGTTTGCATTTTCTGGCATTAACAAAGATCAAATCGAAAAAGGAATGACTTTGCTCGGTGATTGGATAAAGAAGTAGCCATGGCAAAGGTTGTTGTCACGGGCAAAATTCCGTCTGGAGCACTGACTCGACTCCGTGCAGAACACGACGTATTGGCTTGGGAAGAATCAACACCAATCAGCAGAGATGAGTTGCTGAAGCGAGTAAGTGGCGCCGAAGCAATTGTGAGTCTGCTGACGGAAAAGATCGATGACGAGTTACTTGCAGCAGCCGGAACGCAACTCAAGTCGGTGTCGAACGTGGCCGTGGGCTACAACAACATTGATGTGCCTGCGTGCAAAGCGCGATCTGTATTGGTCACAAATACGCCTGGTGTGCTTACTGAAGCAACCGCCGACATTGCGATGTCACTGATCTTGATGACGACTCGTCGGCTCGCAGAAGGCGAGCGTGTCATTCGCGCCCAGCAGCCTTGGCAGTGGGGCATGTTCTATATGTTGGGCTCAAGTATTCAAGGCCGACAACTGGGCATTGTTGGCATGGGGCAAATTGGTGCGGCCGTGGCAAGACGAGCCCGCGCATTTGGAATGACCATCGCGTATACAAAGCGCACGCCGCTGGACACAGCAACGCATAAAGAGCTCGATGCGAAACATGTCGAGTTGGATGAATTGCTTGCCACCAGTGACGTTGTTTCTCTGCATTGCCCATATTCGCCTGAGACGCATCACTTTATGAATGCAACCCAATTGGCAAAGATGAAGGCGAGTGCTTACCTGATTAACACGGCGCGTGGCCCAGTGGTAGACGAAGCAGCATTGGCTGATGCTTTGCAGCGCAATGTCATTGCCGGTGCGGGCTTGGATGTGTTTGAAAAAGAACCTGCTGTGCACGAAGGTTTGCTGGGTCTTGACAATGCTGTGCTCATTCCGCATCTTGGTTCTGCCACTGTTGAAACGCGTGCAGCAATGGCAGATTTGGCTGCGACGAATGCGCTGGCAATTTTGGGCGGCAAGACCGCTCCAAACTTGGTGAGTTAGAAACTATTTGTCAGATTCGACGAGTGCGTCGAGCAAAGTATTCCAACCGAGTGTTGCGCATTTGATGCGTACCGGAAACTTGAC
>JBIKID010000094.1:0-5753 GCA_044361815.1 Ilumatobacteraceae bacterium | reverse complement strand
ATACCCGAGCAACCAACGCCCTGCAAAGTCATTGAGTTTGCGATTACGAAACAAAAGTCGGTGCACTGACTCGTGCATGAGCGCGAGCAGTTGCGCATGGGCGCGACCCATCAGCAGAAATGCAATGGCGTAGGTGATTGGGTTGTGCAGTCTGAGGGCTACCCAAATAATGCCGAACGTCTGCACGTAGATCGAGACAACTGAAATCGCATTGCGAACATTTGGGATATGGCGCAACTCGGTGCGCCATTGTGAAACCGGGTGGCCGTTGGGCAGGATCTTGTCAGTGCCAACAATTGGGGTCAAGACCGATGCGTCAGGAACCATATTCATAAACCTTTTCTACCAGCCTCGATCAACCCAAGATTGTAGGTGTGGTCGCTCGGCGCCGATGGTGGTGTCAAGACCGTGACCCGGCAACACGATGGTGTCAGGTGGAAAAGTGAAGAGTTTGTTGTCAATTGACTGAATGATGGTTGCGAAATCGCCACCTTCTAATGCGGTATTGCCTGGGCCGCCAGGAAACAGAGTGTCGCCCGTAAACAGGAGCGGGGTATCGGCTACGGCAAACGAAATCGAACCCTCTGTGTGGCCGGGGTTGTGAATTGCGAGTAGTCGCAGGTTGCCGACTTCGATTACTTCTGCATCATCAATAAACACGTCGTAGCCAACATCCTTGAGGCGTGGTGCATCGGCTGCGGTGACAGCAACTTCGTAGCCTGCTTCACGCATGGCAGGTATTGCCTGAATGTGATCCCAATGTCCGTGGGTTTCGAGTACGCGTCGCACGCCAAGTTGTGTGCACAATTCGAGCAGCTTTTCGTGCTCGTTTGCTGCGTCAATCAGCACAGCATCACCGGTTGCTCGACACCTGATGACGAAAACATTGTTGTCGTAAGGACCAACAACAAGTTTGTGAACTTCGACATTGCTGTCGTGCCAGTGCAGCGTTGCAGTCATGATGACACCACATCAAAACCCAGCGAGAGGGCTACTGGAATTTGGGCTGGATCGAAGGTCACGTATTTGAGCGGCTTGGGCAAGCGTGTTGCGGCAGCCAGATGTATTGCATCAGAGATATGCAGGGGTTGCTGGCGAACAAGAATCGCCGCTTCATCAAGGCATCGTTGGTCGACCGGCACAATTGAAACATAATCCCATGTATGGCGAATTGCATCTTCGAGGTCGTGTCGCACAAATTCTTGCTCTGACATGCGATCAATGATCGACATCGCTTCGGTAAGCGCAAGCGCACTCGCGCACCAGTCAGCATCACCTTTGATCGCATCGTGAGTGATTGTTCGGGCAACACCACTGGTGTGAAGGGCAACGAGCGCGCTTGTGTCGAGCATGATCGTCATCCGCGCACCTCGCGCAATGTTTGATCTATGCGCGAACCACTACTGAAAGTGATCGCTTTTGGTATCTGATATTTGTCGCGTCGTCGAGATGCAACAACCGCACCGTTGGCAACAAGATCGGTCAACGTGATCTCTTGAGTTGCAGTTGGTGTGATGGGGCCAAGGGTGGCGACTGGATCACCGCTCACCGTGATAATCATCTGCTCGCCGGCACCTGCACGCTTGATGAAGGTGGCTGAACGCTCTCGTAACTCACGGATTCCTATGCTGCGCATACAAGTCAGGGTAGCCGAAAACGTGTCATTTGTGTACGCCTGTGTACACCACTCGATTGGCGTGCATGGATTCGGACAGGGCAGACTTATGCACATGAACTTTGCATTCTCAGAAGAACAAGAAGAACTCCGTAAAACAGTCCGCGCATTTTTGGAGAGCAAGTCTCCAGAAACTGCTGTACGCGAGCAGATGGAAACCGAAAACGGTTTTGATCCTGCAGTGTGGTCACAGATGGGCGAGCAGATGGGCCTTCAGGGTCTCTCAATCCCAGAAGAGTTCGGCGGCTCTGGATTTAGTTTCATCGAACTTGGTGTTGTGCTTGAAGAGATGGGTCGCGCATTGTTGTGCGCACCGTTTTTCTCGAGCGTTGTTCTTGCAGCAAATGCACTGCTGTTGAGCGGCGACGATGCTGCAAAGAAAAAGTATTTGCCAGGCATTGCTGCCGGTGAGACCATTGCAACTCTTGCGACTACTGAGCCGTCAGGCAAGTGGGACGAAAAGGGCATCACCACCAAAGCTGAAGGATCTGGCAATGATTGGAAAATCACTGGATCCAAGATGTTCGTTATTGACGGTGCAACCGCAAGTTTGATCATTGTTGGAGCCCGCACAAGCAAGGGTGTTTCATTGTTCGCGGTAGACGGCGATGCAAAGGGTCTTACCCGCACTTCGCTTTCAACGATGGATCAGACTCGCAAGCAAGCAAAGTTGGAGTTCAATGCAACTCCTGCAACTTTGATTGGCACAGATGGCAAGGGCTGGGACGTCTTGAGTCAGGTATTTGACTTGGCAGCAGTTGCGCTTGCAGCAGAGCAAGTTGGCGGAGCACAAAAAGTGCTCGAGATGGCAGTTGAGTACGCCAAGGTTCGCGTGCAATTCGGTCGTCCAATCGGTTCATTCCAAGCCATCAAGCACAAGTGTGCAGACATGTTGCTCGAAGTCGAGTCGGCAAAGTCGGCTGCGTACTACGGCATGTGGTGTGCAGCAGAAATGAACGAAGAACTCGCATCGGTTGCTTCGTTGGCAAAGGCGTATTGCTCGGAGGCTTACTTCCACGCAGCTGCTGAAAACATTCAGATTCACGGTGGCATTGGCTTTACGTGGGAACACCCAGCGCACTTGTATTTCAAGCGCGCAAAGTCGAGCGAGTTGCTCTTCGGTG
Source organism: Ilumatobacteraceae bacterium (assembly GCA_044361815.1). Taxonomy (GTDB): domain Bacteria; phylum Actinomycetota; class Acidimicrobiia; order Acidimicrobiales; family Ilumatobacteraceae; genus UBA3006. Next base: position 2,954 of record JBIKID010000094.1, on the reverse strand, counting down.
ACCCGACGTATCACCGCGAGTTGCTTGCGCAACGCATCGGCATCTAGTTAGTCGGCGGTTGAGCTATTTTTGCCAGCTCTATTAACGCGATAACCGTTCTTTTCGCAATTGTTGCCGCACTTGCTGTATTCGTTATTGCTGCAACAGTTATTGGTCGTGAAGCACATCGACTGGACGCACTTGCCCCACGCGCTATTTACGACATAGACGAAGCAACTTCATATGTCGCTGACAGATTGCCATCCGACTCTCAGGCGCGTTTGACTTATGTAGAGCTGCGGAAAATGCTGGCGATGCATATGTCGTGGCTCGAGTCAAAAGGCTTACAGCCAAAAGATGTGACCGATCGCCGACAAGACATCACCGAATCGGTGGTGTTCGGCGAGGAAACATTGACGGCATATTTGTTGGGAGAAGCAGCAGAAGCGCGTATTGAAGTGCTCGATGATGTGGACGTTGTGCACGTGGTGCGTGCGCACCTTGATTATTTTGAGGCAATTGGTGCAGTTGGACCAAGCGCATCTAGCACTGATCTCTGACCCATCACATTTTCTTTCCAAATGTTGATGTACCGCTCGAGATGCGGATTGAAATACGGATCATCTTCCAACTTGTCGCGCCAACGCGAGCCGATGTTTGAAACTTCGGACGGATGCATTTTGATGGACCTAGTTTTTGACTCAAAGTGGTGAAACTGCGCGTGTGGTGTCCACACAATGCGGTAACCGGCATCTTGCATCTTGAGACCAAAATCAACATCATTGAAGTTTGATGGAAACAGTGTGCAGAGTCCACCCAGTTGTTCGAACACCTTCCGTTTAACCAGGACACACGCTGCAATGATTCCAGAAGTCTCTCGCTGAACTTTGAGAATATTCTGAGCACCGGAAAGAGTGCTTGAGTGACCTCGATAGAGGTCAATCGGAACAGGGTTCAAAATATGTCCAGCAGACTGTATTGCAAAATCTTCATAGAGGAGCATTGGGCCGGCCATCGCAACCGATGGGTCTTCGAGAATTGAGGCAAGTGTCTCGAGAGCGTCAGGCGAAATGATCTCAGTGTCGTCATTGAGTAGCAAAAGCAATTCACTATCGCTGCATACTGCACCTAGGTTGATCTTTTCAGCAAAATTGAATGGACGGTCGTAGTCAACAATCTCCAGACGGTTGCCACCAGCAGTGATGATTGCTTGGCGACCTTCGCTTGGAGTGTCGCTGTCGAGCACTGCAATGACATCGAAATTTTGGTAGGTGCTATTGGCGATCAGCGTTTCGATGGTGTGCGCAGCCAGTACGACTTGCTTTCCCTTGATTGTTTCAGTAGTTCCTCGAGTGGGGACAATCACGCTGATCTTGGGTTGCGAGCGCAGTCGGCGAGAAATGCGCACAGACTGGATTCCTTGATCAATGCTGCATGTGGCATCAATGCCACTGCGCACACAGTGTTGCAGAACCGCTTCAAGAGATGCGGTTGGGGTCATGCGTTCTTGGGTTGAGTGATACAACACTTCTGCAATTCGGAGTGGTGTCGAGCAGGCGTCAAAGAGCCGAAGAGATCGATCATGTTCGTGCAGAGTGGCGAGTGTTGAGATTCCGCCTGCCGCAGCAACAACTGACTGTGAAGCAACCAACAAGTCGCCTACATAGTTGTGGGAGCGAAGGCGTTCGGGTGACCATTGTGGTCGGCGCACTTTGGAAGGTTCGTCGAACCTGCTCGCACGGCCGTGTTCTGAATCTCCATAAACGATGTCATGTTTGGCAGTGTGTGTGGAAATGTGCGAAAGAGCATCTTGGGCAAGCATGTCACCGGCCCGCAAAAACACGATCGTTGAAGATTGCGAAGTTGTAGCAGGGAGAGTGAAGTCATCGGTGATGATGATGTTTGACTTTCGTAGCAAGCGATGGTTTTGAATCTTTGAAAGTTGGATTGAGGAGCCACTGATAAGCCAGTGGCTTGGACAAATTGAACTGGTCAGTAGTGACTTGCCAGTATTGAGCAAGTCACGAAATGAGCAATTGCTTGCACCACTCACAATGATGAAATTGCTCATGCAAAAAGTTTCTTAATTGCAAAACGAATCGGTTTGGGGATTAGTCGATAAAAAAGTCGAATTGGCCGCAGCCAGTCTTGGTGAACCCAGTCAACGCGCCGGCTGACTTGGTCAAGCTTTGCAAATGAATCGCCGAAGTCGTAGGTGCCAAGCGAACTTGTCGCGGTTGGTCCATAGATATTGGCAACTCTCACTTTTGCGCGTTCTCCGATTTCGCTATCTCGCGCAATGAGCAGATCCAGTTCGTGTTGCCTACGGGAGTGCTCGGCGGCGTCAACATTCATGCTGATAAGCCTAATGAATAGGTCTGAGAGGTATTGACTGACACAGCCGTGCGACTAGATTTGTGGCATGTCGTCAAACCGTCCAACCAAATTTGAACACTTCCGTTTTATGGGTGACAAGCGCACGCAGCTTGTTTACGACCTTGATAGTTGGAGTGATGTAGCAGTCACAACTGAAATTGCGGAACTTGGTGTAGGTCTTGCTTTTGGCCCCGACACACTCGCAGAAGCAAGAAACCGTGGCTACACATTGGCAACTCCCGGCGCATCTCGCCGTTTGCGTAAGCCACGCGCCTGACAACTTCACAGAATTCGTCAAACGAATCGTCCAAGATGAATGGATCGTTTCTCTCTGGCGGACTTAATCTCGCTCGATTCTTGGTCCAACCAAGTGGCAAAAGTGGTGCATTGCCAGCAATGGTCTTGTGTCATGGATTTCCAAGTGGTGGCATTGATTCACGACAATCTGGCGGAACGTTTCCTGAATTAGCAGAGCAAGTTGCAAGTGAAATTGGTTGGAACGCGATGACGTTTACATTTCGCGGCTGTGGCACCAGTGAGGGTGATTTCTCGATGCAAGGCTGGGTTGATGACTTGCGTGCTGCGATCAGTCACGTGGT
>JBIKID010000002.1:0-60485 GCA_044361815.1 Ilumatobacteraceae bacterium | reverse complement strand
GTTCGCCGATCATTACGGTGATGGGTCACGTTGACCACGGTAAAACTACGTTGCTCGACCGCATTCGCTCGACAAGCGTGGTCAGTGGCGAAGCTGGTGGAATCACACAGCACATCGGTGCGTACCAAGTTGTTAAAGAGGGCAAGTCGATCACTTTTATCGACACACCAGGTCACGCTGCATTTACAAAGATGCGCGCACGTGGTGCTCAAGTAACCGACATCGTTGTGTTGATGGTTGCTGCTGATGACGGAGTCATGCCACAAACAGTCGAAGCTATTAGCCATGCTCGCGCCGCAGAAGTTCCAATTGTTGTTGCGATCAACAAGATAGATAAAGACAACGCAGATGTTCAGCGCGTACTTGCACAACTTGCAGAAAATCAACTCACTCCAGAAGCATGGGGCGGCGAGACCATCGTTGTTGAAATGGCAGCACAAAGCGGTCTCGGTGTAGACGACTTGTTGGAGCAATTGAGCGTGTTGGCTGAAATCGAAGAATTCACAGCCAACCCAACTGGTCGTGCAAAGGGCATCGTGCTTGAAGCACAGCTCGATATTGGTCGCGGCCCAGTTGCAACAGTTCTTGTCGACAAGGGCACGCTCAAAGTGGGCGACCCAATCGTTGCTGGCGCTGCGTGGGGCAAAGTGCGAGCACTCATCAACGATCGTGGCGAGCAAATCAAAGAAGCTGGTCCATCCACGCCGGTGCAGGTTTTGGGTTTGAGCGCGGTGCCAAATGCTGGTGACGAATTCCGCTCTGCACCAAACGAAAAGACTGCAAAGACCGTGGCCGAAGCCCGTGAACAGCGTTATCGCACGCTTAATCAGCGCGGTGATGCCCGTGTGCAGCGTGGTGTCAAGTTGGAAGACATCTTCTCCCAGATTCAGGCTGGCGAAGTTGCCACGCTCAACGTCATTATCAAATCCGACGTGCATGGTTCGTTGGAAGCGGTGACCGAGAGCTTGCGTAAACTCGAGCGTGACGACGTGCGTGCGGCATTTGTGCACCGTGCCGTTGGCGCTATTACCGAGAACGACATCGCCCTCGCAGCGGCGACCAACGCGACATTGATTGGTTTCAACGTGCGTCCGGACCGCAAAGTGCGTGACATGGCAGCAGCCGAGGGTGTTGAGATTCGCACCTACGAAATCATTTACAAACTGATCGAAGACATCGAAAAGGCCATGAAGGGCATGCTTGCCCCAGAGTTCGAAGAAGTGGTCACTGGCGAAGCCGAAGTGCGCGAAATCTTCCGCGCACCCAAGGTTGGAGCCATTGCGGGTTGCTCGGTGCGCATGGGTGTTGTCACACGCGGTTCCAAGGTTCGCTTCCTGCGCGACGGCACAATCATTTGGAAGGGTGCAATCAACACACTGCGCCGCTTCAAGGACGATGTACGTGAAGTTCGCGAAGGATTCGAATGCGGCATCAGCCTCACCGACTTCCAGGACCTCAAAGAGGGCGACATCATTGAAACATTCGAGTTGCGCCAAATCGCGCGCGACTAGTCTTGTCGGTTATGGCCGACATTAATTTTCATTTCGATCCAATTTGCCCGTGGGCGTGGATCACCAGCAGGTGGGTAACTGAAGTTCAACAACTGCGCAACTATGAAGTGTCGTGGAAGTTTATTTCTCTCAAAATGATCAATGAGAGCACTGACTATTCAACGATGTCGCCGGGTCATCTTGAAGGACATGTTTTTGGTTTGGAAGTATTGCGCATTGCAAGTGCTGCTCGAACCAGTGAGGGCAATCCTGGTGTCGCAAGTGTCTACACCGCTTTTGGCACTGCATTGCATACCAATCGTCGTCGCGAAGAAGCAATGAAGGATTCGCAAGCGTTTTATTTGAAGGTGCTTAATGAAGTGGGCTTGCCAAGCAAGTGGGCTGAATCCAGCACTGATACCACGCACGATGAAGTCATCCGGTTTGAATCACAGGCCGCACTTGAGCGCACTGGAAAAGATGTTGGCACGCCAATCATTACGTTCAATCCACAGACGGATCGCGAAGCGAGTCTCTTTGGTCCAGTGATTTCCAAGATTCCACGAGGGGACGAAGCGGTTCGTCTCTGGGATGCGGTGCAAGTAATCGCAGAATCCGGTGTCTCGGAGATCAAGCGCACACTGCGTGACCGACCCCAGTACGACTAGTAAGTTGTCCTAACGAGAAGAGAATTCATGAAAGTTGTATACACGCCAGCACATATGGGTCATAACCCAGATGAAGAAATTTCGGCATCACGTTCCGCTTCTCCGTTTGAGCACATCGGTCGTGCTGAAGCGATTAAAGAGACATTGATTAACGATTCAACAATGGAATTTTTGTCGCCGACCGAGTGGGGCACAGGACCAATTGATGCAGTGCACACGCCGGGTTTAAACAAGTTTTTGATGACTGCATGGGCCGACTATCAACGTGAGGTGCGTCCAAGCCACGAAGTAGTACCAGATTTCTTTTATCGTCCATCTTTGCGTGAAGCGATGAGTCAAATTGAAGAGCCCGTGGCCGTTAACGCCCGACTTGGCTGGTGGTGTTTCGAGACGACGACACCGCTCACCGAAGGTACCTACACAGCAGCACGCGCTGCGGTTGATACGGCCCTCACTGCAACGAAGCTCGTTCTTGATGGCGAATCATATGCATATGGCTTGTGCAGGCCTCCAGGCCATCACGCCACCACCGATTTGTATGGTGGGTATTGTTTTTTTAACAACGCAGCAATTGCCGCGCATCATGTGGCGACAACCACCGGCACAAAAGTGACAGTTCTTGATGTTGATTATCATCACGGCAACGGCACTCAAGAGATTTTTTATGAACGCGACGATGTGCAATATGTGTCGCTACATGGTGACCCGCAGCGCGCATACCCATACTTCACCGGCTACAGCGACGAACAAGGGTCTGGGAAAGGCCGAGGCTCAAACTTCAACGTGCCACTCGCGGCTCGTACTGAAGATGATTTTTATTTGTCGGCACTCGACAAGGCGTGTGCAGCTATCACCAAGTTTGAACCAAGCATGATCATCGTTTCTCTTGGGTTGGACACATTTTTCACTGATCCAATTAGCGACTTGTCGGTCACTCAAGATGGATTCAAGCGCAGTGGCGACTTAGTGCGTCAGATGGGTTTGCCAACTGTGGTGTTGCAAGAGGGTGGATACGACGTAGATGCTTTGGGAAACAATGTGCAGGCTTGGCTGCACGGCCTGGCTAGTTAGCCCTGGCCTCCGGCCTCTAAGAATTGGGTCACCTTTAAGAAATCGGCCATTCGTTGACCCAAGGTACGCGCATATCCAGGCGCTATATGGTTGTCGTCAGCCCAGACAATTGCCCCATTTCCAGTTGGGTCGCAAATAGGGGCCCTTGGGCAGACCCAGTCATCAATATTGATCGTCGCTACGTTGTTGCGCTTCGAGTCCATCTCTCTTGAAAACAATTCAAATTTTGTTGGTTCCATAGAGATCTCAAATGCACACAACTGACGCGCTTCAGGCGTTGCAGCATCCAAGACACATACTCTCGAGTCAAAATCATTCGTCTCGGGAATTGGCTCAACGATCAAAACATTGCGCCCATCTTCTGTGAATTTGTCCAGAGTCGCACTTGCAAGTTGATTGACGTTTGTCAAGCCGCGTTCGCCAAGTGACTCGATTCGAAATGCAGAATCAAATGTTCGGCTCGTGACGACGATTAATGCAGGTTTGACTTCAGGAATAACGCGTTGCAAGTTTTCACGTTCTATATCGGAGCAAAGCTTCAAGCGATCTTCGCTCGTGATATTTGGTAGTCGAAGCCCAATTGGCCAAGGGCAACGACCTGCGGCGGAAATAACTAGAGAGAAGTCCAATCTCTTGGCCGCATCAACGAACATTTCTGCGATGCGTATTGCATGGCTGTCCCCAATAAGTAGAACTGTCTGTCCTGAACCTTTATGTAGATAGCAGCGACTTAAGTCAACACCGATGCAATTTGGTTCTGAAAATGATTGTTTTGGTTCATCCAAGAGGTCGGAAAATGCAACATCGCTCCCGATGGTGGAATTGTTTGATTCACCACTTGCAATCGGAACGACACGAATCTTGGTCATTGCGTCATTTTCGGTATCCAAAATTGTTGGGATCAACAAAAAACCGAAAAAGACACTGAAAACCACACCGATTGAAATTGACTTTGTGGAATTCCTTTTTGAAAACTTTGATGTTCGAATAGGCATTTCGAGCATGTGGTAACTCGCAGAAGCAAAAATCGTGCTGAGGCCAATGGTGCATGCGGCCAAAACGATTGGGTCAATATCAAAAACCTGTCGTAACACCACAATTATTGGCCAATGCCACAAATATGTTGCGTAGGAGATATTTCCCAAATAGACAAGAGGTTTGATTGAAAACAATCGACCAAGTGTCCCATTCTGTTGATTCTCAATTGAGAAAATCATCAACACTCCTAGAACAGTTGCGAAGATTCCAATTTGCGAAGTAGATACCCCGGACGAAAATCTTGTTGCCAGCAGAACAAAACCGAAAAATGCAAGAATTCCTATTCCATTAATGAACCTAAATGAAATTTTGAAGACAACTTTTCTATCGCGTAGCCAAATTGCGAGTGTTGCTCCAGCAAGTAATTGATAGATCTTTGTGTCGGTTCCGTAGTAGCTTCTCGCTGCATTGCCACTCAGAAGCACTTGAAGAAACAAACTTGCAAACAGTAGGCACAATGGAATTGCAATTAAGAGGCGTTTTCCGAATCGTTTTGCGACCGTGTAAGTGAGCGCCAAGAAGATTGGAAAGAAAAGGTAAAACTGCTCTTCGATTGCAAGAGACCAGAGATGGCCGAATGGGTTGGTTTTTGCTTCCGGCGAAAAATAGTCGGCAGATTCAATGATGAAATTCCAGTTAGCAAAATATAAAAAGGCTGATCTTGCCGAAGGAATAAACTTGATTCGTTCAGCAGTATTTTGAAGAAGTACGTAGAAGAGTGAAACCGACAAAACCATTGCGCCCATTGCAGGAAGTAGGCGGCGCATTCTGCGGGCATAAAATTTGGGAAGTGTCAGTTTTCCGTGTTTTTCGTATTCTTCTGCCAAGACGTTACAGACCAAAAAGCCGGAAAGAACAAAGAAAAGATCCACTCCGATATATCCCGAGGAAAACATGGGGATGTCTGCATGGAAGAGGACAACAATATAGACAGCCAAGGCACGAATGCCCGTCAGTGCAGGTCGATAACCCCACTGGTTCGTGTCTTCCCCCCGGATTTGCACTTGTTGCAGTCTAAACACTGCGTAAAGGGCATACCAAAAGTGGCTAGACCGACTTGATGTCGGCGATTACTTGCGCCCAACGACTTTGGTCGCTGGAGTAAGGGGCATAAAAGCTCAAGCGTTGGATGACATCGCCATAACGCTTGTTGAGTTCGGGTGCGATCGTCTCGGGTTCACCAACAACGGCAAACGTATTCAGGATTTCGTCGGTGATGAGATCGCCCATCTCGACCCACTTGCCCTGCTTTGACAGTGCATTGAGTTGTGGTTGCAGATCATTCCAGCCATGAATCTCGAGCACGCCCGAATAGGCGGGGGTTGAGCCGTAGAAAGCGATCTGTTGGCGTGTGCCTGCGGCTGCTTGTTGCATCTCTTCAGCGCTGTTGCCAGTGACGACGAAGCTTGGTCCGACGATTTCAAAGCCATCCATAGTCTTACCCGCTTTGGCCCGACCACGGCGCAGCGCTGGGAGAGTGACTTCTCGCAAATATTTTTCGGTTGTGAAACCGTGACAGATAAAACCATCACAAACTTCTCCAGCGACTTCGGTCATCATTTCACCGACGCCTGCAAGGAATATCTTTGGTACTCCAAAGTCGCCAAGATCCTTCTTGTCGGGTGTGAAAAAAGGTGTCATCAGTGTGTGCTTATAGAACTCTCCGCGAAACTCGAGCGGTGCGCCAGTGAGCCACGTGTCCCAAATGGCACGGATAGCCAAAATCATCTCGCGCATTCGCGGAGCAGGGTGGCTCCATTCCATGCTGAAACGTTTGGTGATGTGTGGCTTGATTTGGCTGCCCAATCCAAGAATGAAGCGACCTTTTGAAAATGCCTGCAAGTCCCATGCCGTGTTGGCGAGAGTCATCGGGTTGCGGGCGAATGCAACTGCGATGCTTGTTCCGATCTCGAGTGTGCTGGTGTGTTCGGCTGCAAGGAGCAGTGGCAAGAACGGATCGTGTGAAGTTTCGGCAGTCCAACCGCCTGTGTAACCTGCGCGCTCTAAATCCTGGGCGCTTGTTGCCGAGGCATGTAGCGAGCTCGAAATGCCCCCATCGAGCTTCATGAGTCTGTGCGGTTTTCTCGCAAAAACTTTTCGAGTTCAGCAGCAATTTCATCGCCACTTGGAAGTGGAACACCACCAAAGCCGGTGGTCAATGTGCCATTGCCACTGTGCTCGGCATCAAATGCAATTTCGAGTTGAGTGAGCATCGCTGCGTGTTCTGGATTGGTGCGAACGAGTTGATCAAGACGCTCACGTTGTACGACTGACTGCTCAAGAATGCCGCTGATATCGAGCGTGAGGCCGCCCACGTCACACACCGCTCCAAGCAACGCTGCCGAGGCAGGCGGATAGGCCATTGACGCGACATAGTGCGGCACTTGGGCCCAAAGTCCAAGTGCATCAATTTGCTGATCGTGAAGTGCGTGTTCGAGTGCTGCTTCCATGCCAGCAGGAACATCGAGGGAGCTCTTGAGATACGGAAGCGTTTGAATGAGTGGAGCATTGGGCGAAGTGCACGAGATCTGCACGGCTCGAGTGTGTGGGGTGGCAACGGGGTAAGCACCCAATCCCAGCATTCGACGAACGCCGAGTGTCGTTGAGAGGTTTGCTACTTCGTTGGCAAATTGCTTCCAGCGCGAATCTGGCTCTGGGCCTGTCAAGAGCAGGACATCGCGATGATTGACGTCGTGGCCGATCATGAGTCGTGGGGCAGACCAATCAAGCTTGGTGTTTACGCCTTCGCGAAGTTCCATTGTTGGGCGACGTGCGCGATAATCGACAAACAAGTCGGTGTCGAATTCGAGTAAATCTGTTGCGCCAGTCTCGGCGATGAGAGCTTCCATTGCATTGCCCGCTGCAACTGAGGTGTCGATCCAGCCACTAAACATCACTACAAGAAGTGGATCGCTCAGTCGTGGAAGAGTGTTGCCAAACTGCGGTGCTATGCGATATGCGTCGCTCATTATCTGATCATTGTAGGCGCGACAATAACAATTCGGCTTTTTGTGCCGAGGCTTCAACCTGCAATTTGAATGGCTCAAATGCGGTTGTGTCACTTTGTTCGCCCATTGCGCCAGAAATATAGCGAGCGTAGACACCTTCAATAATGCAGGCAAGTTTCCAGTATGCAAATGCAACGTAATAATCCAAATGCGAGATATCTCGACCTGAAACTTGTGCATATCGCTCTGCTAAATGACCACGGTTCAAGAAACCTTCGGCTGTAGTAGTTCCAAACGTGGTGCCTGAAGGTTCGTCTGTAGGTCCGCTCCAATACACCATGAGCAGACCAAGGTCGGCGAGTGGGTCGCCGAGCGTGCACAACTCCCAATCGAGTACTGCAATGATGTCGCCCGCACTATTGATCATGCAGTTGTCCAAGCGATAGTCACCATGCACAATCGTTGCGGGGCCTTGCACTGGTAGGTGCGTGAGAAGTCCGTCGTGCACACGATCTATCGCAGGCAATTCGCGCGTTTTGGACGCATTCCATTGCGAATACCAACGCTTGAGTTGGCGCTCGATGTATCCGTCATGTCTGCCAAGTTCGCCTAAGCCAACTGCAACAGGATCAACAGCATGAATGGCTGCCATTGTGTCGACGAGCGAGTTGCTGGCCTGAAGTCGAGTTGCAGGAGTGAGCATTTTCAGCGCGATGTCTGGATCGCGAACGATAATTCCATCGACAAAACTCATCACATAAAACGGAGCATCGTTTACGGAAACGTCGTCGCACATCGCAAGAGTGGGGGCTACCGGAACCTTGGTGCTTTGGAGCGCTGAAATCACTCGATGTTCACGACTCATATCGTGCGCACTTGCAAGAGCATGACTGAGTGGCGGGCGGCGCAACACATAGTGATGGTTTGCGCTATCGGTCACGCTAAACGTGAGGTTGGAGTGCCCACCGGCGATGAGTTCGAATTGAAAAGGTGCGACAGATCCAGCAACGTTGGCTAGCAGCCACCGAGTTACCGACTCGGCATTAATGCCTGCTGGTGTGGGGGATGCTGCATCCATTGTTGAGCAAACTTAGTCAAGTAAGGCCTCGAAGTCATACTCGGCAGTATCGTCGTGGGTATGGCGATCGATGTAACCGATGCAACGTTTCAGGTCGAGGTCTTAGAGCGGTCAAAGACAACTCCTGTCATTGTTGATCTGTGGGCACCATGGTGTGGGCCATGCAAGACAATCGGACCGATCCTAGAAAAACTCACTGATGCCACCGCAGGCAGGGTGATACTTGCCAAAGTAAACGTCGATGAAAATCCTGCTATCTCAGCGGCGTTTAAAGTGCAGTCAATCCCAGCGGTATACGCGCTCAAAGACGGGGCGATGTTCGATGGATTTGTTGGTGCGCAGTCCGAGCACGTGATTGCCGAATTTGTGCAATCGCTGATGCCGGAGGGCGACATTCCAACCGTGGAGTCGTTGGTGAGTGCTGGCGACGAGGCAAGTTTGCGCGAAGCTTTTGTGCTCAAGCCGGGCGACGAGAGCATTGCGATTCAGTTGGCAGAGTTGTTGCTCAAAAATGGTGATGTGACTGGCGCATTGGGTGTGCTGGCATTGGTGCCCGAGACAGACAATGTGCGAGTTGTGATCGCTGCAGCTCGCGCTGCATTCGTACCAACTGATGACTATGACGCGCAACTGGCTGCCTTGTTGCCTCAAGTTAAAGCCGATGAAGACGCGCGCAAAAAGTATCTAGACATCATGGAGGCGATGGGACCCCTCGACCCTCGCAGCGCTGGTCACCGAAAAAGATTGACTGCACAACTCTTCTAGTTGCCGCACACATTGGGTCGTGCATCAACGACTTACTGACCTGATTCGTTGGATCGGATTTAGCCGCATTTTGGCATCAGCGTTTGGAGTGATCGTGATGGTCGTCGGGGTTTGGTGGGTGGTGCGAGTACCACCACCGCCACCCGAAGCGACTATTCCATTTGCGTCATCAACAATTGCCGCAGGTTTAGTCGCACCTGGACTGGGTGATGTGCCGAGTCCTGCATCACCTGTTTCCAGCATCACCATTTATGTTTCGGGTGAAGTGGTGAAGCCGGGGGTGTATGTGTTGTTGCCAACTGCGCGCGTAATTGATGCACTTCAAGCTGCTGGTGGCGCTACATCTGCAGCCGATTTAGTTGTAGTCAATCTTGCAGCACCGCTCGTAGATGCCGCACAGGTTTTCATTCCACGAATTGGCTCAACACCTCGAGTCAAACTGCCACGACCACGTGCAGGCATCAACCTGCCCACTGCTGGCAGTGTTGTTGTTGGAAGTAGTGGCGGTGGTACTGGGAGCGGCAGTGTCGTCCCGGGAATTGTCGATCTGAATAGTGCATCACTCAGCGATCTTGATTCGCTGCCAGGAGTCGGTCCATCGACTGCTCAGGCCATCATTGACTACCGTGTTGCAAACGGACCGTACGCGTCAGTGGATGACTTGCTCAATGTGCGCGGTATCGGACCATCAAAACTTGCGGCGATGCGCGTTCGAGTGCGTGTGTGAATGCCAGTGTTACAACGCGCCGAGCACGATGCCACTGAGCGCCAAAGCCAGTACCGCACCAATTGCAATACCAATGGCGAGTGGCCGAAATTCGCGTGCCCATTCAGGCCAGCCTGCAACTGCGCGACGAGTCGCTCGAATGGCCGACACTTGGCCAAGACCAAACCAAATGGCGGCACTTGCCACTGTGGCAATTGCGTAACTCGCAAAAGTAGAGACGGCAGGGATTCCTGCGATGGACAACACGGGCAGTGCGATCACCAAGATCAGATATCCAACCATGCCAAGCAGTGAGCTGGGAAGCACCAACAAAATCAGTCCTAATAATGCGAGTGAGGCGCTCATGGCTACAGCCACGGCACCACCGCGCTTACGCACCAGATTGCGGTTAGCGATGATGCCATCAACAACAATGCGCGGCGAACGCGCGCGCGGTTGCGAAGTTTCTACATCTGGCATAGCTCAATCGTACGAGACTCCATATAGCCAAGGTGGGCATCTGCCTCAACTCAGTGACAACTCTGTCTTGTTGTTGGCGATTGTCTTATTGGTGTCTTCACGAATGTCGATCAAAATCGCCGATCATTTGGTGGTCAGTGTGTTTATCGGTATTGCATTATTCGTCGGTAGTGCATTGCGTAGGAGAAATCTTTTCCTGCCAACAATGCTGATTTTCTTCGTATTTTCTGGCGCGGCTCTGGGTGTTCATTCGTGGCACCAGCTTGTACGACCACAATTAGGTTCGTTTGAGGGCACGGCAAAGGTGATGGAAGACCCGCAGTGGCGCAACGGTGGCGTGCAAACAGTTTTGCAAATAGAGGGCGAGAGATTCATTGTCTATGCATATGGACTACCCGGCAGAAGATTGAGTAATCGTCGAGTGGGCGAGTTGGTACAAGTTTCTGGCGATCGCTTGCGTCTTGAAGCGAGCAAGCAATACAGGTTGTCATACCGTCACATTGTTGGAACTTTTGCTGTTCGTGATGTGAGCGAAAGTTATGGCAATGGTTCAGTTCTGTATTTGAGCGCCAACAATATTCGCAACTCGTTACAAGACTCAGCAGATGTTTTGCCTCGTGACGAAGGGGCTCTCTTCATGGGTCTGATAATCGGCGATGATCGGCAACAGCCGACTGCAATGGTCACAGCATTTCGAAACAGTGGTCTATCGCACCTCACTGCGGTTTCGGGACAAAATGTCGCATTTCTGTTGACGGTGATGGCCCCATTGTTGATGCGCGCTCGATCTTCGTGGAGATTTGGTCTCACATTGTTTGTGTTGTTGTGGTTTACCGTCGTGACTCGAGGTGAGCCTTCGGTATTGCGTGCCGCGATGATGGCTGGGTTTGTGGCTCTAGGTACTGCACGTGGGCGCGACACACCCGCGAGACGCATGCTCGGACTCGCAATCATTGTGCTCATCGTGTGTGATCCACTTCTTGCGTGGGCGGTTGGATTTTGGATGTCGAGTTCGGCAACGTTGGGACTTCTGATCATCACTCCACAACTCGCAAAGATCATTCCGGGGCCATCTTGGTTTTCGACAGCTTTATCTACAACGATGGGCGCTCAGTTGGGGGTGATGCCAATTACGGCAATCGTTTTCCATAGCGCACCTGTGATCGCGCTTGTCACCAACTTGCTTGCGGTGCCTGTTGCCGGCGTGGTGATGTTGGTGGGGATTCCACTTGGGATGCTGGCAGGAACATTGGCTCAAATCTCTACTGGCGCTTTCATGACTATGTGTGTGACTGCGCTGATGTGGCCTGTTGGGGTTGCAGTGCGATGGGTTTGGTGGGTGGCTGTTCTCGGCGAACGGATAAGTATGCATGGCAGTGTTAATGCATTTAGTTGGTGCATCGTGGCATTGCTGCTCATTTCTGCGAGAATATCGGCGTGGCGATCTACTTAATTACGGGCAGTGATGCCAGACTGGTTTCGGTCAAACTGTCCGACCTTGTCACGCAGCTCATTGGGGATGGCGACCGCAACACCATGCTTCTCAGCCATGATTTGGAATCGCTGGGAGCCGACGACCGAGAACAAGAAATTTCCAATGCAATGGTTGGGGCTCAGACTGGTTCACTTTTTGGTGGCGACCGAGTTGTTGTGTTGCGCGGTATCGGTGAAGCAACTGTCGATCAACTCAAACCACTTGTGGCATATCTCGAACAGCCGCTTGAAGATACACAACTTGTGCTCACGGGCTCGGGCAAGCTTGCAAAATCGATTACTGATGCGCTCAAGCAAGCAGGTGCGACAACTATAAACACGTCTCCACCAAGTCGTTTCAACGAACTATCGATGTGGTTTCAAGAACAACTCACTGAGGCGGGTCTCAAGGTTGATTCAGGCGCACTCAAGATGTTGATTGAGTGGCTTGGTCAGGATCAAGCAAGACTGCCGTCAATTATCGAAGTATTGGTTTCGACATACGGCACCAACAAGAAACTCACCGTAGATGAAATCGAACCATTCCTCGGTCAAGAGGGCAGTGTCATGCCTTGGGATTTGACCGATGCGATTGATCTTTCTAATTCACCGAAGGCAATTGCGATGCTGCGACGCATGATACGAAGTGGCGAATCACACCCAATGCAACTCATGGCACTGTTGCACAATCATTATGTAAAACTTCTCAAACTTGATGGGCCAGAAGTGCACACTGCGAGCGAAGCAATGGCAGTCATTGGTGCAAAAAGCGAATTTCAGGGTAAGAAATATTTGGAGACTTATCGAAGATTGGGTTCTGCCAATATTTCTGCAGCATTGCAATTGCTTGCTCGGGCCGACATAGACCTGCGCGGAGGCAAGGATCTAGAGGAAGAATTAACGATGGAAATCTTGGTTGCAAGATTGAGTCGCATGGGCGGCGCACCGCAACATGCAAAAACGGGCGGAAGGTTTACTTCGCGGCGTTGATTTTTTTCATCAGGCGGCTCTTTTTGCGAGCAGCTTGACGTGGGTGAATGACACGCTTTGAAGCGGCCATATCGAGGCGCTTAACGGCAAGGCGCAATGCCTCTGGGTTCTCAGGTGTACCGATTGTCTCGGTGGCGTTCTTCAAGCGTGTACGCACTTCGCTCTTCGTCGCGCGGTTACGCGAGGTGGCCTTGGCGTTGGTGAGAATTCGCTTCTTTTGGCTCTTGATATTTGCCACTTCGACTACCCATTCTTTCGTTAGATGCCCTGAAGATTTCAGGACTGTTCAGGCTAACAGCGACTAGGGCTGAGCCCCAACTGTAGAATTTGAGGGCTGTAGCGCCATCGTCTCCAACAAACCTGGCCCAGCAGAACTGAATCGCATCAATGGATCTCGCAACAATCCGCAATTTCTCGATCATCGCCCACATCGACCACGGTAAGTCGACCCTTTCCGACCGAATTTTGGAGATGACGGGGGCTGTGCAATCACGAGACATGCGCGCCCAATATTTGGATTCGATGGATCTCGAGCGCGAGCGGGGTATCACGATCAAGGCGCAAAATGTGCGCGTGCCTTGGAAGGGTCATACGTTTCACCTCATCGATACTCCTGGTCACGTCGACTTTGGGTACGAAGTAAGTCGTTCGCTCGCAGCATGTGAAGGCGTCGTGCTTGTTGTTGATGCCGCGCAGGGTATTGAAGCGCAAACTCTTGCCAACTGTTACTTGGCTCTGGAAAGCAATCTCGAAATTGTTGCCGTATTGAACAAGATTGATTTGCCAGCCGCAGACCCAGATCGCTATGCGATGGAGATTGAAAAGGTTTTGGGTATTCCCGCTGAAGACATCTTGCGAATCTCGGCCAAGACGGGTGTTGGTGTGCCCGAATTATTGGATGAGATCATTGTTCGTATTCCTGCTCCGAAGGGCGACGCAAACGCACCGCTTCAAGCGTTGATCTTTGACTCCCAGTACGACACGTATCGAGGAGTGGTGTCGAGCATTCGTGTGATGAATGGTCGAATGAACAGTGGTAGCAAGTTGCTCTTCATGCAGACCAAGGCAACGCACGAAGTGATTGAGATTGGTGCACGTATGCCGGTGTCAACGCCAGTTGCCGAACTTGGGCCAGGGGAGGTGGGCTATCTCATCGCCGGCATCAAAGATGTTGGCGAGGCGCGAAGTGGTGAGACTGTAACGACGGCAATTAACTCGGCAACCGAAGTGCTCGATGGCTATCGCGATCCAAAGCCGATGGTGTTTTGCGGACTGTTTCCAATTGACGGCGATGACTTTGAAAACCTGCGTGAAAGTTTGCAAAGACTCAAACTGAATGACGCGTCAATTGCCTACGAGCCAGAGTCTTCCGGCGCGCTCGGGTTTGGTTTTAGGTGTGGATTTCTCGGCCTGTTGCACATGGAAATTGTGAAAGAGCGCTTGGAACGAGAATTCAATCTGGCGCTGATTGCAACAGCACCGTCGGTGGAATACATGGTCAATAAAACCAATGGCGAAAAAGTGAAGGTTGACAACCCTGCCGACTTGCCCGCGACCGTATATATAGGTTCAATCGAGGAGCCTTTTTTCCGCGTCAGCATCATTACGCCAAAGGATTACACAGGGTCACTGATGGAGTTGTGCCAAGACCGACGTGGCGAATTGATCAAGCTCGAGTATCTCTCTCCTGAGCGTGTCGATATGCAATACAAAATGCCACTTGCTGAAGTAGTCGTCGATTTCTTTGATCAACTGAAAAGTCGTTCGCAGGGTTACGCAAGTTTGGACTACGAACTTGATGGATACCGAGTGTCTGACTTGGTGCGCGTAGATATTTTGTTGAATGCACTGCCTGCTGATGCATTTTCTACAATCGTGCACCGCGACAAGGCATACGACTATGGCAACCGTATGTGTGCAAAGTTGCGTGAGCTCATTCCGCGACAGATGTTTGATGTTCCAATTCAGGCTGCGATCGGTGGACGCATTATTGCGCGCGAGACAGTGAAAGCAAAGCGCAAAGACGTTTTGGCAAAGTGTTATGGTGGCGATATTTCCAGAAAACGCAAGTTGCTCGAAAAGCAAAAAGAAGGAAAGAAGAAAATGAAGTCAATTGGCCGCGTAGAAGTGCCAGGCGACGTGTTTATATCGGCGCTCAAACTCGATGGATGATCCAATTTCCAACAACGATGGCATGTTCCGCTCGCTGAAAAATTTCAACGCGCGTATCTTTTTTGTTGGGATTTTTGTTTCTCATACAGGTACGTGGATACAGCACACCGCGACGTCGTATCTGCTCTATGAGATTTCGCAAAATGCCACCACGCTCGGCATCAACACGGCAATTCTTTTTTTGCCGATGCTTGTATTCGGGGCTTGGGCCGGTGCGTTAGCCGACCAAATCAATCGACGAATTACCACAATAGTTACCCAGTTATTGATGTCGCTACAAGCCCTAGTGCTTGGTGTGCTTGTTCTCACTGATCACATAAATGTTCCACTCGTATTTTTGATGAGCGGTTTCCTGGGTTTTCTCAATGCGATCGACAACCCTGCAAGGCGTGGGCTTGTTACAGAACTTGTACCTAAAGAAAATCTGTCAAATGCAATTGCTTTGAATACTGCTGTGATGTTCACGGCACGTGTCTTCGGACCCGCACTGGGCGCAATGTTGATAGTTCCATTGGGTGTAGGTGTGCTTTTCTTGGTTAATGGCTTTTCATTTCTGGCCATCCTCATTGGGTTGTTGCGGCTTCGGAAGAATGAAATGCACACGCCAGAACCGAGGGCTAAGGGTGGCACTCCGGTGCGTGACGGATTGCGATTTGTGCAGTCAAACAAGTCGTTACTCAATGTGATGGTTGTTTTCACAATTGTGAGCACATTTGCATTCAACTACACCGTTGCCTTACCAAAGCTTGCAGATTTTGCATGGGGGGATCAGAAACTTTTTGGTTGGGTGCTTGCGGTGATGAGCGTAGGCAGTATTTTTGGCGCGCTTTTCACTGCTCGCTTGAAGGCTTCTTCCTATCAATGGTTTGCTTGGAACGTTCTTCTTGTTGGAATTGGAAATATTGGCATTGCCTGGTCTCCAAATGTTTGGTCTGCATATTTTTGGGCAATACCGCTGGGTTTCGGTGGATCGGCGATACTCGCCGGATGCAATGCGATCATGCAAAATGAATCTCCAACCGATATGAGGAGTCGTTTACTTTCACTGACTGCCATTTCGGCGTTGGGATCAACGCCAATCGGTGGTCCGATAACTGGTTGGATTGCGGACACGATCAGCGTGCAGTGGTCACTTGGTTATGGTGGATTAATCAGTGTGATGTCTGGCATTTACATGATTATGTGGATTCGGAGAAGTGGTGTCGACCGTAAATAACACAGTGATGTGGTTTAGGCGAGATTTGCGTTTGACCGACAATGAGGCTTTGGTTGCTGCAGCACGTGCTGGGAATGTGACGCCACTTTTTGTCATTGACCCAAAGTTCTTTGATCGCTCAGGTGCACCACGCCTGGCATTTTTGTTGCGCAACTTACATGAGCTCAACAAGTCGATGGGTGGTGCATTGGTCGTGCGCACGGGGGATCCGATAGAGGTGGTTTCGGCAGTAGCACAAGAAGTGGGCGCAACCGAAGTGTTTGCCGCAAAAGATTTTGCACCGTACGGCCAATCCCGAGATGGTCAGGTCGGTGACGCATTGCGCAAGGTTGGTGCAGAACTGCGCAGCGTTGGATCTGCCTATGCAGTGGACCCTGGCACAGTTCGTAAGGCAGACAACACGCCATACGCAGTATTCACGCCGTTCTCTAAGATCTGGATCGCCCAAGGTTGGTCGGCTCCGTTGCCACAACCCAAAGTTGCGTGGCACGGTGCACCAACTGTTGTATCTGAAAACCTGCCAGCAGAACCAGAGTGTGGTGCGACACTTCCACCTGCAGGTGAACTTGCAGCTTGGAAGGTGTGGGAAACTTTTCGTGATAGTGCACTGAACGGTTATGCCGAGACGCGCAATAACCCAGATGTCAACGGCACGAGTCAGTTGTCGCCCTATCTTCGATTTGGACTTGTTCATCCGCGTTCATTGTTGGCCGAGCTTGGTGATTCAAAATCGCATGCAGTTTTTAGAAGTGAGTTATGTTGGCGCGAGTTTTATGCCGACGTTCTATTCCATCAGCCTCGAACCGTTTGGGAAAACCTGCAATCAAAAATGAACAAAATGACTCACGACACTGGAACGGATGCAGTGGCGAGATTTGATACTTGGTGCAAAGGTGAGACCGGGTTTCCAATTGTTGATGCAGGAATGAAACAGATGTTGACGACGGGGTGGATGCACAACCGTGTGCGGATGATCGTTGCGAGTTTCTTGGTGAAAGATTTGCATCTGCCATGGCAATGGGGCGCCAAATTTTTTATGCGTCACTTAGTAGATGGAGATATCGCATCAAACAACCACGGTTGGCAATGGACGGCTGGCACTGGGACAGACGCGTCGCCATACTTTCGAATTTTTAATCCCATTTCACAGGGCGAGCGGTTTGATCCGCAAGGCTCGTACGTTCGCCAGTGGATTCCCGAACTTCGCGAACTGGCTAATGACGCAGTGCATTCACCTTGGACGTTGGGGTTGCTCAATCCCTACATCTCGCCGATGTTGGACCATGCAGAGGAGCGCATTATTTCCCTTGATCGCTACAAAGCGGTATCGGGTAAGTAAAGAAGCGCATCCATTGGCGCATCACTAGGTGCATCGTGTCTCGGTATCCTTGTGACGATGCTTGATGACCGCAAAACAGCCATTCTCCGCGCTGTAGTGGAGGAGTACATCTCAACGGCGCAGCCTGTTGGGTCATCGCATATTGCTAATTCGTCAGGGGTTCATGTCTCGTCTGCAACTGTGCGCAACGACATGAGTTTTCTTGAGCAAGAGGGGTATTTGGCTCAACCGCACACATCGGCGGGGCGTATTCCTACCGATAAGGGATATCGATTTTTTGTTGATCACCTCACACCCTCGGGCACTCTTGAACTTGCAGCCCAAGATCGCATCGGTCAGTTTTTTGATTCCGCACATGGACGTCTGGAAGAGACATTACAGCGCACCAGCACTTTGCTTGCCGAGATGACCAACTATGCAGCGGTAGTGATGGGCCCTAAGGCTGAAGTTGCAGTAGTTCGTTCTGTGCAACTCGTTGGGTTGAGTGCACACATGGCAATGGTTGTTGTCGTGTTGTCAAACGGCGTAGTTGAAAGTGAACCGATAGAACTCAGCGCATCGATAACCGATGACCAGACTGCTGCTGCATCACAATCGCTCAGTCGAATCATGATTGGAAAGGCGCTTGGAGCATCTCAGCCGCTGATGACATCCGGCGATGTGATTGTTGATGCACTTGCAGCACAGGTAGTGCGGGCCATGAGTAGTCGCCGGGTTGATGAATCGGTGTTTGTCGGCGGAGCATCAGCAATGGCGCAAGCTTTTGATGCTGTGGAAATCGTGCGATCGGTACTGCACACGCTCGAGCAGCAATATGTCGTTGTTTCTCTCGTGCGCGACATGCTCAATAGGGGTTTGTCGGTTGCGATCGGTACCGAACATGGCGTCGAACCACTCGCTACATGTTCGTTGGTGCTTTCGCCAGTGGTGGTGGACGGTGCCACGTTGGGCACGGTTGGTGTTTTGGGGCCAACACGTATGAACTATCCGCAGGCGCTTGCAACTGTTGAAATCGTTGGCGAACGTCTTGGGCGAAGGCTTACTGAGGGCTGATCTTTTATGTCAACAGATTTTTATGAACTGCTCGGTGTTTCCCGTGGCGCTGATGCCAACGAGATAAAGCGCGCATATCGCAAACGCGCTCGCGAGTTGCACCCAGATGCAAACCCTGGAAATGCTGAAGCTGAATCAAAATTCAAAGAAGTTTCTCATGCGTATGAGGTGTTGTCCGACTCGGAAAAGCGCGCGCGCTACGACCAGTTTGGCGAAGCGGGAGTTGGCGGTCGTGGTAATGCTGGAGACCCATTCGGTGGTGGAAGCGCCGGTGGATTTGGTGACATTTTTGAGGCATTCTTCGGTGGAGGTTCGCCATTCGGTGGCGGCGGTCAAAGGCAACAATCGGGGCCACCGCGAGGTCAAGATGTTGAAGCGGTAGCAAACATTTCGTTTGAAGACGCAGCTTTCGGGTGCACTACTGATGTGAAGATGCGATCTGCATTGCGCTGTGACGAATGTGAAGGCAGCGGAGCCAAAAAAGGAACTTCAGCAAAGACTTGCGCCGAGTGTGGTGGGGCTGGGCAGGTCCGTCGAGTGCGTCAAAGCATGCTTGGACAAATGGTGACTGCCGCGCCATGCGGTCGATGCAGTGGAATGGGTCAAATCATTGACTCACCATGTGCTCCGTGCAGGGGCGATGGTCGCATTGTCAAAGATGTAGAACATACAGTTGAGGTACCAGCAGGCATCAATACGGGACAAACGTTGCGCGTAAGTGGGCGGGGCGCTGTTGGTATTCGTGGTGGTGGTGCAGGAGATTTGTTCGTTCACGTGCGCGTTGCAGAACACGAGACGTATCGACGTGAAGAAGACGATCTCGTCACCGAAGTCGTTATTTCAATCGCTCAGGCAGCACTTGGTACTCACGTGGTATTGAGCACGCTTGATGGTGATGAAGATCTGGTTGTCCCACCTGGCGTGCAACAGGGACGAGAGTTTCTGCTGAAAGGCCGTGGTGTGCCACATCTCAACCAGGGTGGGCGCAATAAGGGTCGAGGAAACTTGCGTGCTCAAATTGTGATTGATGTGCCAACCAAACTGAGTGATGCAGAGCGCGATTTGTTGACTCGATTTGCTGAGTCTCGCGGTGAGCATGTGACGCAGTCGGCTTCTACATTGAAAGCCAAGATCAAGTCAGCATTTTTGTGATCGAAACACTTCGCCGGAGTGCTGCTCATGTTTTTGTTCAGTCGCTAGAAACACCAAGCTTGAGCATCGATGATCAGCATCACCTCCTCAAGGTTTTGAGGATTAAGTCAAATGATCAAATCACTGTGAGCGATGGAGCCGGTGCATGGGTAACAGCAACACTCACTAAAGATGGTGACATCCACGCCACAAGTGAGTTGTTTGTAGTTGAGCCACCTCAGTGGTCGTTGTGTGTTGCATTCGCTCCTGTCAAGGGTGAAAAGCCAGAACTCATTGTGCAGAAGCTCACTGAACTTGGAATCGACGAGATTATTCCGCTGGCTCCAACTACTCGATCAGTTGTTCGCTGGGATTCGGCAAAGGCAGAGAAGCAGACAGCCAGATTGCAACGAGTAGCAAACGAGGCATCGATGCAAAGTCGAAGAGTCTGGCTCCCTGTCGTGCGTCCGGTTGTACTACTCGCAGATTTGGTGTCACGTTCCGAAGTTGCGTTTGCGGAACCAGGTGGAGTCCAAGTAACCGCTGCGCATCGCACGATTGTCATTGGCCCAGAGGGTGGATTTGCTCCGGAAGAACTTGATGGGTCAGTCAATCGGGTTTCCCTTGGAGAATCCGTGTTGAGGGCTGAAACTGCTGCAATAGTTGCAGGTGCGTTGATGACTCGATGTCGAAGGGGTGAGATGTGAATACGCCAGCAAATGACCCACTTGACGAACAGTCGTACTCGCGCTTAGTGGGCGAGCGATTGCGCAGTATTCGCCAACAAAAGAATTTGTCACTCAACGAAGTTGAGACTTCGACACTGCAGGAATTTAAAGCATCGGTCATGGGCGCTTATGAGCGTGGCGAGCGCGTAATCAGTGTGTTGCGGCTTGAGCGATTGGCACGTTTCTATGGAGTAACGGTTGATCAGCTGTTGCCCCGCGACAAGCAACGCGAGGATTCTTCCCAGCCAGGCACAACTGCGCCAAAGAAGTTGCGTATCGATGTTGCCAAATTGACAACTCGTGAAGGTGATCAATTCAAGATGCTTGAGCGCCTCTTGCGGATGATCCAGGTGCAGCGACAAGACTTCAACGGCAAAGTCATTACTGTTCGCGCCAACGACACACGTGCAATTGCAGTCATGCTCGATGTGAGCATTGACGACGTGGGCACCAAACTGGCCGAACTCGACTTGCTGTTTGTGCCACCCAATGCAACTTGACGCTGCATCCCACGGTGTCTACCTGCACATTCCGTTTTGCTCGAAGCGGTGTGACTATTGCGCCTTTGCAACATTTACTGATCGTCACCATTTGACAGGTGATTATCTTCGCGCAATGCGTATTCATATCAACATGGTTGTTGCACAGGGGATGATTCCCGCAACAAGTGTGTTTGTGGGTGGGGGAACACCAAGTATGGTGCCGGCCGATGAACTGGTTGCAGTGATGCGTGATATTCCACTGGCACCAAATGCCGAGGTGACCATTGAGTGCAACCCCGACAACATCACTCTTGAAATGATGCGCACATATCGCGAAGGCGGAGTGAACCGAATTTCAATTGGTGTGCAATCGACGGTTCCGCATGTGTTGGCTGCGTTGGGTCGTACGCACGATCCTGAAAATGTTCGTCGTTCAGTTGCGTATGTGCGCGAGGCAGGGTTCACAACTTTCAATCTCGACATCATTTATGGTGCGGCTGGCGAAACAGTTGCTGACTGGCGCACCACAGTGTCTGATGTTGTGGCTCTAGATCCACCGCATGTATCCGCATACGGCCTCACTGTTGAAGCCAATACGCCACTGGCCACCCAACCAGAGAGGCACCCGGATAACGATGACCAAGCGGACAAGTACGAACTTGTCGATGAGTTGTTCGCAAGCAATGGCTTAGTGAATTATGAAATTTCCAACTGGGCAAAATCTGGTCACGAATGCAAACACAACTACTTGTATTGGTTACAAGGCAACTACGACGGTTTCGGTTGTGCGGCTCACGCACACAAAGACGGCCGTCGCTGGTGGAATGTTCGTACGCCAGACCGATATATCGAGATGGTGAATGCCGGCGAGATTCCCGAATCTTCAAGTGAAATACTCGACAGTGAGACGCGCAAGCTCGAGGCATTGCAGTTACTTGTGAGAGTGCGCGATGGAGTTCCAATTGGTGCATTGAGTGTGCAAGATCGTGAAATTATGAGCGACTTGGTTGCACAGGTGGGCGACAGACTTGTGCTTACTCGTGCTGGCCGTTTAATGGCCAATGAGGTGAGTTTGCGATTGCGGGTCGTTGCCTAGAACGGGTAGGCTTTTACGAAAGTAAGGGCGCGTAGCTCAGTTGGTTAGAGCACTACCTCGACATGGTAGGGGTCCCGGGTTCGAGTCCCGTCGCGCCCACTTGTGATTTAGGAAATGATGTTGGCAACGAGTGCCACAACCACTCCGACCGCGCTGATGGCGATGGAGAGCACTTGAGCGGTGTTGCGTCGAAGTAGCTGATTGGTGTTGTGCGTATTCTCACTACTCATTTTGTCGAATCGTGCGTCAACTTTGGCAAATTCTGCGTCAACTTTGTCGAATCGTGCGTCAACTTGGGCAAAATCTGCTTCTACTGTGTCGAATCGTGCGCCGATCCACGATCGCAATTTACTGAATTCAGTTTCGGTAGTTACTGCCAACATCATGACGTCGGCACGAGTGGCAGACTTTTTGGCTTCGTCGGAGATGAGTTCGGACATTGTTAGAACGATGTTCTGGTTGTTTGGTGCTGTTTTGCTTTCGTGCATTTGCGATCCTTTTGCTGTGGTGGTGTGCAAAGGATGTGTGCGCGGGGATGCCAAAAGTGGTGCATGGATGAACACTTACATATGTTGTGCTCTGGCTGTCAAGCACCAGCATTATTGACAATGGCTTCAGACTCGCGGGCTGCGGCCTTGTAAATGCCTTTGCTCATCAGCGACATCTCGCTACGACGGCGTTTGTCATAAACAGTTGCCCGATCGGCATGCACTGATGCATCGTCTGGGGCTGCCCATCCGGCGAGGTCGGCCAAATGGCATGCGAGACGCAAGTCGGTCTCGGTGAGTTCGAGTGCACGCTGAATCAATACATGTGCACCGCCTGCGAGATGGGCGAGTTCTTGGGCCACAACCGCATCTGGTGCTGGCTTGAGTCGTGATGCTGCGCCGTCCCACCAGCCGCCATAGAGTCGCCAAATATTGCGCACGACAAACTCTGGTTCGTCGTAAAACGGACGCATGTATGGCTTGTCGAGAATGTGTTGCGGAACTTTCACCGAGTGAATAATGGTGTCGAGAGTTTCACCCGCGTTCATCATGTCGATGACCTGGTAAACCAAGGTTTCGAGCGAAGTCGCAATGTCATCAAGCACGGTCGCGATGCGCTTTTTGCCCTCAATAGGCAAGCCATGGGCGGGTAGTAAGAGCTCTGGTCCTTGGGCGATCATGCGTCGCAATGCGGTTGCCCACTCAAGTGCATACCGCTGCACTTTTTGAGGGTTTCCTGCATTTGGGTAATTCCAAATAACAAAGTCGCCAGTAAACAGCCACTTCTTTTCAGGAATCCAGCCCCAGAGGTGGTCATCGGTTTCACCACGAGCATGGTGAAACTCAACAGAGGTATTTCCAGCCTGAATGATGAGTTGATCTGAAAATGATTCGTTGGGGCGAAGTGTGGCGAGCGGTAAAAACTGCTGAGCGCCTTCTTCGAGCGAGAGGGCTTCACGCATGTTGCCTGAGTTTGGCTTCATGTCCGACTTGATGCCGCCGAACTGGCGCTGATTGATGCGCATATTCCATTCGTTGGTAGTGGTGTAGCGGTCAATGCGCTTAACGACATTTTCGTGGCCGATTACATGAGGCGCTGGTGCACCTTTTGAAGTGGCATCGTTTGCGAAAGCGAAACTGCCACCAACGTGATCAGCGTGACCGTGTGTATATACAAGTGTCGAAATGGGTGATGTGCGCCAGGTACGTATGGACTGCACGACAGCTTCGCCGCTACCCGCACCAGAAGCGTCGAAGCACATCAGGCCGTCGCCGGTGTCCCACACAACTGAGTGGCTGAAACTCTCGACGATGGCGAGGTCTGTTGCGAGTTCGGTAATTTCATTGTTGACTCGGTTGAGTGGTTGGTCGACAATTCCTGAATCTATGACCTTGGTGGAGAGCTCGATCGGATGCATGAGCAAACTCTAGTTGTGGGCGGGTTGCACTTTTGGGGCTGGAGGTTCTTTGGGTAATCCCAGCACGCGTTCTCCCAAAATGTTGCGCATAACATTGGACGTGCCACCCATGATGGTGTATCCAGACGCGTAGGCGAGACCTTGAGTGATGTCATCCCAGAGCGTTGCATTCATGCCAAGGGTGTTGAACACAAAGTTGGCAATGCGAGTTTCGAGTTCGGTGCAAAAACATTTTGTGGCGGCTGAGAAACCTGCTGGTGCCTGACGAAGTGTTTCGCGAATGACAAGGATGCGACCAATTCGATATCCGATTTCGATATTGGCAATTTCCTGGCGCACGACTTTGTTGGTTGTGTCTGCTTGCTTGCGAGCCATGTCGTAGAGAGCTTTGTTGGAAACAAGTCTGTCAATGCCTCCACGTTCGTGCTCAAGTTGCCGCATGGTCTGTGAAAATGCACCACCTTGTATACCGACCAAGTTTGCTTTTGGTACGCGTACATCGGTGTAAAACACTTCGCAAAAATGACTGTTTGTGGTCATGTCTTTGATTGGTCGAACATCAATTCCTGGAGTGTTCATCGGAACGATGATTTCGCTGATGCCTGCATGAGGCGGTCCGTCGGTGCTGGTGCGACAAATTAAGTAGCAGTAATCAGCCACCTCGCCAAAGCTCGTCCAAATTTTTTGGCCATTTATGACCCATTCGTCGCCATCGTCTTGGGCAAATGTTTTGAGCGAGGCTAAGTCACTGCCAGCATTTGGCTCGCTCATACCAATACACCAGGTGGTTTTGCCCGCAAGCATGTTGGGTAAAAACTCATCCTGTTGTTGTTTGGAGCCATATGCAATTAGTGCTGGCCCCATCTGGCGATCTGCAAACCACGAGGCAGCGATAGGTGCTCCGGCAGCGATCATCTCTTCAGCAATGATCAGTCGCTCAATGGCAGGTCGACCTCCACCGCCAAACTCGCTTGGCCAAGTCATACCTATCCATCCGAGTGCACCGAGTTCGAGCGAAAATTCTTTGGAGTAACCATTCATCCACGTGTCGTTAAACCGCCCGTAACGTTTGACAGCATCTTGGGCAATTTCGCGTGCGCGCGTGCGCAATGCAACGTGTTCCGGGGCCCACGCAAAATCCATGCTCCCGATGGTAGTGGGGTATTGTTTACTCATCAGATACAAGTTCCGGTGTGTCCGGATGAACAGGCTGGAGCCCCCTCATGGCTGGAAAAATCAAGGTCCTCAATCCCGTAGTTGAACTCGATGGCGACGAGATGACGCGCATCATGTGGAAGTTCATTAAGGATCGGTTAATCCTGCCGTACCTCGACATCAACCTCGAGTACTACGACCTCAGTATTGAGCATCGCGATGCGACGAGCGATCAGGTGACGATTGACTCAGCAAATGCAATCTTGAAGCACGGTGTCGGCATCAAATGTGCGACTATCACCCCGGACGAAGCGCGTGTTAAAGAATTCAATTTGAAGCAGATGTGGAAGTCGCCGAACGGAACTATTCGGAACATTCTGGATGGTGTGGTGTTCCGCGAGCCGATCATTTGCAACAACATTCCCAAGTTGGTGCCGGGTTGGACAAAACCAATCGTGATTGGGCGTCATGCGCACGGTGATCAGTACAAGGCGACCGACTTCCGCATTCCTGGTGAAGGCACCGTGACCATGACATATGTGCCAAAAGATGGAAGCAAGCCGATCGAGATGAAGGTTGCTGACTTCACTGGTTCTGGTGTCGTGATGGGCATGTACAACTTTGATGAGTCGATTCGCAATTTTGCACGCGCAACAATGAATTATTCGTTGCAACGCAATTACCCGTTGTTCTTGAGCACAAAAAACACAATCTTGAAGGCCTATGACGGTCGCTTCAAAGATCTATTCGAAGAAGTATTCAACCAAGAGTTCAAGGCACAGTTTGACAAAGCAGGGCTCACCTACGAGCACCGACTCATTGACGACATGGTTGCATGCATGTTGAGATGGGAAGGCGGGTATGTGTGGGCTTGCAAGAACTATGACGGTGACGTGCAGTCGGATATCGTCGCGCAGGGTTTTGGTTCGCTTGGCCTGATGACATCGGTGCTCACCACACCAGACGGTCGAGTGATGGAGTCAGAAGCTGCACACGGCACTGTGACTCGTCACTACCGAGATCATCAGGCAGGCAAGAAGACATCGACTAATCCGATCGCATCAATCTTTGCGTGGACACGTGGTCTTGAACACCGTGGCAAATTGGATGACACTCCAGCAGTCATTGACTTTGCTCGCAAAGTGGAAAAGGTGTGTGTCGAGGCTGTCGAAGCAGGAGAGATGACCAAAGACTTGTCATTACTTGTGGGCGGCGAATCGGCTCCTTGGCAGACAACTGAAGAGTTTTTAGAGACTCTCGACCGTCGCTTGCAAAAGATCATGGCCTAGTTCAAATAATGCGCGCAGTTGTTTTGCGAGGTCATGGTGGTGTCGAAGTATTGACATTCGAAGACATCGACGCACCAAACCCAGGTCCTGAAGAAGTGCTTGTACGGGTACGCGCCACGAGTCTGAATCGCGCCGATTTGTTGCAACGAATGGGCTTTTATCCAAACCCATTCCCCGACACTCACGACGTACCCGGTATGGAGTTTTCGGGGACGGTCATAGGCCTCGGCGCGAAAGCACGTGCATGGAAAATTGGCGACGAGGTAATGGGAATAGTGAGCGGCGGGGCATATGCCGAGCAATTGGTAATCCACGAGCGTCAAGCAATGCGTATTCCCTCGAATGTCTCTCTCGCTGATGCAGCTGCAATTCCTGAAGTGTTCATTACTGCATGGGATGCGCTCGTAGTGCAGGGAGGTTTAACTAATGGCCGATGGGCACTTGTGCATGCAGCAGCATCGGGAGTTGGCACCGCCGCAATTCAGATTTGCAAAGCAATTGGCGCACGGGTGATTGCGACATGTTCAACGAACAAAGTCGAAGCATGTAGAGCGCTCGGAGCAGACGTAGTAGTTGACTACAAAAACGCTGACTTCGTAGATGCAGTGAAAATCGCGACGAACGGTCGTGGCGTGGACGCTGTGCTCGATGTAGTCGGAGGTGACTACCTGGATCGCAATGTGTCGTGTCTTGCGCTCAAGGGTCATATTGTGCAAGTTGGAGTGATGGCGGGCGGCAATATCCCTTTTAACTTGGGAGCGTTGATGGGAAAGCGAGCCAAATTGTCGGGGACGGTATTACGTGCGCGACCGCTTGAAGAAAAGATTGCGATTAGTCAGCGTTTTGCACTCGAGATTCTGCCATTGTTTGAAACAGGCGCTATTCGACCAGTGATCGACAGAAGATATGCGTTTGCGGATATTGCGCAGGGACACACGCACATGGAATCAAATGCCAATATTGGCAAAATCGTGATTGATATCAGCGCGGTCTAGCGCTTCTTCATCTCCACGTAGTTTCGCTCATCAACACCGGTGTATGCCTGGCGCGGACGGCTGATCTTTTGTTCTTTGTCTTTGATGAGTTCTGACATGTGGGCAAGCCAGCCAACTGTGCGAGGTATTGCAAACAGAACTGTAAACATTTCGGGAGGAAACCCGAGTGCTTGGTAAATCAGTCCAGAGTAGAAGTCGACATTTGGGTACAACTTGCGCGAGATGAAGTATTCGTCGTTGAGAGCAACTTCTTCAAGTTTGAGTGCAACATCGAGCAACGGGTTTTTGCCGGTGACTTCAAAAACGTCATAGGCAGCTTTCTTGAGAATCGTGGCACGTGGATCAAAGTTTTTATAGACACGGTGTCCGAAACCCATGAGTCGGTCATCGCCATTCTTCACTTGCTCGACAAAGGCGGAAACATTTTTGACATCACCAATTTCAGTGAGCATGCGGATGACTGCTTCGTTTGCGCCACCGTGAAGTGGGCCCGATAGTGCTGCCGCTGCCGCCGCAGTTGCCGAGTATGGGTCGGCATGTGATGAGGCAACAACTCGCATGGTGGTTGTGCCACAGTTTTGCTCGTGATCTGCGTGCAGGATAAACAACACATCCATTGCACGAGCAAGTGCGGGATGCACCGTGTAGTCGTCGCCGATGCGGTACATCATGTTCAAAAAGTTTTGTGCATATGACATTGAGTTGTTTGGCAACACAAATGGCAACCCCGACGAGAATCGGTAAGTCATAGCTGCAATAGTCGGCACTTTGGCGATAAGCCGGAGGATCTGCTTGTTGAGCACTTCTTCATCAAAAATGTTCTTGGAATCGTCGTAGAACGTACCAAGCGCCGCAATTGCCGAAATAAACATGCCCATCGGATGAGCGTCGTAGTGGAAGCCGTCAACAAAGCGCTTGCGCATGTTTTCATGAATCATCGTGTGATGAGTGATGTCGTAATTCCATTTCTCGGCTTGTTGAGTTGTTGGAAGCTCGCCT
Source organism: Ilumatobacteraceae bacterium (assembly GCA_044361815.1). Lineage (GTDB taxonomy): Bacteria > Actinomycetota > Acidimicrobiia > Acidimicrobiales > Ilumatobacteraceae > UBA3006. Next base: position 32,217 of record JBIKID010000002.1, on the reverse strand, counting down.
TTGAGGAGGAGGTACGCAACTTCAAGAAAGGTAGATTTTTCGGCGAGCTGTTCAATCGGGTATCCGCGGTAGCGCAGAATTCCAGCTTCACCATCGAGGTAGGTAATCGATGATGCACACGCAGCAGTCGACAAAAACGCTGGGTCGTACATTCGAAGATTTGGATCGAGTTCACGTAGCGCCGACGAGGCAAAGACGCCATCTTTGACTTGAACAGTAACTTTCTTGCCTGTTCGGTCATCGATGATGGTGATTGTTTCAGCCATCTGGATTCCCTTCAAAATTGGTGGGGAGCTTCCTGTCCCCACGCACGAGTTTAGCGGTTGCTTCGCTAGAGGGGCGAGTTGTCGTGCTTGCGCGAAGGGAGTCGCTCGCGCTTATCGCGCAACATTGTAAATGCAGCCGAGATTTCACGTCGTGTTTCTGCAGGGTTAATCACTGCATCGATATAGCCACGCTCGGCAGCAACATACGGGTTGAGGAGGCGCTCGGTGTAGTCGGCTTCAAATGCGGCTCGCTCTTCGGGTGTGGCGCGTCGTTGCAGGATCGCAGCAGCCTGACCGGCACCCATGACGGCAAGTTCGGCACTTGGCCAGGCCATGCACAAGTCATTGCCCATGCCCTTTGAGTCCATGACGATGTATGCGCCACCGTAACTCTTACGCAGGATGACACAGACGCGGGGCACAGTTGCGCGAGCATACGCAAATACAAGTTGGCCACCATGTCGAATCATGCCGCGCCACTCCAAGTCTTTGCCCGGATAAAACCCTGGTGTATCAACAAGGGTGAGCAGTGGAATGTTGAACGCGTCGCAGAAAGAGACAAATCGCGCCGCCTTCTGTGATGCAGGAATATCGAGCGTGCCAGCCAACACCATCGGCTGGTTTGCAACTACTCCAACCGATCCGCCGTCGATGGTGATGAATGCAGTGATGACGTTTGCCGCCCAGCTTTCGCGTACTTCGAGTAAGTCTTCGTCATCGGCGATTGCTCGAATTATCTTGCGCACGTCGTAACTGCCGGTTGCGGTATCGGGGATGATTGTGCCAGCTTCTGGCGTGAGACGATCTCCCGGGTCATTGGTCGCAACGTGAGGAGCGACGTTGTCTACGTTGTCTGGGATAAATGACAGGAGTTGTTCGAGTGCCACAAGTGCACTTTCTGCATCTGCAACAACCAAGCTTGCTACACCACTTTGGCGAGAGTGAGCGTCAGTGCCACCAAGCTCTTCATTTGTCATTGTGATGCCCGTAAATTCGGCAACCATTGTTGGGCCAGATACAAATGCATACGAATCTTTTGTCATGATGACAAAGTCACTGAGACCGATAAGCAGCGCGGGACCGCTCACTGCAGGACCAGTTACGATCGTGAAAATAGGGACAATGCCCGAGCACATAGCGACTTTGCGCGCAGCCTGACCCCATCCAAATAATGCATCGATTCCGCCAAGGATGTCGGCGCCAGAGGATGCCATGGACAACACAAGTGGCAAACGTTGGTTGAGTGCAGTAGTGGCCGCATTTGCGATTACGCCAGATGCGTCTGCCGAGAGTGCTCCGTAATGAATTGTCGGATCAATCTCTACCCAGACAACGTTGCGTTGTGATTCGCTGAGCAATCGAACTTCAGCGCTTACAGCGCCTTTGACTGCCTGTTGCAACTGAACTGGCGTCGATATCTTGTTATTCAATCCAGTCACGCTTTGACTGTAGACGAAGTTTGGGTAGGCAGAACAAGAGTTGTCGTTACTCCGGGTTGGCGATCTCCACTTTTTGCCACAACGTTTTTGGTGACTTCAAGTGCTGCACGAGTTGATTTGTTTGGAATCGGTCGGCGTCGCGATGCCCATCCAACTACTCGTCGCGGAAGTTCAGGAATGGCAACGCGAGCAAATTCACCTTTGAGCCATCCAGGAATTGCAGTTGCGGGAACTATTGCTGGTCCAAAACCCTCAAATGCAAGTGAGGTGAGCAAGCGCACACCATCAATTTCAGCCTGGGCGGTAAACGCAAGTCGTTGTGCACCTGCAGCACGATCGATGATTTTTCGCAGTGCCGTGTTGCGTGGTGCGAGCAAAATTGGTTCAGTTACAAGTTCGGCAATGGTGATTGTTTCGAGCGAAGCCCATTTGTGTTTTGCGTGGACAAGTAGCACGAGGTCTTCGGAAAATAATGGCTCAAGTACTAATTCGGGATCATCAACAGGGAAGTGAACAATCGCTGCATCGAGATCTCCGCTCAGAACTCGAGGTATGAGACTTGATGTTCCGCCTTCATGGATGATCGCGCGCACAAGTGGGTGCGTCTTTTTGAGAGCAGGAAGTAGACGCGGCATGAGCCATCGACCAGTGGTGCCAATGCATCCAAGGCGAGTTTCGCCTTCAACTTCGGTGTCGCTCGAATGAACGTCGGCTTCGATGTCTTGCAGCTCATGAATAATGCGGCGGGCCCGCTCGACAACGACGACGCCTTCGTCCGTGAGGGCACCACCGTTACGCTCAACCAGAGCAACTCCGAGATCTTTCTCGAGGCGCGAGATGTGGGCGGAGACGTTGCTTTGTACGGTTCCCAGGGCCCGAGCAGCACCCGAAAAGGAGCCATGGTCGGCAATTGCTATCAGGCTGGCAAGATGGCGAATCTCCATTGCCCTCAGACTAGCCAAGTTATTGGGATACCTATCTCAAAAATAGATAGGGGACATCGTGGCGTTCGCCTTGCGCGCTTACCCACGGGTAGGGCATACTAGATACATATCGCGGTGGGCTCCCCCCAGAGCCTGCCCGACAGAATCCAAAAATGTGGCTCCCCCGCCACAGGATTCTCCGGTTGAGAGGCCCCGCAGAAATGTGGGGCCTTTCCCATTTCTCCGCTGATGTTTAGTGCAAATTTTTTTTCGTGAGCATTGATCTGACCGCAAGTATCGCTGCTGCAAATATTCCTATGCCCATCACGCGCACTCCAATGCCGACCGAGAGAGTGGCAAGACGCATCCCGATGAACATCACCGGCAACATGAGCACGATGAGCGCCGCACGAACTGTTGGGTTGCGGGGTGGTTTACGCCATAAAACAATTGCGATGATTCCAGCAGAAAGCGCACCACCAAGAATGATCGCTACGAGACGAGCAAGACTCTCCATGCCCGAACAGTAGTTGATTTATTTCGTATCTGCAGCAGCCTTCGCGGCATCTTCTACTTTTTTGCGCACAACGTTGAGCGCACTGCCAGCCTTAAACCACTCGATTTGCTCTTCGCTGAATGTGTGTAGCGCCTGAAACTCAACCGGATCTCCGCCACGCTTATTGAGGTAGCAGCGAACGGGTTGATCAGGTTTTGGTGGCATGTCTCGAACCGTGATGGTGTCGAGTTCACCGATCATGTCGTACGTCGCTGGGTCGGCAAAAGTGAGGGGAACAATGCCTTGCTTCTTGAGGTTGGTTTCCGCGATGCGTGCGAACGATCGAGCAAAGATCACTGCAGCGCCACGGTAACGCGGTTCCATCGCGGCATGTTCGCGGCTAGAGCCTTCGCCGTAGTTTTGGTCACCAATTGCCGTCCATTGCACGTTGTTGTCATCGTAATGTCGAGCAATTTCTGGGAACGTGCGTGTTTTTCCATCGATCAAGTCAATGCCTTCGCCAACGACATCGTTGTATGCGTTAACAACACCAGCAAACAAGTTTCCACATATGTTTTGCAGGTGGCCACGATAGGTGAGCCACTTTCCAGCAGCCGAGATGTGGTCAGTCGTGCATTTGCCTTTTGCTTTCATCAGCACAGGCATTCCTAAGAAATCATTTCCATTCCACTTCTCAAACGGTTCGAGCAACTGGAGTCGATCGCTGGTTGGGCTTACATCTACTTGAATATCCGATCCATCGGCTGGAGGTGCAATGAAGGTGTCGTTGCCTGCGTCGTAACCATTCTTTGGCAGCACTTCACCCTGAGGAATTTGAAGCTTCACTTGCGTGCCGTCTGGGGCGGTCAGTGTGTCGGTTGTTGGATCAAAATCGAGACGTCCCGCAAGTGCAAGTGCGATAACGGTGTCGGGACTAGTGACAAAACTCAGTGTGTTCGCTGAGCCATCATTGCGCTTTGGAAAGTTGCGGTTGAACGAGTTGACAATGGTGTTTGGCTTGTTTGTCAGTTCCTTAGGGCGATCCCACTGTCCAATGCACGGCCCACAGGCATTTGCCAAAACGGTTGCACCAATTGCTTCAAGATCCGCGAGTAGCCCATCGCGTTCAATCGTTGCACGTATTTGCTCCGATCCTGGTGTGATCAGGAGTTCGATCTTTGCTTTGAGACCGTGTGCTTTTGCCTGGCGAGCAACTGAGGCCGCACGAGTGATGTCTTCGTATGAAGAGTTGGTGCAACTGCCAATTAATGCTGATGAGATTTCGAGTGGCCACTCGTTTGCGGTTGCGGCCTCCGCGATGTCTTTTCCAACTTTGTGGGCGCGGTCTGGTGAATGTGGTCCATTGATGAGTGGCTTTAATTCAGACAAATCGATTTCGATGATCTTGTCGTAAGTCGCATCATCATCTGCTCTCAAGTTGGTCGCAACTTTGTCGGCAGCCTTGGCAATTTCGGAACGACCTGTTGCGTGCAGGTAGGCCGACATGTTTGCGTCGTACGGGAACACGGAACACGTGGCGCCAATTTCGGCTCCCATGTTGCAAATAGTTGCTTTGCCAGTTGCGGAAATAGTGTCGGCGCCTTCACCAAAGTATTCAACAATTGCACCAGTGCCACCTTCTACGGTGAGCACTCGTGCGACTTCGAGAATCACGTCTTTCGGGCTTGACCAACCAGAAAGATTTCCAGTGAGTTTCACACCAATTACTTTTGGCCAACGGACGTTGAATGGAAAACCAGTCATCACGTCCACTGCGTCAGCTCCACCGACTCCGATTGCGACCATGCCGAGTCCGCCTGCGTTAGGGGTGTGGCTGTCGGTTCCGATCATCATTCCGCCAGGAAATGCGTAGTGCTCAAGAACGACTTGGTGGATGATGCCGCTGCCTGGGCCCCAAAAACCGATGCCGTATTTTGCAGAGACACTTTGCAAGAAGTCGTACACCTCTTTATTGGTGTCGATAGCAACACCCATGTCGATGCGCGCTCCAACCTTTGCTGAGATGAGGTGGTCGCAATGAACGGTCGATGGTGCCGCAGTTGTTGGGAGTCCAGCAGTCATGAATTGCAGCAGGGCCATTTGGGCGGTGGCGTCTTGCATTGCAACACGATCCGGCGCGAAGTCTGCATAACTGCGTCCACGTTCCATCTCTTGATTTTTTGGATCGGAGAGATGATTGATCAAAATCTTTTCGGTCAATGTGAGATTGCGGCCTAGTCGCTTACGACCAAGAGCCACGTTTGCTTCAAGTGATGCGTACACGCCGTTGACGAGTTCGATGGGGGTTCCTGCTGATGCAGTCATATCGATAATCCTCTCGCTAGATAGTGAACGCTAAATGACGTATTTGCCTATTTTACTAATTACCACTTGTCCCAGTGCAACACTTTGTCGAGTGGCAGACGATTGGCGGCCTTGAACTCTGTACCAATTGTGTAGGCAATTGGGAACAATCCACCCTGGGTGACTTTGTCGAAAGGGATGCCCAGTAGTTCGGCAGCTTTTTTCTCGCCATCAAACATCAAGTGAATAGTGGTCCATGCTGAACCCATTCCACGACCACGAAGTGCGAGCATGAAACTCCACACTGCTGGAAGCAATGAACCCCAACCACCGGCGCCGCTAGCGACATCGAGATTTTCGAGACGACCCTCAATGCATGGGATCATAAGCATTGGTGCTTTTTCGAAGTTTTCTGCCAAGAAGGTTGCAGAGTCGCGCACTTTGGGAAGTTGTTCATCGCGAACATCACCGCGCGGCTTGCCACTTGGAAGATTCGCGTAGACGGCCCAATTGGCTCGGTAAATATCGGCGAGTGCCTTCTTCTTTGCCGCATCCTCAACAACAATCCAGTGCCATCCTTGGCTATTGCCACCAGTTGGGGCCTGGAGAGCAATTTCGAGACATTCTTCGACAATTTTGCGTTCTACGGGCTTCTCAAAGTCGAGGCGCTTGCGCACGCTGCGGGTGGATTTGAGGACTTCTTCGGAGGAAAGGTTCAGTTGCATGGCATCTAGTGTGCCATGCCACGATAGAGATACACGATTTGGCAAAGGGGCTTTTGATGAGCGCGACACAACGAGTAGATGTACCTGGGGTAATTGACGATCGGGTCACGATTTCGGTGATTGACGGCATTGCCGATGTGAAGATGAATCGAGCCGACAAACGCAATGCGCTCGACAATGCAATGTTTACGTCGCTCAGTGCGGCTGGCGATTACCTCAAGACGCTTGATGGTCTGCGCGTCGTGGTGCTTTCTGGAGATGGTGCATCATTTTGTGCAGGACTCGATTTTTCATCGTTTGCGCAGATGGCTGAAGCGGGGCCGCGTGGCGACTCGAGTGACACCAAACCAGACATGAATGCCGGAGCAATGGTGGATGGTCGAATTACACACATGGCGCAACAGGTGTGTTGGGTGTGGCAAGAAGTGCCAGTGCCAGTTATCGCTGCGGTGCATGGTCATGCCTTGGGTGGCGGTATTCAAATTGCGCTTGGGTGCGACATTCGGATCGTGCATCCCGACACACAACTGTCTGTGCGCGAAGTGCATTGGGGTCTGATCCCTGACATGACTGGCACATTGATGCTGAGCCGGTTGGCGCGACCAGATGTTGTGAAGAACTTGGTATTCACGGCGCGTATTTTTAGTGGCAAAGAAGGACACGAATTGGGTCTTGTCACTCAGCTGTCGCAAGATGTACATGCCGACGCAATGACAATGGCGCGAGAGATTGCTGGACGTAGCCCAGATGCGGTGCGTGGTGCCAAAAAACTTATAAATAGGTTGGCAAATAGTGGCGCCGCCGAGCAGTTTGCAGCCGAGCGCGCAACTATCGGCCAGTTGATTGGAACAGCGAACCAAGCCGAAGCAGTGATGTCACATTTTGAGAAACGGCCACCAAACTTTGAATCAGGCAGTTTGTTTCGCTGATTAGTCGCTAGAGTTTTGTCACGGGCCAGCGTCGTCCCTGCGGAGTTTTTTCCGCAATCTGCAAACAGTTCTTTTTGAACTCAGTAGAAATTTTAGGACTCGACGACGATGCAACATTTGATGCCGCCTGCAAGCGGTTTGTACGACCCACGATTTGAACACGACGCATGTGGCGTCTCGTTTGTCGTTGACATTAAAGGTCGCAAGTCGCATGACATTGTTGCATTGGGCATTGGCGCGTTGTGCAGCATGGAGCATCGTGGCGCCACTGGGGCCGAAGTGGAGACAGGGGACGGTGCAGGTGTATTGATTCAGATTCCGCATCGGTTCTTCTCTGAAGTCGTAAATTTTGTTTTGCCTGTTTCGGGAAGTTATGGAGTTGGCATTGCCTTTTTGCCGGCTGACAAAAAACTTCGCGATGCAGCAGTTACTGCAGTCGAAAGAATTGTCGCTGAACAAAACCTCGATGTATTGGGTTGGCGCGAAGTACCAGTTGATCCAAGTTGTCTCGGCAAGAGTGCACGTGACGTTATGCCGGCATTTTCGCAGATATTCATTGCGGATAAGAAAGGTGCGCAAGAGATTGAGCTAGACCGCATGTTGTTTATAGCTCGCAAGCGCATCGAGCATGAATTACCAGCAGAGCTTCAGACGTACTTTCCTTCCTTGTCGAGCCGCACACTTATTTACAAAGGCATGTTGACAACGCCTCAGTTGGCAATGTTTTTCCCAGACCTCACCGATACGCGAATTGAATCGGCGATTGCTCTCGTGCACAGCAGATTTTCTACAAATACATTTCCATCGTGGCCGTTAGCTCATCCGTATCGATTTATTGCTCATAACGGTGAAATCAATACGGTTCAAGGCAACCGCAATTGGATGCGCACACGTGAGTCGTTGCTAAAAAGCAAAGTTCTGCCGGATCTCGAACGAGCATTTCCAATCTGTGCAATGGGTGGCAGTGACTCTGCGAGTTTTGACGAAGTTCTCGAGCTACTGCACTTGGGTGGGCGAAGTTTGCCGCATGCCGTAATGATGATGATTCCTGAAGCGTGGGAAAACAACAAAACAATGAGCGCAGACAAACGCGCGTTCTATCGGTTCCATGCATCCTTGATGGAGCCTTGGGATGGACCTGCCTGCATTGCCTTCACCGACGGCACTCTGATCGGGGCGGTGTTGGACCGAAACGGTCTGCGGCCAAGTCGCTATTGGGTGACCGACGATGACATCGTGATCATGGCCAGCGAAGTTGGTGTAGTCGACATAGATCAATCAAAGATCGTGCGCAAAGGTCGGCTGCAGCCAGGTCGAATGTTATTGATCGACACGAATCAGGGACGCATAGTTGAAGACGACGAGATTAAGCAACAACTGAGTGCAGCAGCGCCGTATCAAGAATGGCTCGAAGCCGGACTTGTAGAACTGGGTGATTTACCTGCGCGCGAACACATGGTGTTTAGCCGTGACAGCGTGTTGCGCCGTCAGCAGGTGTTTGGTTACACACACGAAGAACTCAAGATCATTCTGGCGCCAATGGCAAAGAGTGGTGGCGAACCCCTTGGTTCAATGGGCACAGATACGCCTATTGCGGTGTTGTCCGCACGGCCGCGATTGTTGTTCGATTATTTTCAGCAGATGTTTGCACAGGTCACGAACCCGCCACTCGACGCAATTCGAGAAGAAGTTGTCACTTCAATTGGAACTGCGGTGGGACCAGAAAGCAATCTGCTCGAAGCAGGTCCGGAGCATTGTCGACAGCTTGTGTTGCCATTTCCAATTATCAACAACGATCATTTGGCAAAAATTATTCATATCAACGATGACAATGCATACCCACAATTGCAATCTGTTGTGGTGAGTGGTTTGTACAGGGTTGCCGAGGGCGAACAAGGACTTCGCGATGCGCTCAATGAAGCGCGCTCAACTGCTAGCGATGCAATTGATAGGGGCGCTCGCATCATTGTCATTTCGGACAGAAACTCAGATGAAGTTTTTGCACCAGTCCCGTCGCTGCTGCTCACAAGCGCTCTGCATCATCACCTCATTCGTGAAAAGAAGCGCACACAAGTCGGCTTGATTGTTGAGTGCGGCGATGCGCGCGAAGTCCATCACATGGCGCTGCTCATTGGGTATGGGGCAGGGGCCATCAACCCATATCTTGCATTTGAGTCGATAGAAGACATGATTGCAGCGAATGACGGGGCCGGAGCCAACGGCCTCGGTGGGATAGATGCGCAAAAAGCAATCAATAACTACATCAAGGCTGCAGGAAAAGGTGTTCTCAAGGTGATGTCGAAGATGGGTGTATCGACGGTCGCTTCATACACAGGCGCACAAATATTTGAGGCCCTTGGACTTGGAAAAGAACTTGTGGGCGAGTTTTTTACTGGAACCGTTTCGCGATTGGATGGTGTCGGGCTGAGTGAAATTGCTCAGGAGGTTGCTGCACGTCATGCGATTGCGCATCCACTTCGCCCTGATCAGCGAATTCATCGCAAACTCGAACTTGGCGGTGAATACCAGTGGCGACGCGAAGGCGAACATCATCTTTTCAATCCAGAAACTGTGTATCGCTTACAGCATGCAACTCGTGCTGGTAGGTACGACGTGTTCAAGGAGTACACCAAGTCGGTAGATGATCAATCTCGTGTGTTGTCAACATTGCGTGGTCTATTTGAGTTCTCTGCAGATCGCAAGCCGATACCAATTGACGAAGTTGAGTCTGTTTCAAGCCTCGTTGCACGTTTTTCTACTGGAGCAATGAGTTACGGGTCGATTTCTGCCGAGGTACACGAAACTCTTGCGATTGCAATGAATCGAATTGGCGGCAAGAGCAACACGGGCGAGGGCGGCGAAGACGCAGAGCGCAATATTCCGTTATCAAATGGTGACTCGAAGCGTTCGGCAATCAAACAGGTTGCGTCGGGGCGCTTCGGAGTGACGAGTGAGTATTTGGTGAACGCCGACGACATTCAGATCAAGATGGCGCAAGGTGCAAAACCGGGTGAAGGTGGACAGTTGCCTGGTCACAAGGTGTATCCATGGATTGCAAAAACTCGATACTCAACTCCTGGTGTTGGACTTATCAGCCCGCCTCCACACCATGACATCTATTCGATTGAAGATCTGAAGCAACTCATTCACGATCTCAAAAACTCGAACCCATCCGCTCGCGTGCATGTCAAGTTGGTCGCAGAAGTTGGCATCGGCACAGTTGCTGCAGGTGTGAGTAAAGCCAAAGCCGACGTGGTATTGGTTTCGGGTCACGATGGCGGCACTGGTGCATCTCCGCTCACTTCGTTGAAACATGTGGGTGCGCCGTGGGAACTTGGGTTAGCCGAGACGCAACAAACATTGTTGCTCAACGGCTTGCGAGACCGCATCGTTGTGCAAGCTGACGGCCAAATGAAAACTGGACGCGACGTCATCATTGCTGCGCTGCTGGGTGCTGAAGAGTTTGGGTTTGCAACAGCACCGCTTGTGGTGAGCGGGTGCGTGATGATGAGGGTGTGTCACCTCGACACTTGCCCTGTTGGAATTGCTACACAGAATCCCGAATTGCGCAAGCGCTTTAGTGGTAAGCCAGAATTTGTTGTCAACTTTTTTGAATACATTGCTCAAGAAGTACGCGAGTATCTCGCACAATTGGGATTCAGGACATTGCAGGAAGCAGTGGGACGTGTTGAGGCACTTGACACGCGTCATGCCATTACGCATTGGAAAGCAAAAGGGCTAGATATCTCGCCAATTTTGGCAGCACCACAAAATCCTTATCAACAGACATTGCATCAGTCCGTTATGCAAGATCATGGTCTCGCCGATGCACTTGACACGCAACTCGTGATGCAATGTGCAAGCGCAATTGATGGTGCAAAACCGATTCAGCTTGATTTACCAATTAGCAATGTCAATCGCACGGTTGGCACCATGCTTGGAAGTGCTGTTTCCAAGAAATGGGGAAGTGCTGGCCTGCCGCTCAACACAATTTCATTGAAATTCACAGGATCGGCTGGGCAAAGTCTTGGTGCATTTTTGCCGAACGGAATAACTGTGTCGCTCTATGGCGATGCAAACGATTATCTGGGCAAGGGCTTATCGGGCGGTCGAATTGTTTTACGTCCAAGTCTTCGCGCCACTTTTCTTCCCGAGAACAACGTGATAGCAGGCAACGTAATTGGGTACGGCGCAACGTCTGGTGAAATATTCATTAACGGTCTTGTTGGCGAGCGTTTTTGTGTGCGCAACTCGGGGGCCCTCGCTGTTGTTGAGGGCATCGGTGACCACGGTTGCGAATACATGACGGGCGGGCGAGTCGTTGTGCTCGGAGCAACCGGCCGCAACTTTGCAGCGGGAATGAGCGGCGGGATCGCCTATGTATATGACACAGACGGACTGTTTGAGACGCGCGTAAATACCGAAATGGTCGATGTCGTAGAACTAAATGCTCAGGACACCTCGTGGTTGCGAGAAACAATCGAGCAACACGTGCAGTTGACTGGATCTCCGCTTGGTGCGGGGATGCTTGACGGGTGGATTGCTGCTTGTAAGCAGTTTCGCAAAGTGCTACCACGAGATTATGCGCGCGTGATGGCAATCATTGATCAAGCAAAGATTGACGGACTGAGCGAAGAAGAAACATCTCGACGAGTAATGGAGCCTGTCAATGGGTGAGCCAACTGGATTCATCAACTGGAAACGCACAACGCCAAAGCGTCGTCCGATACCTGTGCGTGTCGCTGACTGGCGCGAGGTCTATGAAGCATTTCCTGCGATCGATCTCAAACATCAGGCAGGGCGATGCATGGATTGCGGAATTCCGTTTTGCAATAACGGCTGCCCACTTGGCAACTTGATCCCAGATTGGAATGATCTGGTGTATCGCGATAACTGGCGCGATGCACTCGACCGTTTGCACGCAACGAATAATTTTCCCGAATTTACTGGTCGGTTGTGTCCTGCGCCATGCGAATCTGCATGCGTCTTAGGTATCAATCAAGATCCAGTTGCTATCAAGCAAGTTGAGGTTGAGATTATTGATCGCGCATGGAGCGAAGGTTGGGTTGCTCCTTTCGTGTCTGCTCACAAGACGGGTAAGCGTGTTGCAGTTATCGGTTCAGGGCCGGCCGGTTTGGCTGCTGCTCAGCAACTCACTCGTGCTGGACATGATGTGGTGGTACTCGAACGTGACGATCGCATAGGTGGATTGTTGCGTTACGGCATTCCAGAATTCAAAATGGAAAAGCGACATATTGATAGGCGTATTGAACAGATGACGCAAGAGGGCACCGAATTTCGTGTGAACGCTGCGGTGGGCGACAACGTGGACATTGATGTATTGGTCGCTTCGCACGACGCAGTGGTGTTGGCCTGTGGCGCAACTCAATGGCGCGATTTGCCGGTGCCAGGTAGGGAATTGAAAGGTATTTATCAGGCGATGGAATATCTGCCACCAAGTAATCGCGTGCAACAAGGTGACTTAACTGAAACTTCGATCAGCGCTCATGGCAAACATGTTGTGATCATCGGCGGCGGAGACACGGGCGCGGATTGTTTGGGAACAGCTCATCGCCAAGGAGCACTTTCTGTAACTCAGCTTGAGATCATGCCGCGTCCGCCGGAAGTGCGAGCCGACTCAAATCCCTGGCCGCAGTGGAGTCTGGTGTTTCGAACAAGTTCGGCTCATGAAGAAGGTGGTGAGCGAGTATTCAGTGTCAATACAGATCGATTCGTTGGAAATGCTGACGGCTCGGTGCGTGCTCTTGTTCTCAATGAAGTTGAGAATGTAGATGGAAAATTTGTGACCGTGCCAGGCACTGAGCGCGAATTGTGTGCCGACTTGGTGTTGCTTGCGCTTGGGTTTATTGGTCCTGAAAAGAAAGCATGGATTGAACAATTGGGCGTCGAGTTAGATCCAAGAGGAAATATTGCTCGCACCGATGACTACGCAACAAATGTTCCTGGAGTATTTGTGGCTGGCGATATGGGTCGCGGGCAAAGCCTGATTGTGTGGGCAATCGCGGAGGGTCGATCTTGTGCTGCGGCTGTTGATCAACAATTGATGGGTTCGTCTACGCTTCCTGCGCCAATCACTGCTTCCGCTCGGCCAATGGCATAGAGATTTATAAATCACCGATTAATCACCAGTTATTCACCTAGTCGCCTATTATTGGGATCAATGAGAAGCAGTACAAAAGCAATCCAACACGCGACAGTAGTTTTGCTGAGCCTATTTTTTGTTGGCGCATGCAGCACCACTATTGCTGGAACTGCAACGACGATTGTTCCAGTTGGGCCCACCGATTTTGCAACAATCCCTCCGGTGCAGTCAACGCTTCCAAATATCGTCACCACATTGCCTATCGGTGCGGTTGGTTTTGAACAGATCTATACCGTGCGCGCAGGTGACTCATCAAGTCTTGTTGCAAACCTCTATGGCATCAGGGTTGCAGAACTGTTGTCATGGAATGGTCTTGTTTCAGCAAGCCAGTTTCCGTTTCCAGGGGCAACCTTAAAGATTCCGCCGACTGCAACCGTGGAAAATCCTCAGATCAATGTTGCCCCAGATCCTGCGGCAGGTCCGAGTCAGCCTGGTTGTGACCCCCGCGCTGCAGGCACGTACAAAGTTGCGAAGGGTGACTCGATGTACATCATTCGCAAAAAGTTCTGTGTATCACTTGCATCACTACTCAGCGCAAATGGGTTTAGTAGCTCGAGTGCGTTGTTGTATCCAGGACAAATTTTGAATATTCCCGCATCGGGAAGTTAGACAGCTAGTACTAACGAGCTGTATTGCGGCGGCGACGTGAGTGGCGGTCAAATGCCAACTCGATTAGTTCGTCAAGAAGTTGTGAGTATGAGACTCCCGTTGCTTGCCATAACTTTGGGTACATCGAGATTGGTGTAAATCCAGGAATCGTATTGATTTCGTTGCACAAGAATCCGCGACCTCCTTCTTCGTAGAAGAAGTCGACACGGGCCATGCCTTGCGCGCGCAAGGTGTGGAAGATGACGGCAGCAAGTTTTTGCACAGCTTCAGTTTCGATCTCGGAAAGAGGCGCTGGAATCTTGAGCTGCGCACTGTCGCTTACATATTTGTCGTTGTAGTCATAAAATTCACTACTCGGAATGATTTCCCCTGGCAGGGATGTGCGCACGGTGAGGTTGCCAAGAACCGCAACTTCAATTTCACGCCCGACAATCGCTTCTTCGATGAGCACCCATTCGTCATACGAAACAGCGAGAGCCACTGATGCACGGAGCTCTTCTAAATTGTGAGCCTTAGTGACGCCAATAGACGAACCCATGTTGGCTGGTTTTACAAACACGGGAAGCCCAAGGGTGTCAATTGCATGTTGAAGAGAAGCATCGGTGATGTGTTGTTCGTGCAGGGACACATACTTCGGCTGTGGGATTCCGTTAACCGCAAGCAGTTGCTTGGCCACACCTTTGTCCATCGCAACAGCACTTCCAAGAACACCTGAACCGACATATGGAATATTGGCAACTTCAAGAACGCCTTGAATCGTTCCGTCTTCACCAAGTGGTCCGTGCAGGAGCGGCAATACGACGGCGCGCTCATCGCTTCGGATTTGAGCAACGATCTCGGTGATTGAGATTGGCGTTCCTGCAACCTCGAGTTTGTCGGTGGCGTGTGTGGTGACGAGTGCCCATTTGCCTTGGCGGGAAATACCAACTGTGGTGATGCGGTATTTTTTAGTATCTAATGCTTGCAGCACGTGCGCTGCGGTCACACAACTGACATCGTGTTCGGCGGATTCTCCACCAAAGAGCACGATGACGTGAATGCGTTGTGGCGATGTCATTAAAAACACGGTACTAGCAATTGGCTAGCAATTGGCTAGCAATTGGCCAGCAATCGGCGTATCACTGCTCTATAGCAATGCAGATGCTCGGTAGGATTGCGTTATGCGCTTGATGGCCGCCGATGTGGCGAAGGCGACCAACGGAACTTTGGTTGGTCAGAATGCTCATCTGTCTGGAGTCAGTTTTGATTCGCGCAGCGTGCGACCCGGACAACTTTTTGTACCGATTGTGGCTGAACGCGATGGACACAATTTTATTGAGGCGGCACTTGCGGCCGGTGCCGGCGCATATTTGACAACGGGCAAAACATTTGGTCGCACATCAATCACGGTGCAAGACACACTTGTGGCGCTGTTGCAGTTAGGCGCGTGGGGTCGAAACAAACTTGGCACGCAGATTGACAAGCGTGTAGTTGGCATCACTGGTTCTGTTGGCAAAACAAGCACTAAAGATTTTGTTGCCGCAGCACTTGGGTCAACCTTGCGAGTGGCCGCCAATGAACGATCCTTCAACAATGATCAGGGCCTACCCGTAACCATATTGAATGCCCGGGATGACGTGGAAGCACTGGTGCTCGAAATGGGTATGCGTGGCTTTGGGGAAATTTCTCGACTGTGCTCGATAGCGCGGCCCAACATCGGTATTGTCACCAGAGTTGCATCGGCACACACGGAACGAGTTGGGGATATTGACGGAGTTGCTCGCGCAAAGAGTGAACTCGTCATGGCGCTTGATGCATCGGGTTTTGCTGTTCTGAATGCTGATGATGAACGAGTGGTGGCGATGCGTTCTCTCACCGATGCAACAGTCATTACCTACGGCGCATCTTCTTTGGCAGATGTGCGGGTGACTAGTTGCGTTTTGGACGACCGTGCATGTGCAGCAGTGTCAATTGAATCTCCGTGGGGCAAAGCATCTTGGAAGATGAACGTGCCTGGCGAACACATGGCACACAATGCAGTTGGAGCTATTGCTGTTGCTGGAGTTTTGGGACTGGACCTTCAGCGAGCAGCTGATGCCATTTCGAACTCGGTCTTGTCGGAAATGCGGATGCAACACCGAACTGCGCGCAGCGGTGCATTGATCATTGATGATTCGTATAACGCAAACCCTGCTTCTATGACGGCTGCGCTTCACGCATTGAGTGCAACCAATGCCAGTCGGCGCATTGCGGTGCTTGGTGTAATGGCTGAGTTGTGGGAACCTATACAAGATCACACTGAGATTTCTGCGCTTGCACAAAAACTTGGCATCGAAGTCTTGGCGCTTGGAACAGATATGTATGGGGTGCAATCTCGAACAATTGACGAGATTGCAACAAAGCTTTCGGCGTTAGAAAACACCGCAGCAATTCTGGTTAAGGGTTCTCGCGTTGCACAGCTTGAGAAACTGGTGGCTCTGCTAGTTGGCTGAGCGTTGACTATCAAGAAGTAGTTGTTTTTTATCAAGCGCAGCAATATCGCAGCGCCAGGCTAGAAACAGTGCCGTTGCAGAGCTGATGAACAGAATTCCTCTCGAGCCATAACGGTCGATGAGTGGTCCAAAAAAAATGTTTCCTATTGGGACAAGTCCGCCGAATGACATGAACCACAATGCAAGTACACGACCTCGTACCTCGGGCTCAAGTCGCATTTGGACAACCGTCATCATTGCTGTTGTTGTCGCGAAGTAGGCGAATCCTAAGAAGAATCCTGAAACAAATGCCGGAAGTGGTGATCGTGATAAAGCGAAGAAAAACATTGCAATGGAGAAGGCTGCAAAACCCCACTGAATGAGTCGACGCATGTCGAGATGCGAAAAGATAGTTCCAATAGCAAGTCCGCCAAGACATGCGCCGAGTCCCCATGTGGCGTACAACCATTTGTATGTTGCACTGCTTTCATCAATTTTGAACGTGAGGCGAGCAACTGCAGGAAAGAGGCCAACGTAAGGCAATGAGAGCAGCGAAAATGTTGCAAGTGAAACGATGAGTCGTCGAACTACCGGTCTGTTGCGCGCAATGGAGAGCCCAACAGTGAAGCGACGCCATCCTTGCGTTGGGTCTGGCAAAAAGTTGGGCACAGTCACCTTGATCAAAGCAAAGATGACAAAAAGATATGTTGCCGCATTGAGATAGAAAAATTGGGCAGTTGTTACACCCCATTGCGAGAAGACCGCAACGATGATTGGGCCTACGACGCGCGAACCATTTATTACAGTGCTGTTGAGTGCGATTGCTCCGGACAAATCTTCTGGGCGCACGAGGGATGGCAATAATGCTGACCACGCGGGGGCATTGAGTGCGTTTCCGATTCCCACACCGAAGGCAGCCGCAAAAAGTGCCCAAATGGGTGGGGTTCCGAGTGCGAGAGTTGCGAGTGCGACCGAGCATGAAAGTTGCACAACCTGCATTGAAATGAGCCACTTTTTGCGATCAAAACGGTCGGCGATGACTCCTGCTGGGATCGACAAGAAAAGTAGCGGTCCGAGTTGGGCGAAGATAAGCAAACCCACAACGGATGCCTTGCCGGTGCGGTGGTACACATAGGCGGGAAGGACCACATTTTGCATCCATGTGCCAATGTTTGAGCCCAAAGATCCAAACCACACCAGGCGAAAGTCGCGCACGCGAAGGGCGGCACGGGCGCTACCTCGGCGGGGTTGGTCGGTTGGTTGGTCGCTGGTATCAGTCATAGTCGCTGTCGGATCGGCAAGAATATTGGAGATGAATCACTTATTCGAACCTCAACTCGACATTCACGCTACAAGAGCGACTGATAGTAAGACGAGCGCGGCTACGTGCAATTCGCCACGCGGAATTTTTTCAGAGTGCCCACACTGCGGCTCAGGACTCTATGCCGAGCATGCGCACTTTCGTTGTTCGTCGTGTGGTTGGCGTGACAGCTGCTGCGATTAGTTAACGCAAAGCGTCTTCCGGACGCACAAAATCCATTGAAAGTTCGCGAGCTACGGGCTCACTCGTGATGTGTCCATTCGCAGTGTTGACTCCAAGTCGGATTGACTCACTTTGTGCTGCTGCTTCGCGTGCACCAAGTGTTGCGACTTGCAATTGATAGGGAAGCGTCGCGTTGGTGAGTGCATATGTGCTGGTATTGGGAACTGCTCCTGGCATGTTGCCAACTGCATAATGGATCACGCCATGAGTTTCGTAGACCGGATCGGTATGTGTGGTCTCATGCGTAGTTGCAATGCATCCACCTTGGTCAACGGCAACGTCAACGATTACCGAGCCACGTTTCATGCTGCGAACCATGTCGTCACTGACAACAATTGGTGCGCGTGCACCAGCAACGAGCACTGCACCAATCAACAAGTCGGCATCGGCGAGTACGCGCTCGATCGCACCGCGGTTTGAAGCAAGTGTTGTGGTGCGACCAATACATATTTGCTCGATGTATCGCAGGCGATCCAAGTTTCTGTCGAGGATGATTACTTCTGCTTGCATGCCTGCTGCAATCCATGCCGCGTTATAGCCAACATTGCCAGCACCGATGACCACAACTTTTGCAGGACGCACTCCGGGTGCTCCACCCATGAGGACACCGCGACCACCTTGTGGACGTTCAAGAAAATGCGCTCCGGCTTGGGTGGCGAGTCGGCCTGCGATTTCACTCATCGGTGCAAGCAACGGCAATGATCCGTCATCGAGTTGCACTGTCTCGTAGGCGATGGCCGTTGTCTTTGACTTTTGCAACGCTGCAGCAACCGCTGGATACGCCGAGAGATGTAAGTATGTAAACAACGTGAGGTCGGACCTTAAAAAACCAAACTCCTCAGCCTTTGGTTCTTTAACCTTGACAACCATTTGCTGGCTCCACGCATCCGCAGCCGTTGGCACAATCGTGGCACCCGCGGCCACATATTCGGCGTCGCTGATGGAGGCTCCTTCTCCGGCGCTTTTCTCGACAAATACTTCAATTCCAAGCCGCTCAAATTCACGCACGCCGTCTGGGGTGAGTGAGACACGACCCTCCAAAGTCTTGATTTCTTTGGGCACACCGAGAGTCTTGATGCTTGATGCCATAACCCGACACTACGCCAAATGGGCTGCTTCTAATTGATACCGTGGTATTACATACCACTTGCCGTTGCTGGTTAGTGTTGTCGTATGAAATCATTTAATAACTACATCAACGGCAAAGAAGTTGCAGCCCAAGACGGTCGCACATCGCCAATCATTGATCCCGTAACCGGCAAACAGTATGCAACGGCAGCATTGTCCGGCCCTGCAGATGTGGACAGCGCAATGAAAGCGGCTGCAGATGCATTCGATTCGTGGAAACACTCCACGCCGTCAGTACGTCAGAAGGCAATTAATGACATCGCCGACGCGATGGAAGCGAATATGACCGAGTTGATTGAAGCCGAAATCGAGAACACTGGAAAGCCACGTGCCATTACGTTTGGTGAAGAAGTGCCACCGATGATGGATCAGATTCGGTTCTTTGCCGGTGCTGCTCGCATGCTCGAAGGAAAGAGCGCTGGTGAGTACATGACCAACTTCACTTCATATATTCGTCGCGAGCCAATTGGTGTGTGTGCACAAGTTGCACCATGGAACTATCCACTGATGATGGGTGTGTGGAAATTTATTCCTGCTATTGCGGCAGGTAACACGACTGTGCTGAAGCCAAGCGACACAACACCAGCGTCGACTGCATTGATTGCAAAAATTGCTGGAGAAGTATTGCCTCCAGGTGTACTCAACGTCATTTGTGGCGATCGTGACACCGGCCGCTCAATGGTTACGCACGACACTCCTGGAATGGTTTCAATCACGGGTTCGGTTCGTGCAGGAATGGAAGTAGCAGGGGATGCAGCTAAGAGTCTGAAGCGCGTTCATCTCGAACTCGGTGGAAAAGCACCGGTCATCATTTTTGATGATGCCGACATTGACCTTGCTGTTGAGACAATTGCTATGACCGGTTACTTCAATGCAGGCCAAGACTGCACTGCAGCAACTCGCGTAATTGCCGGACCAAAGATCTATCGTGATTTCGTCGACGCGCTGACCGAGGCTGCAAAGAAGACAAAGACTGGTAAGCCTGGTGATGATGTGTTGTACGGTCCGCTAAACAATGAAACTCACTTGAGCAAGGTCAAAGGGTTCGTTGATCGCACACCAAAACATGCTCGAATCACAACAGGTGGTTCGCAAGTGAGTGGTGCAGGTTACTTCTTCGAGCCAACCGTGATCTGCGACCTTAAGCAACAAGACGAGATGATTCAGAACGAAATGTTTGGACCGGTCATCACCGTCCAGCAATTCAGTGACGAAGAAGAGGCGTTGAAGTGGGCCAACGGTGTTGAGTTTGCACTTGCGTCATCGGTGTGGACTCGTGACCTTGGGCGAGCAATGCGCATGACCAAGAATCTCGACTTTGGATGTGTCTGGGTAAATACCCACATTCCAATGGTGGCCGAGATGCCTCACGGTGGATACAAGAAGTCGGGTTACGGAAAAGACTTGTCTGCATACGCTTTGGACGATTACACGCGCATCAAGCACGTAATGATCAATCTCAATAGCTAAAAATCTCGAGAGCTAAATTAGGAGCAACATGGGGGAATTGGTGAATCCAAAAAATGTGATCGAGTTAGATCACATTTCGAAGACATACGGTGACTTTGTCGCTGTTCACGATGCCAATTTTTCAATAGCGACTGGTGAATTTTTTGCGATGCTCGGCCCTTCGGGTTGCGGTAAGACCACAACGCTCAAGATGATTGCAGGTTTCGAGCAACCAACAACTGGTCGCGTCATGCTCGATGGAGTGGACGTCTCTTCAGTGCCGCCGTATAAGCGAAACGTCAACACCGTGTTTCAGCAGTACGCGCTTTTTCCGCACATGACGGTGTTCGACAACGTGGCGTTTGGTCCTCGAAGCAAAAAGATTGACGAGATAAAGATCAAGACGAGTGTTATGGAGATGCTGGAGATTGTGCGCCTTTCTGAATTTGCCACTCGAAAGCCGACACAGCTCTCCGGAGGTCAACAACAACGTGTTGCACTTGCTCGCGCACTGGTCAACTATCCAAGCGCGCTGTTGTTGGATGAGCCGTTGGCCGCACTCGACCTGAAGCTTCGCGAAGCAATGCAGATTGAGCTCAAGCGCATTCAGCGTGAAGTTGGAATTAGTTTTATTTTCGTTACGCATGATCAGGGCGAAGCGCTCACCATGAGCGATCGCATTGCTGTAATGAGTCAGGGTCATGTCGAACAGATCGGCACACCAGAAGAGATTTACCGCACGCCGTCATCGTTGTTTGTCGCTGGGTTTATTGGCTCAGCCAACTTGCTTCCGGGCACGGTCGAATCACGTGATGGAGACGATGTTGTTGTTGCGCTGCGAGTGGGCACAACCGTTCGCGCAGCAACCAAGGGCGCTGCATTTTCTGTTGGCGACAAAGTCTCTGTGATGCTGAGACCCGAGCGCATCAAGCCTGCGGCAACGGTCGAAGTGCAGGGCAGGGCAATTGAAGGTCTCCTTACTGATCTGGTGTTTCAGGGCGCTACTGCCCGTCTTATCGTCCGGCTTGATGACGGAACCGAAATGACGTGCTTGGCTGACTCGTCGGCGACGATGCCGCAGATTGCCCCTGGCAAGCGCATTGCCATGACGTGGGACAGCGACTGTGGCTTCGTGCTTGCAGGATGGCCCGATAAGGCAGGCGCAACCACAACTGACATCGATCACATCGAGTCAACGCTCTAAGATCTCATCAGTAACCAACGAAGGGGAGAACCATGAATAACCGCCCAGTGTCCCGCAATATGACCCGCCGCCAATTCTTGGCCCGATCAGGCGCGCTCGGCGCGATGGGTATTTCACTACCTGCATTGCTTGCAGCATGTGGCGGTAGCGATGGCGGTGGTGGCGCAGAATCGACCACCGTGTCATTCGATAACTGGCCGCTCTACATCGACCCAACTGAGGGTTCAGCATTGGGAACGGTCGACCGTTTCGCCGAGGCAACCGGCATCACCATGAGTTACTCCGAGGGCTACAACGACAACAACGAATACTTTGCCAAGATTCAACCGCTACTCGGCAACGGTAAGACCATTGAAGCCGACATCATTGCTCCAACATTTTGGATGGCTGGACGACTTATCAGTCTTGGTTGGGCAGAGAAGTTGCCGCTTGCCGAAATTCCAAACATGGCAAACATCACCGACGGATTTGTTAACCCACCGTGGGATCCAACGGGCGAATACAGCATGCCGTGGCAGGCGGGTATGGCGGGAATCGCGTACAACATCGATGTAACAGGTCGCGAGTTGAAGAGCGTAGAAGATTTGTTCGACCCAGAATTCAAGGGCAAGATTGGAATGCTCACCGAAATGCGCGACACCATTGGTCTCATCGCAATGGGATTGGGTATCGATCCATCGACCATCGCGTCGTTTGACGATGCAGCGCCGGCATTCGAAAAACTTGCCAAGGCCAAAGCCGACGGACAGATTCGTCAATTCACTGGCAACGACTACACCGACGATTTGGTCAGTGGCAACTTTGCTGCATGTGTCGGCTGGTCTGGCGACGTGTTGCAACTTGGCAAGGACAGCCCCAACGTTCGTTTCGTCATTCCTGAAGAGGGCGGCACTCGTTGGGCAGACGTGATGATGTTGCCAAAGGGCGTGAAGAACTCTGCGAACGCAGCAAAGTGGATGAATTTCTGTTACGACCCAGTACAGGCAGCATTGATTACCCAATATGTGCAGTACCTGTCGCCAGTGAAGGGCGTTCGCGAGGAATTGGCAAAGATCAACCCAGAACTAGCCGACAACCAGTTGCTCTTCCCAGATGATGCAACGAGTGCACGCTTGCGAGCATTTGCAACACTGACAGAAGAAGTAGAAGCCAAGTTTGACGAGGAGTTCTCGGCAATCACCGGTGCGTAAGTACCGAATCAGTCGCTGAAAACAACATGACAACGGGGGTCACCGTTTCCCGGCGAATCGGCACTAATGCCGATCGCGTTGGTCTGGGGGCCATGCTTGTTGCCGCTGTGTGCCTTGTTGCGCTTGGCGCAAAGTGGGTGAGTGGCCCCGCATCATCGGTGGTGCTGCTCGTACTTGCACTTGTGCTTATCGGCGTTTTGGTGCTGGCACTGCGGGGTGGACCCGAGGCGCGACGGTTACTTGCGCCGTACGGTCTACTCAAGCCCGGAATGTTGTGGCTCGCGTTATTCTTCCTCGCGCCAGTGTGGAGCTTGCTACGGATTTCGCTGTCGACGAAACCCAGCAGATTTTCTGTTGACTACAACTTCTCGTGGGCATTCGAAAATTATTCGAATGCTTTCAAGGATTTTGGAACGCAGTTTCAACACGCATTCGTCTATGCAGCAATTGCCACTGTTTTAACGGTGTTGATTGGATACCCACTTGCTTACGTCATTGCGTTTCGTGGAGGTAGGTACAAAAACATTCTGCTTGGCATGGTGGTCATTCCATTTTTCACGAGTTACCTCATTCGCACTATTGCATGGTCGACGATCTTGGCCGACAGGGGTTTCGTTGTCCGGACATTCGATGCAGTGGGCGCGGTGCAGGTGCTCGAGTGGCTGCACATCATGGACAACGGCAAACTACTGAATACTCCGGCTGCGGTTATCGGTGGACTTACTTACAACTTCCTTCCGTTCATGTTGCTTCCGATTTATGTGAGTCTTGAAAAGATTGATACCAACCTCGTCAATGCGGCGGGAGACTTGTATTCGAGTGCCACACGCGCTTTCAGGAAGGTGGTGCTCCCACTGTCCATCCCTGGTGTTTTCGCCGGAACGCTGCTCACCTTCATTCCTGCTGCGGGCGACTTCGTAAATGCCCAGTTTCTTGGTAATCCAAATACGACAATGATCGGCAACTCAATTCAAGATCAATTCTTGAAGCAAAACAATTACCCAGTTGCATCTGCGATGTCGGCGGTGTTGATGTTTAGCATCGCCTCGTTGGTGTTGCTGTACACCAAAATCTTTGGCACGGAGGATTTGGCATGATGCGCACGCGAAGCAAGGTTGCACATTGGGCACTGAATATCTTTGCGGGTCTAGGGCTTCTCTATCTGTTTACGCCAATTTTTTTCATTGTTGCCTTCAGCTTCAACAAACCTAAAGGCAACTTCAACATTGCGTGGCAAGAGTTCACCCTAGATAACTGGATGCATCCGTTTGCCGAGGAATCACTCACGCGGGCACTGCGAGTAAGCCTCGAAATTGCCGCAGTGTCAACGCTTATTTCGACTGTGCTTGGTTCGCTCATTGCAATTGCTCTTTCTCGTTACAAGTTCCGAGGGAGCAGCGGAATCAACTTATTTCTCGTCTTGCCGCTCACCACTCCAGAAATCGTGCTTGGTTCATCTCTAGCGACGCTCTTCCTTGGTCAGAACTTCATCGAATTTGGATTCACCACGATCGTTATCGCTCACATTATGTTCCAAGTGAGTTTCGTTGCACTTACTGTTCGTGCTCGGATTCGAGGGTTCGACTGGACACTTGAACAGGCTGCACAAGACCTTGGTGCTTCGCCCATGCGTACCTTTACGAAAGTGACGTTGCCGCTGATCTTGCCTGGCATACTCGCAGCATCGTTGCTGGCTTTTGCCTTGTCGATAGACGACTTCATCATTACCTTCTTCAACTCGGGCAATGTTGTTTCGTTTCCGCTCCAGATCTATGGAGCAGCCCGAGTGCGTATTCCGCCGCAAATCAATGTGCTTGCCAGCATGATCCTTTTCCTGAGCGTTGCAGTTTTACTGTCTGGAACAATTGCAGGTATGCGTAAAGAGGCGGCGAAGACTTCAGCAGCAAAACCAAAGCGTCGCATTCTCAATAAATCTGTATGAACCCGCCGCGCGCTGTGCGCATTGCTGTTGGTCCGCAAGGTTCTGCTGACTGGGCATGTGATGCGGTGCGAGCCGGCGGCGGAGAAGTAGTTGATGAATCCGAAGCTCAAGGTCTTGTATGGACTGACTTCGATACAACGCAAGAACTCATTGCAACACTGACCCGTAATCCCGACATTTCGTGGGTACAAGTGCCTTTCTCGGGGGTCGAGACGTACATGCCTTACATTGATGCAACGCGCACATGGACAAGTGCCAAAGGTGTGTTCGGTGGAGCAGTTGCTGAGCTCGCGCTTGGTCTGTTGCTCGGGGGTATGCGACATGTTGCTGGTTATGCGCGCGAGCAACAATGGTCGGAAGAACACGGTCGCACATTGTTTGGTGCACGAGTCACAATTCTTGGAGCAGGGGGAATTGCTCAATCGTTGATTTCTATGTTGCAGCCATTCGGCTGTCGCATCACAGTTGTCCGCAATCGAGAAGGTGATCTGCTTGGAGTGGACGAGGTAGTGAAGACATCGCAACTCAACGAGGCGTTGTTGCAAGCAGATGCTGTGGTGATGGCGCTTGCACTGACGCCCCAAACGCACGGCATTATGGGTAAGGAGCAATTTGAAAAGATGCAGTCACATGCGTGGCTCGTCAACGTAGGGCGCGGCCAGCAGATTGTTACCGACGATTTGGTATGGGCGCTCAAGTCGGGACAGATAGGTGGTGCGGCGTTGGACGTTACAGACCCAGAGCCTTTACCAGCGGGCCACCCGCTTTGGTCACTGACCAACTGCATCATCACGCCTCACGTTGGCAATACTGCCGAAATGGTTCCACCATTGTTGGCTTTGCGTATTACCGAAAATGTGCGTCGACTTGCTTCGAGTCAACCACTCGTCGGGGTCGTTGACCCAGCATTGGGTTATTGATGCTAGATCAAGGCAAAGATTTTTATGCTGTGCTTGGGGTGTCACCAACTGCATCAATAGAACAGATACGCGCTGCTTATCGGGACAAGGTTCGCATGATTCATCCCGACAGTGCAGTTGTTGCTTCACCTGCCGCATCACTACAGATGGCCGAAGTGGTCATGGCATGGTCAACATTGTCGGACCCAATGCTGAGGCATGCGTACGATGAGCAATTTGTAGATGTGCAGAGCGAGATTGACGATTCAATTCCGTCGCTTCCAATTGTGCGTGGGCAATTTCCCAAGAGACTGATCGGATGGATTCTTGCGATTGGCATTATCGGTGTGCTGCTGCTCGATGTGACGAGTGGTCCGGTTGTCCCGGTGAAACCAGATGGCTTGTTGCAATCAGGGTCATGCGTCATCGTTGACTCCAACGAACTTGCCGTTGAGGTGGGGTGCGAAGTAGGCCATTATGGAGTTGTAAGGCAGTTAGTTGGCTTTGACATGACATGCCCATCCGACACTGAGACGATCCGGGATCGGCAAGGGATGGGCAAGGCGTGCGTTGTACCAAGTCAATAGCGTGCTGTACCCTAAACAGCCTCGGGCGGTTAGCTCAGTCGGAAGAGCGCCACGTTCACATCGTGGAAGTCGTGGGATCGAGGCCCATATCGCCCACGAGAACTAGTGTTTAGTTGTGGCCCAACACTGCGAAAGACCAGGATGCGCTCAACCAGCAGCGGTTGAATACATTATTGATCCGCAAAGTTTGTTGCTGACACTTTCGAATTATGCACCGCTCAAAGGTGAGCGTCGCAGTGCATTGTGCGCAACTCATGGTGATCGAATGAGCGTGCCAAAGGGTTGGTCAATTGATGATCGCCGAGAAGACCCGCCACGATTATTTAAGACGCCCAAATCAGTTGTGGCACCTGCGAAGGCAAACGTAAAAAAGTCGGTGACTGATTCGAAGCAGAAAAAGAAGCCAGTAGCACGACCGATGCTGTTTCAGACCGACAAGATAGATGCTGAAAAAGTTGAGGAAGTTCAAGAAACGAAAACAACTGTTTCAAAGCCAGTTGTGCGCGATGCCGACCTTGAAGAAACGAAAGCGATGCCGTGGACTCCGCAGTTTGATCGCACTGATGACTTGGGTGGGGTATTGCGACCAAAAGGAAAATTGTTGAGCCGTGCATTCGGTCTAGATGAAACAATTGAATATCCGCGACCAGTAGTAGATGAAGAACCTGCAGTCGAACTTGAACGTGAGACGTTCAATGAGTTCGATATTCCCTGATAAGCATTCTCTGGTAAACATTTCCCATGGATGTAACTGCAACCGTTGAAGCACCTGTCAGCGTAGAAAAACTGTTTGCAGTCGTAGCCGATCTGGCAACTTTTCCGCAGTGGTTGGGCATAGTGCACCAAGTGACAGCGGAAGTGTCTGGGTCGGGAGAAACCATTGCGTGGCTGGTTGAGTTACGCGGCAAAGTTGGGCCATTTGCTCGATCAAAACGCTTGCGCATGGTGCAATCTGTGTGCGAAAGCCCCAACAAAGTGGTGTTTGAACGCCGAGAGACCGATGGACGTAAACATTCGCCCTGGGTGTTGACAGCGCAAGTTGGAGCGGCAAGTGTTGGCTCAAATCTGACAGTCAATTTGCACTACGGAGGCACATTGTTTACGGGTGGTGTTTTGGAGCGGTTACTTGCAGATCAAATTGTGCAAGGACGCGAGCGGCTCCTGTCCGTGCTACAAGCCTAAGAAACCTGCGCAACTATGTTGCTGGGATTTCACGCTTTGAAGACATTTTGACTGGTTGGCCGGCTGCGAGCTGACCGCATGCAGCGTCGATGTCGGTGCCACGATTGCGACGGATGGTCACATTGATTCCCAGATCTTCGAGTTGCTCTGCAAAATCGCGCACTCCTTGCGCCGAAGTGCCTTTGGTTGGCCAACCCGGTGTCGGGTTGAGTGGGATGAGGTTGACGTGCGCGGATGGACGCAAGCGCTTGCAAAGACGTGCGAGTTCTTTAGCGTCTTGTGGTTGATCGTTTACGCCTTCGATCATTGCCCACTCAAAACTGACGCGACGATTTTTGACACGCAAATAATCTGCGCACTCCTGCACCAAGTCGGCGAGTGGGTAGCGCTTATTAATAGGTACGAGACGGTCGCGCAATGGGTCGCGTGCTGCGTGCAGCGACACGGCCAAGTTGACAGGAAGCGGGCGTTGCGCGAGCGCGCGAATGCCGGGAATGATGCCGACGGTTGAAATAG
This sequence comes from Ilumatobacteraceae bacterium, assembly GCA_044361815.1. Taxonomy (GTDB): domain Bacteria; phylum Actinomycetota; class Acidimicrobiia; order Acidimicrobiales; family Ilumatobacteraceae; genus UBA3006. The sequence goes on along the minus strand of JBIKID010000002.1, from coordinate 4,273 downwards.
TGAGGTGGCGAGCGGAAATACCAATGTCGTGGTGCATGCGTTCGACAGCACCCCACACCGCTTCTTCATTGGCGAGCGGCTCGCCCATGCCCATGAATACCACGTTTGCTACACGTTGTTCTTTTTTGGCGCTCTCTCTTGCTGCGCGCACAACTTGCTCAACAATTTCTCCGCTCGTGAGATGGCGAGTAAAGCCCGCTTGGCCGGTGGCGCAGAAACCACAGGCCATCGCACAGCCTGCTTGTGTGCTTACACAAACTGTTGCACGTTCTTTGTAGTGCATCAAAACGGTTTCAATCGGATGTCCACCATCGGCAAGCGACCATAAAAACTTTGTGGTGTCACCCTTGTCGCTCACGCTTGTTGAGGTCAGGTTGAGCGCTGGAGGAAAATGTTCGTTTAATTTGTTGCGCAGTGCAACTGGAAGTGTGAGCATCTGGGCGGGCTCAATAAATTGCTGGTACAGGCCTTCCCATACTTGCTTGATACGAAATGCTGGTTGACCTTCTAAGAGAGTGGTGATGTCTTCGCGTGACGCATCGTAAAGACTGACCATGTATTCAGTTTACAAGTGCTTTTGCGCAAGTGTGTTGAAGTCGGTCATGCGTGCACGGAGTACATCGAGGCTCGCTGTCCAAAATGCTTCGTCGGTCACATCTAGTCCAAACGCGGCACCAAGTTGCTCTGCTGTGTCCATGCCTGCTCGTGAAAGCACGTCGTCGTAGCCACTGCGGAAATGCTCTGGATCATGTTGGAAACGTGCATATAAGCCAAGTCCAAACAGCAGGCCGTATGTATATGGCCAGTTGTAGAAGTGGCTGCCGTAATAATGCGGCTTCAGCACCCACATGTGTGGGTGGGCTGTCGATTGATCAATGCCATCACCGTAGGCATCGCGTTGAGCCGAGAGCATGATCTCATTCAGTTCGCTTACGCCAAGAGTGCGGTGTTGACGCCTAGCAAAAACTTCCGTTTCAAAAAGGAAGCGGCTGTGAATGTCGACGACAACTTGAGATGCCCCGATCAGGTCTACGTTGAGAAGCGCAAGACGGTCGTCACCCTGAAGTTTGCGTAGACCTTCTTCGACAACGAGAGTCTCACAAAAAATACTTGCTGTTTCAGCAAGCGCCATTGGGACTCGCTTTTGCAATGCAGTTCGTTCGGCCAATTGGGTGTTGTGATAGGCGTGTCCAAGTTCGTGCGCTGTCGTTTGCGCAGAGTCAACGCTGCCGCTCCAGTTGAGCAATACAAGCGATCGGTCCTTTACGAATGACATACAGAACGCGCCACCAACTTTGCCACTTCGTGGTTCGGCATCTATCCATTGCTCGGATAGCGAGCGGTCAACCAAGTGGGAAAGTTGATCGCTGTAACTCGCAAATGCACCTTTGACCAAACTGATGCCTTCATCCCACGAGATTGCGCCTGGCGAGACTGAAAGCGGAGCGAATAGGTTCCACCACGACAAGCCGTTGGTGTCGCCCGCGAGTTGGGCTTTGACGCGCATCCATTTGCGAAAATCGGGGAGTGAAGCATGCACTGCTGACTGCATAGCATCAAATGTCGCGCGACTCACGCTGTTTCCATAGAGCGATGCATCGAGCGGCGAGTTCCATTTGCGTCGACGATTTACGGTGTTGGCTTCACCCTTTATTGAGTTCATTGCTGCTGCACATGCAACTGCAATTGTTGGCCAGGCCTGCATTTCTGCGTCGTAAGCGGCCTTGCGTGTAGCCATGTCGGTATCTGTTGCAAGACCGCGCACCGCTGCCATTGGCATGTTTGTGGTTCCGCTTGGAAGATGCACGTCAACGCTGAGTTGGGAGGTGAGGTCTCCTTGCAAGCGTCCCCATGCTGACGAACCCGTCGTCCCCAATTCAGAATACAAACCCTCTTCGGCTTCTGACATTTGATGCTCGCTGCGGGCCTGCAAGCGTTGCAATGGACCAAGGTGTTCACGAGCTTCAACGCTTACTGTCGCAAGTGCATCTGCGCCCAACGACGCAATCCAATCTGCGAGGCGTGCAAGCAGGGGTGACACTCGTGCATCTAAGGTTTCGAGCTCGCTGAGCAGGCCTTGAGCCTGTTCGTGCCGCGAGTCGGTGCTGACGGTTGCATAAATGTATGCACCCAGAATCTCGGACTCTTCAACTGTTGTGTTGAACGACTTAATGACGGCGTCGGCAGTTTGTCCATCGGCTTCAAGTGGCTTGCGGGGCTCGATAGCCCGCACATTGTGCTGGTCAAAAAGCTGTTCCATGCGCGACACAGTTGCTCCGGCGCGCTCCATCGCATCTGTGAACGAACGAGATGAAAAAGACTCATGCACATCAGTAACCGACCAGCGGGGAAGTGATGTGGATTCTGTGTTTTCGGCAGTTGGCATGCGCTAAAAACTAGTGCACGTCACCAACAAATGCACACTGTTGGTGATGGCTTACAAAACCAAGTGATGTGTACATATTGAGCGCGCCGCTGTTTTGGTTATCTACGTACAGCATGCCCACCGTGGTCCCAAGTTTGGCTAGATGTTGTAAGCCGGCCACGGTGAGAGACCTGCCGAGACCTTTGCCCGCACGATCGGGATCAACAGCAATCACGTAAATTTCCCCCAATACGGGTTGCGTATCGAGATGCAATTTCGTCCAGCAAAATCCGGCCAGCTTGCTGTCAATGTGATGCAACAAAAAACCATTTGGATTGAACCACGGTTCTTGCTGTCTTGACTGAAGAATGTCTTTCGTCCAACCACCTTGTTCGGGATGGTTGCTAAACGCACGGTTGTTGACATCAAGCCAGGCTTGCTCGTCTGTTCCAACACGAAAAGCACATGTCTCGATTTGTGCCGCACTATTGAAAGCCTCTTGGCTGAGTGGGAGATTGACGCGCATCTGGGTAACAGTTCGGCCGATCGTAAAGTTGACGCTCTTGGCTAGTTGTTGATGTACTTGGGTTGGTTCATACACCCACCAATACACATGCCCGCCACCTTCATCGGAGATGATTGCCATTGTGGCAGCGAGCATTTCTGGGCCAATTGATGCCATGTCGTAGCGGTGGTGTGGGTCAATGATGAGGTCTAGCGACCATGATTCATTGCCTCGTGACACCTGGCAATAGGCAACAGGGTGACCGTGGCCAGGTATGAATGCGAGAAGACCGGCGAATCCGGGTCGACCACCTTGCCGTAAATCAATCCAGAGGTGATCAGAAAGTGGTCGCACTCCATCAGCACGCTCTACCTTTCGAAGTAGTGCTTCGACTTCAGCGAGATCTTCATTGGCAGCCAATCGTTTGATGTCGAGATGCGCCATAACCCTTAGGTTATCTGCGCCAATCGCTAGTGTTCGGCACTGTGGCTGTATCAAAAAAGCAATCGACCAAAAAGTCTGCTGTGAAGGTGAATCAGAAGATTCTTGATCGCTCGTCAGAGATATTGAGCAGACTGAAAGACATTTATGGTGCTCCTATTTGCGAGCTCACTCACGAAAGTGCTTTTCAATTACTCAGTGCAACTATTTTGTCGGCGCAATGCACAGACGCACGAGTCAATATGGTTACTCCCGCTTTGTTTGCAGAATTTCCAACGGCGCAAAAGATGGCGGCTGCAGATGTGGCGCGAGTAGAAGAACTTGTGCGCAGTACTGGCTTCTATGCAACTAAGGCAAAGAATTTGGTTGGAATGGCTCGCAATGTCATGGAACGATTCGGTGGCGAAGTTCCAAGCGCAATTGAAGACTTGGTGACACTTCCAGGTGTTGGTCGAAAGACCGCCAATGTTTTGCGAAGCGTGGTGTTTGACTTGCCTGGGTTGCCCGTAGACACGCACGTGGGACGGTTGTCGCGTCGACTTGGGCTGACCAAGGAAGAAGATCCTGTCAAGGTGGAATATGAGTTGAATGCAATGTTCGACCCGAAAGATTGGGGTGGGTTTAGTTTGCGACTAATTCTGCACGGGCGTCGAGTGTGTGATGCAAAGAAACCAAAGTGTGATGTATGTGAACTTGCAGATATTTGTCCATCATCAGAAATGCCTTATGGGAAATTGAAAGTCGCACAAAAATCAAAGAAAGCTAAATGACGATGCCAAAAAATACTTCTTCCGATGGTGCAGCGAACACCGAAAGCACAAAGGCCGAGTTGGCGGCAATTGCCGACACGCTTGACCGCTGTAGGGAACGCTTAGCGTCGCTAGGCGCGTCACGACTGATGGCAATTCGTGATCCAAAGAATGCCGACGCCGGAGATGACCTACTGACTGCAATTTATGAGG
>JBIKID010000093.1:0-5831 GCA_044361815.1 Ilumatobacteraceae bacterium | reverse complement strand
TCTCTGGTCTTGGCGCACTCGATCACTATTTGGCACGCGCCGATGTACGTGAAGTCATGGTCAATGCCGGCACCGATGTGTATATAGAGGACGCAACGGGCGTGCATTTAGTTGACAAACTTCCTGTCGGCGAAGTTGATGCCATTATCGAGCGCATTTTGTTGCCACTCGGTAAGCAACTAGACCGATCATCACCAATCGTCGATGCCCGACTTGCCGACGGCTCTAGAGTGTGTGCGGTCATTGCGCCAATTGCAGTTGACGGCTCATGCCTGTCGATTCGCCGCTTCCACGTGCGGCCGATCACACTCCAAGACTTTGGTGGAGACGCCACAACCGCACTGTTGACCGAGCTCGTCCAACGCCACTGCAATGTGCTCATCACAGGTGCTGCTTCCACAGGCAAAACCACATTGCTCAACGCATTGTGCGCCCATATTTCTCCTCAAGAACGCGTCATCACCGTGGAAGACACCGCCGAATTGCAATTACAAGCAAGTCACGTTGTGCGTCTCGAAGCAAGGCCCACCACCACAAATGGCATTGTGGGCATCTCAATCTCCGAGCTATTGCGCACTGCTCTGCGAATGCGTCCCGACAGATTTGTGGTCGGAGAAGTACGTGGTGCCGAGGTTGTCGACATGTTGGCCGCCATGAATACTGGCCACAACGGATCATTTGCCACCTGCCATGCCAACTCGGCCGACGACGCACTGCTGCGGCTCGAGTCGCTGATGTTGCAACATTGTGGGCAGTGGCCACGCGCAGCAATCGCACAACACATTTGTGCAGCAATTGATGTTGTGGTTTTCGTTGGACGTAATGCAGATGGCTCGCGTTCTGTTGTACAGATCAGTGAAGTTGCAACAACTCCCGAAACTCCATGCCACCCACTATTGCGTCAAGACACTTGTGGTGGAGTGCGTAGTGAGCTTCGCATTGGTCAACTTACAAGGACACGTTCATGATGCGCAGCATTTTTGATTCGCTCATACTGATCATTGGCACGCTTTCTTTTGCCAGAGCATCAGCGCTCATCATTGCCCCACTGCTCACTAGGCACTGGGCGCGTAGATGGTTGCGCGTGCGACTCGGTACAACGTCCCACAAAGCCACAGCTATAACACCGCCCACAACTGCGGCACCGTCAACCCCGCCATCCATCACCGACTTTCTTGACGCAATTGCTCGTGACGTGCGCTCCGGATTTTCGCTTGCCGCCTCGTTTGTGCAGTGCAGCGATCGACAGACGGAAAACGAGTCTTGGAGCCAGCCAGTTGCGCGCCGCTTATTGCACGGCATCACACTGAGTGATGCGCTTTTGGAGTGTGCATTACCCACTTGGACTCCAGAGATTCGTTTTGCAAGTCGAACATTGGCTCTTGCAAGTGCAGGTGGTTCGGGCGTCGCACATGCCCTCGAGCACAGTGCATCAATTTTGCGCGAACAACATGGTCTCGCACTCGATCGCGATGTGCAGTCTGCTCAAGCGCAGTTGTCTACCAAAGTGCTGACATGGTTGCCCATCGCGGTGTTTGCATGGATTTGTGCAACTGACCACGTCGCTCGCCTTTTCTTGTTGAGCACACCAGCGGGCATTGGTTGTGTTGCAACAGGCATCACGCTCAATGTTTCTGGCCGCAAGTGGATGTCTCGCGTTGTTGGAAATGTTTCGGTATGACACTCACAATTCTCGCCATTATGTGTATTGCCATTGGCTTGTTTAGGCGTCGCAATCGCAATCTGGTCGCCCCGCAAATCGCCCGTCAACTTCCCGAATTTATTGATGCCATTGTGTTGCTCTTGCACTCTGGGGCGTCGCCGGCCCAGGCACTTATTGCCGCTCCATCCTGGCTCGAGCCACCCTTGCACCACATCGTCAACGGCGTTGCACAACAAATCTCTCATGGCAATCGCTTCAGCGAAAGCGTTATTGCTCTGCGTGGCTCTATCGGTCCAACAGTTTTTCCATTAGTCGAGGCGCTGTTGTCGGTTGATCGAGACGGTCAATCAATTGCCAATGTTCTTGATCGGCTCTCCAACGAATCGCGCGCGCAACGCAGGCGCCAACTCGATGCCGACATCCGCAGGCTTCCCGTGCGCCTCACAATTCCGCTTGCGTGTTGCATCCTTCCCTCATTTGTGTTGCTCGGTGTCGTACCGATGATCGCAACAGCACTTGTTCATCTCAAACACTCATGAAAGAAGGATTATGCATCGCATAACTACATACCTCATCCAGCTATCGCGTCGCATCCATTCATTTTGCTCAATTCGCGCAAACATGCACGATGCTGGTCAGGCAACAACCGAATATGCACTTGTATTGCTTGGCGCAGCAATCATCGCTCTTTTGGTGGTGGCTTGGGCTACCGATGGCGGCGGTGCGGGGCGTATTGGAGAGCTATTCGACAGTGTGATCGGCAACATCTTGGGTCGTGCTGATGCCGTTCAACCATAGGCACTGACATGCGCTTTGGCCAGCGCGAACACGATCCCGGTCAAGCAACAGTCGAACTCGCGCTTGTCATGCCACTGATCATTGGGTTATTGCTCATCATTCTCAACGTTGGGTTGATTGTTCGCGATCAACTTGCGGTGTGGCACGCGGCAAGTGCTGGTGCGCGTGCTGCCTCAATATCACCAGACTCTCCCAACGTTGTGCAACAAGCCGTTGAATCCGAGGTGAAACTACGACCGATACATCTACGAATCGTTCGTGATGGTGACTTGATTACTGTCGAGGCGAAATACCCACGAACTATTGGTTTGTGGCTACTCAAATACATCTCACCACCGCTCACTCTGTCGGCCACTGTCACCATGCATGTGCAAGATGTTGGCTAGCGTTATCGGCATGCAGCTGGCGTCATCAATTATTCGTGATGGCTCACAATCAATACTTGTCTTTGCGGGTGAAATCGACTTGGCAACAGTGCCCGAATGCTCCGACATGCTCACCAAGTTTGTGGATGAGCACGCAGGATCTGATCTAGCCGTGGATATGCGGCAAGTGACGGCGCTTGACGACACTGGAGTTGGCGTCATCTTGGGAGCCGTTGCTCGCGCACGCACCGCTGGTTCGCATCTTGCACTTGTCATTGATGACCAACATATGCGCGAGCGATTCGGTATCTAACTTCTCGATAAACACAAAATGGCCGACACTCAAGCATGTGCTCAAGTGTCGGCCGATTGTTGTTCTAATCGGTGGAATTAGAAGGGGAATTAGAAAAGGTATTAGGCGTTTGGCGCTGTTTCACTTTTGTTGTGGTGTCCGCGTCGACCGTGGCCTTGCATTCCCTCACCGCGTGCAGGTCGCACAGTGTTCACCATTTCAGTCACCTTGGTAGTCACTTCAGCCAACTTGGTGTCAGCTTGGGCCTGAGTGAGCTCACCAGATTTCACTTCGTCAGCAATATGTGACTTCATGTCAGCAACAATTGCATCAACCACCAATTTCACATCAACACCCTGAGCGGCAGCAATCTGCGCGAGCGTCTTGCCACTTTGCACCTGGGTCTTGAGTTCTGCTTCGGTCAACTTCAAGACAGATGCAATCGCTGCAACATTCTTGCCAGGACCTTTTGGTCCACCGCGCATTCCCTCACCGCGTGCAGGTCGTACGTTGTTCACACGCTCAGTTGCCTTTGCAGTCACGTCAGTCAACTTGGTGTCAGCCTGTGCCTGAGTGATTTTGCCAGAGGCAACTTCTTGTGCAATGTGCGCCTGCATGTCTGTAACTAGGACGTTGATAACTGACTGAACACTCACGCCCTGAGTCGTTGCAATCTGTGCAAGCGTCTTACCGCTTTCAACCTGGGTCTTGAGTTCTGCTTCGGTTAACTTCAAGATTGATGCAATTGCTGCAACATTCTTGCCGGGACCTTTTGATGAATTGAGAACAGTTGCTGTGCTCGACTTAGTTGGTTGTGCTTGTGCACTTCCAACAACACCGAGACCGATTGCTCCCATCGCTACAACAACCGCGGTTCCCGCGATCACGCTTTGAATTTGCTTTTTCATGATGTTTGCCTTTCGTTGTGTGCCGGGGGGTTCCGAACACGAGAGTGATCTTGATGTGCGTTGGTAAGAATTAGATCAAGACAAAGTAAGAATCGATCAAGAACACTCAATACCTTTCCGTGCAAGGGTTTGATGCGAGTATCGTCAAATATGTGAAGTCTTCAAACAACCAACAATTTTCAGTTGTTATTGCAGAAGACGACCCCTCGGTGCGCAAGGCCGTGCAGCGCGTGCTCGAACTTGAGGGTTATTCAGTGATCGCGGTCAATGAAGGCCAAGCCGCTCTCGACACAATTCTTACCAAGGCTCCACATGCTGCGGTGCTTGATGTGTCAATGCCATTTCTCGATGGACTTTCGGTGTGCAAAGAGCTTCGCCATCGTGGCAATCGCACACCAATCTTGTTACTCACCGCACGCCACGAAGTTGGGGATCGCGTTGCCGGCTTGGACGCTGGTGCCGATGACTACCTCGTCAAGCCATTTGCGGTCGACGAACTACTTGCTCGCGTGCGCGCACTCTTGCGCCGACACACACCATCAAATAGCTCGGCCACTGTTTTACAACTACAAGATCTCACGTTGGATTCGAGTCGTCGTGAAGTCCATCGTGGTTCTCGCAAAATCGAACTTACCAAGACCGAGTTTGACCTGTTGCACATCTTGCTCGAGCAAACCGGAATAGTTTTGTCACGTGAATACTTGTATGAGCACATCTGGGGTTTCAATTTCGAGACCAACTCCAAATCGCTCGACGTGTACATCGGTTATTTGCGTCGCAAACTCGAAGAAGGTGGCGAGTCGCGCCTCTTGCACACTGCCCGCGGTGTTGGCTACGTGGTAAAGCCATCATGAGTCTGCGCACACGACTCTTGCTCACCACAAGCGCCATTGTGTTTGTGATTGTTGGAGCGCTCTCCATCGGCATTTCCACAATCATCTCGCGACAATTAATGCACGAAATTGACAACACTCTTGATGCACGTATCGAAGCCATTGCTGCGACCTTGCGTGAAAATATCCAGATCCCATCAAACGGCCGACGCCAGCGCAACCCACTCTCGGATGCACTCATGCCAACACGTTTTGACACTGTGACCCAAGTGATCGATCCGGCCGGCACGGTCATCATCGCCCTTGGCGAAGTTGACTTGCCTATTACCCAACAAGTGCTCAATATCGCCAACAATCCAGCAGGTGGAAGCGCGCGTTTCACCACTTCGATCGGTGGCGTCAAATATCGCATGCTCACTATTCCCCTTATTAATGGTGGTGCCCTCCAACTCGCTAAAGACATCAGTGAAATTGAGCATGCACAGCAAAATATCCGAATGCGATTGATTGCTACTGGCTTACTTGGCATTTTTGTTGCAGCAATCGCAGGTTGGTGGGTTGCCCGGCGCACGGCAAAACCCATTCAGCAACTCGCAGATGCAGCAGAGCACATCGCACTGACACAGCAGCTCAACACCACACTCGACATTCATGGCGTCCGAGAAATTGAGCAATTGGCCGACAGTTTCAACACCATGCTTGGTGCATTGCGCTTGAGCAGCGAGCAACAAAAGCAACTTGTGCAAGACGCAAGCCACGAATTGCGTACTCCTCTGACATCCCTGCGTGCCAACACCGAACTACTCGAACGCGACACGCTTGATGCACCAACACGAGACGCAATCTTGCGTGACATTCGTGCCGAAGTCGATGAACTTACTTCGCTCTCAAGCGAACTCTCGGCGCTTGCAAGCGACCAACGCCTTGTAGAAGACCCAACGGCTGTTGACCTTGGCGAGATTGCTACCGAAG